>NZ_CP026309.1:3643339-3946951 GCF_002906575.1 Salinigranum rubrum
GAGCCGTACGTCACGCTCGGGACGCTCGTCGACCGGGTCAAGTCGTCGCCGCGGGCCGAGCGCGCGGGCGCCATCGCCACGTTCACCGGACGCGTCCGCGCGAAGGACGGTGACGACGACCCGCGAACGACGGCCCTGGAGTTCGAGAAGTACGAGGGCGTCGCAGAGGAGCGCATGGCGAGCATCTGCCGCGAACTCGAAGGTCGAACGGGGGTCCTCGACGTCGAGATGCACCACCGAACGGGACTCATCACCGACGGCGAGGACATCGTCTTCGTCGTCGTCCTGGCCGGCCACCGCGAGGAGGCGTTCCGAACCGTCGAAGACGGAATCAACCGCCTCAAGGACGAGGTGCCGCTGTTCAAGAAGGAGGTGACGGTCGAGGACACGTTCTGGCGTCACACGCGGTGACCGGAGAACGCCGACAGCCGGGACGAGCGGCCCGCCGAACCCCGCCCGAGCGCGCTCGACGGAGGCGCGTGTGCCGGCTCGAACCCCGTCCGAACGAGAAATCCTTGCCGGAAGGTTCCGGATTTCCGACCCGATACGCGTCTTTCACGCCACATTAAATTCGTATCACACCGGGTGCGATTGAAAACCTGTGCTCGTGGAATAAAACGTCTAAACGTTTCTCGAAGAGTCCTGAATCGTTCGTGAAACGTCGTGAGGGGCTGAAACCATCCGAACTGCCCCGAACGTTCCTCCGTTTATATACTATCCCAGGGCCATCCCAGTAATCGAGGTCAAGACAATGAGCGCAACCGTGACCCCCTCCACCGACGGCAGCTCGAAGGAAGAACGTCTGAAGCAGTACCTGCTCGAGAAGGCGCAGGACGGCGAGATGTACTTCAAGAGTAAGTTCATCGCGGACGACGTCGGGCTGTCGCCCAAAGAGATCGGCGCCCTGATGGTCAAGCTCCGCGACTCCGCGTCCGAGCTCGAAATCGAGAAGTGGTCGTACACGTCCGCGACCACGTGGCGCATCGAACGCCGCGACGCACTCACGGCCTGAGACGCGCCGGCGACGAGTCGAGACGGTCGTCGAACCGCCCGCACGCGTCCCCGCGGTCCCCCTTCCTACGGTTGTTTTTACCCCTGGAGAGCGGCGGCGCCGGCGGACAGGATTTATAGCCACGTCACCCCTACCGCGAGTGATGGATTCGGCCGAGTCGGACGTGCCATGGGAAACCCTCCGGTCGGTCTTTCACCTCCGCGAGACGTACCGGGACGGGGATCGGATCCTCTTCTACGGCGAGACGCTCGTCCCGCGGAGCACGCTCATCGAGGAGGTCTGGCCGGCGTTCCGCGAGGCGGGATACGACGCCCGCCTCGCGACGACGCGTTCGGGACGGGAGGACGTCGTCGTCGCCGAACCGATCGCGAACGGACCGGAAGGAATCCCGTGGAAGAACCTGGGACTGTTCGTCGCGACGGTCCTCTCGACGCTGTTCGTCGGGAGCGTCGCGTGGTACTACGTCCCGCTCGAACAGCTCCAGCGGAATCCTCTGACCATGCTACAGGCGTGGCCCTTCACCGCCGCCGTCCTCGGCGTGCTCTCGGCGCACGAACTCGGCCACTACCTGCTCGGGCGGTACCACGGCGTCGACGTCTCCCTCCCCTACCTCATCCCCTTCATCTTCCCGTTCGGGACGCTCGGCGCTATCATCCGGATGCGCGGGCAGATGCCCGACCGCCGGACGCTGTTCGACATCGGCGTCGCCGGCCCGCTCGCCGGACTCGCGGCCACGGTCGTCGTCACGGTCATCGGCCTCTCGCTCGACCCGTTGACGGTCCCCGCGAGGGTGCTCGAACAGAGCGGCGAGGTCATCGTCTTCAACAACCCGCCCCTCCTCGACCTCATCGCGGCCGCCATCGGCCAGCCGACGAGCTACACCGACCCCTCGAAGACCGTCCACCCGGTCATCATCGGCGGGTGGGTCGGGATGTTCTTCACCGTCCTCAACCTCCTCCCGGTCGGCCAGTTGGACGGCGGACACATGCTCCGGGCGATGCTCGGCGAGCGCCAGGAGACCGTCGCCGCCGTGGTTCCGCTCGCCCTCTTCGCTCTCGCGGGGTACCTCTACTACGCGCGCGGCCTCGGTCTCAACGAGTCGGTGGGGCTGTGGGCGTTCTGGGGGCTGTTCGCCACCGTCATCGCCTACAACGGGCCGGCGGACCCCATCGACGAGACGCCGCTCGACCGCCGCCGACAGGCCATCGGCGTCCTGACGTTCGCCCTCGGCGCGCTCTGTTTCCTCCACGTCCCGATCCAGATCGTCAGCCTCTGACGGTGTGCGGCCGTCCACGCGTCGCGCAGAGCCGAAGTATTCGGTCCACACAAAGTATTCAGGACGCCGGGAGCGGGAAACGGACATGCACCGACGAGCGGTCCTCGCTCTCTGTGGTGCCGGTCTCTCGGGCCTCGCGGGCTGTTCCTCGGAACAGCGGGGCGGAGAGCCAGCGGACGACACCAGCGCCTCGCCGACAGCGGCCTCCACGGCAACTGCGACGGCGACGCCCCCCGAGACGGAGCTGAGAGTCGAACTCGACGCCCTCCAGCCGGCGCTCGTCGAACTGGACGTCGACTACTATCGACTGGTGGCGGAGGACGACCGCCAGTACCTCGTCCTGGCCGTCGATGCGATCTCGGGACCGCCGCCCTCGCGGTCGGCCCTCGTCTTTCGGTTCGACGGAACCGACCACACGCCGAGAACGTGGGAGCGAATCCCGGCACGTCAGTCCGACAGGTCGGGGAGTGAGCAGTACTCCAGCGAGAACGGGGCCGGCTGGGTCGCCTTCGACCTGCCGGAGACCGGCGACGCGAGCGACGCCGCGCTCGTCTGGCCGGGCGGCGAGTGGCGTCCCGACGACGGGCTCCGGAGGCGACTGACGGCGCCGTTACCCTCGCTGTCGCTGGTGGAGTGGCGAGGGCCGGAGACCGTTCCGCTCGACGGCACCACGACGTTCGAACTCACGGTCCGAAACGAGGGAGACGAGACCGGGCGGTTCGTCGGCGCGATCAACGGAGAGGGATGGTATCCGCACCGACCCGTCACGCGTCTCTCGCGACGAGTTTCCCCCGGTGAGACCGCCACGTGGGAGGTCACAGGCGAGGAGATAGACCTCCCGGAGGCGGACTGGTCCGAGCGCGTCGGCGACGAGGAGTCGGACCTCCAGTACGAACTGATCTGGCCCGGCGGCAACGAGTGGAAGTCCATCCGTATCGTCGACGAGTAGGCGACGCTGAGCCAACCGGGGAAAGCGACTCCGCTCTGTCAGCGACCGAGCCCACCTCATCGATGCGGCCCGGTGATTCGACCGTGCCGAGACCGCTTCACTCGCTCCCGTGGGTGTACCCGCGGTCGGGGAGCGGGTCGTCGTCGACGGTGACGCCCGACTCGGCGTCGACGACGCGGCCCACGCGAGTGAGCGACACCTCGCAGTCCGAGAGGGCCGCGGTCGCGTCGTCGACAGCGCGCTCGGGCAGGGTACAGACGAGTTCGAAGTCCTCGCCGAAGTACACCCCCAGGTCCCACGCCTCCGCGGCGTCCACGGTCGACGTCAGCTCCTCGGTGAGCGGGACGCGGTCGGCGTCGACCGCGAACCCGCACTCGGAAGCCTCCGCGAGTTGGTGGAGCGACCGGGCGAGGCCGTCGCTGGAGTCCATCATCGCGGTCGCGTGGGCCGCGAGGCGTTCGCCGGCCCCGACCCGGGGAGTGAACCGGAAGAGGTCGTTGCCGCGGTCAGGGTCGCCCGCCTCGAAGGCGCGGAGCCCGGCGGCGCTCCTCCCGAGGGAGCCGGTCACGCAGACGACGTCGCCCGGCGTCGCCCCCGACCGGAGCACCGGGTCGTGGTCGCCGCGACGACCGATGGCCGTCGTAGCGACGGTGAACTCCTCGTGGTGGTCGAGGTCGCCGCCGACGTACGCGGCGTCGACGCGCTCTGCGACGTCCTGTGCCCCCCGGACGAAGTCGACCAACTCGCCCTCGTCGAACCGCGGGGCGGCGTAGGCGGCGACGGCCGCGACGGCGGGGACGCCCATCGCGGCCACGTCCGAGAGGGAAGCGCCGACGGCGCGCCACCCGGCCGTGTAGCGCGTCGTCCCCGCCGGGAAGTCCGTCGTCTCGTGGAGCATGTCCGTGGTGACGACGAGGTCTTCGACCACGGCCGCGTCGTCCCCGGCAGCGGGGAGCGCGTCGGCGAGCATCCGGAGGGCGGTCCGCTCGTCCATGCTCCGTTCGGTCGTTGGCTGGTGGGGAAAAGCTTCCCTTCCGTCGCAGTGTTCGGCGAGTACGGAGCGGTCACACCGCGAGCCTGGACCGGTCGGGAGAGTCGCAGTACAGTCGGTGCGAGGGAGGGACGTGCGGTCGTTAACGCTGCTGCTCCGACAACCGACCACCCGTCACTCACGCTGTCGGTCCTGCACCCGAGCGCCCCTCCCTCACACCGTCGCTTCTGCAGCCGAACACAGTCACTCGTTCGATACAATCAGGCCATCCGTCCACGACACGTACATCGAACCGGCCTCCGCCCCCTGGGACGCTCCCTTTCGGAGCCTTAATGCACCCGCTCGCCCACCCGCCGATATGGGCCGCGAGAACCTCCGCGCGACACTCGTCGGATTCGCGGCGACGCTCGTGGTCTTCGCCGTCCTGTTCTACACCGCGGGCGTCGACGACCTCGTCGCACAGGTGACGAGTGCCGACCTCCGCTACGTCGCGCTCGTCCTCCTCGCGACGTTCGCGTGGCTCGCCGCGTGGGCGGGCGCCCTCCGGACGGTGCTTGGCGTCCTCGGGGTGGAGCTCTCGTGGCTCCGCTCCTTTCTCGTGTTCTGCGGCGCGATGTTCTCGAACAACATCACGCCGTTCGGTCAGGCGGGCGGCGAGCCCGTGACGGCGCTGCTCATCAACCGCTCGACCGACGCGGAGTACGAGACGGGGCTCGCCGCCATCGCCAGCGTCGACACGCTCAACTTCGTCCCCTCGATCACCATCGCGCTCATCGGCGCGGGCTACTACGCGACCGAGGTGACGCTCGGTCGCCGGCTCGAAGTCGCCATCGCCGCGGTCGGCGTGCTCGCCATCACCGTTCCGTCGCTCGTCTACGTGGGCTGGACCCGCCGGTACTCGCTGGAACACCGCGTCGTCGAGGCGCTCGTTCCGTTCATCCAGGCCATCGCCCGCGTCGTACCGCGCGTCTCGGTCCCCACGGCGGAGGGGCTCGAACGGCGCATCACCGGCTTCTTCCGCGCTATCGAGCGGGTCGCCGCCAACCCCCGGAAGCTGGCGATCGCGCTCGCGCTCTCGTCGTTCGGGTGGGGGTTTCAGATGATCGCGCTCTGGCTCGCGTTCGTCGCCATCGGGGAGCCCATCGCGCTCTCCATCGCGCTGTTCGTCGTCCCCATCGGCGCCATCGCGGGCGTCACACCGCTGCCCGGCGGTGCCGGCGGCATCGAGTGGACGCTCGCCGTCCTCATCGCCGCCGCCTCGCCCGCGGTCGGGTTCAAGATAGCCACGGCGGGCGTCATCGTCTTCCGCGGCTTCGTCTACTGGACGCCCGTGATCCTCGGGGGACGGTCCTCGGAACGACCGGCGTCGGCCGCCGGTTTTGATCGGCGAGGCGTGTGAGAATCCGGCACGCAGCCGGTGTGATACGATGGGTTTAAACGCCGTCCTCGGGAACTATCGTCCATGGTAACCCTCTATGACGTCCCGGCGGACGACCTCATCGAGGCGGTCGCCGCAGAGCTCGAAGAGCGAATCGAGCAACCGGCCTGGGCAGAGTTCGTGAAGACCGGCTCCGGTCGCGAACTGCCGCCCCAACAGGACGACTTCTGGTACGTCCGTGCCGCCTCGCTGCTCCGGAAGCTAGCTATCGACGGCCCGAGAGGCATCGACCGCCTCTCGACGGAGTACGGCGGCAAGAAGCGCGGCTCCACGCGCTACCGAGTCGCGAAGGCCGGCAAGTCGAGCGGGTCGAAGAAGGTCATCCGCACCATCCTCCAGCAACTCGAAGAGGAGGAGCTGGTGACGACGGTCAAGGGCGAGGGGCGCCGCATCACGCCCGAAGGACATAGCTTCCTCGACTCCGTCGCGGGCGACGTCCTCGAATCGCTGGACCGCCCCGAGCTAGAGCGCTACGCCTGAGACGGTTCGCGGTCAGCACCCGGCCGTCACCGCGAGGCGACGACACCCGGGAACGACCGACAACGGGCCGTACGAACGCCACGTCCGCTGGTCTCGCCGACGCGTTGGTGAATCCTCACGTCTTCGTCTGAGGGTCCGTAACCGTTTTTTGTCGTAACCGCGAAGACTCGCGTATGAGTGGTACTCCGGACGACGACAGGCTCGAAGAGCTCCGCGAG
Source organism: Salinigranum rubrum (assembly GCF_002906575.1). Taxonomy (NCBI): domain Archaea; kingdom Methanobacteriati; phylum Methanobacteriota; class Halobacteria; order Halobacteriales; family Haloferacaceae; genus Salinigranum; species Salinigranum rubrum. Next base: position 3,649,704 of record NZ_CP026309.1, read on the forward strand.
AAGAAGATGCAGGAACTCCGAGAGCAACAGCAGCAAGGCGGCGGCGCGAGTGCTGCCGACGAGGAGGCCCAGCAGGCCGCACAGGAGCAGGCGGAGGCGCAGAAACAGGCGCTGCTCAAACAGCACCTCACCGACGGGGCACGCCAGCGGCTCAACGCCGTGCAGATGTCGAAACCCGACTTCGCCGACCAGGTCGAGCGACAACTGGTGGCGCTCGCACAGAGCGGCCGGCTCCAGAGCCGCATCGACGAAGAGCAGATGAAGAGCCTGCTGAAGGAGATGCAGCCCGACTCGAAGAGCTTCGACATCCGTCGCCGGTGATGGAGCTGGCGCTGTTGTACAGCGGCGGGAAGGACTCCACGTTGGCGGCGCTGCTTCTCGATTCCTTCTACGACGTGACGCTCGTGACCGGCTGGTTCGGCGTGACCGACGACTGGCGGCACGCCCGCGAGGCGGCGGAGACGCTCGGCTACGGCTTCGAGCGCGTCGAACTCGACCGGAGCGTGGCACAGGAGGCCGTCGACCGGATGCAGAGCGACGGCTTCCCCCGACACGGCATCCAGCAGGTCCACACCCACGCGCTCGAACGCGTCGCGGAGCTGAACGTGACCGCCATCGCCGACGGGACCCGCCGTGACGACCGCGTGCCGACGGTTTCGCGGGCACAGGCGCAGTCGCTCGAAGACCGCCACGACGTGGACTACCTCTCGCCGCTGTCTGGCTTCGGTCGCCGGGCCATCGACCGCCTCGTCGAGCGGCGACTGGAGGTCGAATCCGGTCCGAGCGCCGAAGTGAAGAAGGCCGACTACGAGTCGGAGCTCCGCGAACTTCTCACCGAGCGGCACGGTCGGAGCGCCGTGGAAGCGGTGTTCCCCGACCACACCCAGACGCGGGTCCGTGGGCTGAAGGAGTGACGTGAACGGAGCGCAGCGAAACAGCCCGTCCGAGCGTCGTCGAAGACCGGGCGTGACGGTCGGAGGAGCGTGCGACCGACGAGTCCGCGGACGACCGAGTTCGCGGGGTCGAAGACGGCACCGTCGCCTTCGTGCCGTCGCTACACGACCGGACGGCCTCGGACCCAAATCCGAACGTCTTTCTCCGCCCCGCGGCGACGACGAGGTAGATGGTCCTCGGTTCTCTCCCGCTCTCCCCCGGCATCGGTTACGCCGTCGTCGCCGCGTTCGTCTGGGGAACGTACATCTTCGCGCTGAAGCGCTACTTCGCCGCGTACCCGGGGACGGTGCTGACCGTCGTCGTCAACACTGCCGCCATCGCGTGGTACCTCCCGGTCGCGGTGTCGGGGGTTCGAGCGGATGGTCTGCCCACGGCCGCCTCGTTCGGTGTCTGGGAGGTCGGCGTCGTCGTCGGCACCGTCGTGACGACTGCCGCCGCGTTTCTCGTGTTCCTCTACGCGCTCGATGCGGGTGAGGTGTCGTACGTCGCGCCCATCAACAAGATCGTGCCCGTGTTCGTGCTTCCCATCGAGGTGCTGTTCTTGAGCCAGCGGCTGACCCCGCTGCAGGTCGGCGGCGTCGTCGTCGCCACGCTCGCGGTGTACGTCGCGAACTACCGGCGTGGGAGCCTGCTGGACCCGCTTCGAAAGGCGGCGTCGGCCCGACCCGCGCAGCTCGCGCTTCTGAGCGCCATGTGCTACGCCGTCAGCGACGTGGGCAAGCGGCTCGCCCTGCAGGAGCTCGGTCTCCAGCCCGAGCTGTGGGTGCCGACGCTCCTCCTCGGCGTGACCGTGGTCGTCCTCCCGCTGGCGCTCCGCGAGTGGGTGTCGGTGCGGGGGGACCTGCTGAAGTTCGCCCTCGCGGGCGCGGGCGTCGCCGTCGGCGAGCACGTCACCTCGCTGGCGTTCCAGCAGGTGCCCGCGAGCATCGCCTCGCCCATCATCAACACCCAGGCAATCGTCGCCGTGTTGCTGGGTGGAATCGTCCTCCGTGAACGGGCGTTCGCGACGCGGCTGGTGGCCGCGGGGCTCGCGGTCTGTGGTGTCAGTCTCATCGCGCTGTAGGTGCTGTTCGGAGAGAGACGCCAGGAGTCGCACGGCGTGTTCGTCGATTCGGCGGGGTTGATAGGCTGGGCGGTGAGAAGAGGTGCAGGACGCGTGACGAGTGGGGCAGGCAGCACCGAGACCGCGCAGAACGGATACTGGACGTCACGAGCGGAACCGACAGCACCGAGACCGCGCGGTCGTCAGGGCGGTGTGACCGCAGCCTCGCCCTCCCCAGCCGATTCGTTCAGTCACTCGCGTTGCTCGTTCCCTCACTCATCCCTCGCGCGTGAGTCACGCGGCGAGCCCGCGTGACGTCACGCGCCACCGCGTCGTTGCGGTCGGCGCGTGAGAGCGAGCGACCCCTGGGAGCGAGCGAACGCGCGAGGGACGCGGCCGAGTGCCGTCTCGGCCGCACCGGTTGGGGAGGAACGAGGCTGCGGTCCACCGCGCCCGTGCACCGCGCGACCATCGTGGTCGAACCGACATCATCGAATCGAACCGACATCACCGAAATCGAAGCGCCCCCGCACCTGTTCGCACCGACGTTACTCGTATCGAACCGCCCTCACACCGCCACCACCGACTCGTCCCGCACCAATGCATCGAACCGAGACGTCCACCGCTCCACCGAGCATCGAAAGGCGGGATGTGAAAGCTTTCAAGCCCGCCTCGCAAACCGACGCGCATGTACGACCGACTGAAGGGGTTCCGCGACTTCTACCCCGAGGAGATGACCGCCCGGCGGGAGGTGCTCGACACCGTCGAGGCGACGGCGGGGAGGTACGGCTTCCGCGAGGTGGGAACCCCCGCTCTCGAACGGACCCGGATGTACGTCGACAAGAGCGGCGAGGAGATCGTCGACGAACTGTACACCTTCGAGGACAAAGGGGGCAGAGACGTCGCGCTGACGCCCGAGCTCACGCCGACGGTGGCGCGAATGGTCGTCGCGAAGGGCCAGGAACTCTCGAAACCCATCAAGTGGGTGTCGACGCGGCCGTTCTGGCGGTACGAGCAGGTCCAACAGGGGAGGTTCCGCGAGTTCTACCAGACGAACGTCGACGTCTTCGGCTCCGCCGAACCCGAAGCCGACGCGGAGATACTCGCCTTCGCGGCCGACGCGCTCACGAACCTCGGTCTCTCGGAGGGGGAGTTCGAGTTCCGCGTCTCCCACCGCGACATCCTCGGCGGTCTCCTGGAGTCGATGGCCGGCGACGGGGGGAGCGAGACCGACGTCGATATCGACGTCCGCGACGCCATCCGGGCGGTCGACAAGTCCGCGAAGGTCGAACGGAACGAATACTACGACCTCCTGCACGACGCGGGCCTCTCGTACGACCAGGCCCGCGAGTTCGACGACCTCCTTTCGAGCCAAGACCTCGACGCCCTCGTCGAGTTCGCCGGCACCGACCGGGTCGAGTCGGCGGTTTCGAACCTCCGGCGAGTGCTCGACGCGACCGAGGACTTCGGCGTCCGCGAGCACTGTACCCTCTCGCTGGAGACGGCCCGTGGACTGGACTACTACACCGGCGTCGTCTTCGAGTGTTTCGACACCACCGGGGAGGTCTCCCGCGCCGTCTTCGGCGGCGGCCGCTACGACGACCTCATCGAGTCGTTCGGCGGTCAGTCGACGCCCGCGGTGGGCGTGGCGCTCGGCGACGCCACCCTCCAGTTACTCTGTGAGCGCGCGGGCGCCTGGCCGGACGAGGAACTCGCGACCGACTACTACGTCCTCACCGTCGGCGACACGCGCGACGTCGCCGCCCGAATCGCTCGCGACCTCCGGTCGCGCGGGCACGTCGTCGAGACCGACCTCTCCGACCGGGGCTTCGGCTCACAGCTATCGTACGCCGACACGGTCAACGCGGAGACGGTCGTCATCGTCGGGGAGCAGGACCTCGCGAACGGCGAGGTAACGGTAAAAGAGATGGCGTCGGGCGAGCAGACGACGGTCCCCGTCGACGAGTTCCCCGGCGAGCACGACGAACCGCGGTACGGCGACTTCGTCTGAGCGCTCGACCCCGCTCGCGGGGAGCGAGCCGTCGGGGCGTTTAACATCCCCGGCGGCGTTTTCGGTCACATGTACGACAGGATACTCCTCCCGACTGACGGGAGCGGCCCGAGCGAGGCCGCGCGTGACCACGCCATCGGCCTCGCGGCGGCGTACGACGCGACCCTCCACGCCATCTACGTCGTCGACGACGACGCGCTCCGCGCGGCGCGTATCGACTCCGACGTGGTCGTCGAGGGGTTCGAGACGGAGGGCGAGTCGCTCCTCGACGAGGTGGCGGCGTCGGCAGCGGGCGCCAGCGTCGACTGCGAGACGGCGGTGCTGCACGGCCACCCCCACGAGGTCATCACCGAGTACGCCGCCGACAACGACGTCGACCTCATCGTGATGGGGACCCACGGCCGCCACGGCGTCTCGCGGTTCCTGCTCGGGAGCGTCACGGAGCGAGTCGTCCGGACCAGCGACGTCCCCGTTCTCACGGTCCGGAGCGAGGACGCGGACATCGAGGACGACGCCGAGGACGTCTAAGTCCGACGGCGGGTCGCGGCCGCTCCCGTCCTAGAAGTCGTCGAGTCGCATCTGGTCCGGTGAGAGGCCGTCGGGTTCGTCCGCCCCGAGGAGCCGAGGGAGCGCCGTGTTCGCGAACGTCAGCCCGATGACCAGGGCGATGGGCGCGAAGAAGAGGCCGTAGAAGCCGAGCACGACCGGGCCGAGCGTGTACGCGAGCATGAGGAGTCCGACGTGCGTGTTCTTCCCGCTCAGGAGCGGGCGGAGCACCAGGTCGGGGATGGTGTCGACGACGACCACCGCGACCACGAGCAGGACGACGACGTACAGGAGGAGCGACGAGTCGCCGCCGAGGACGACCGGCAGGGCGGTGATGGCGGTCAGCGGGAGGTAGACGACCTTCATCCCGACGACCGGGATCAGGCTCGCGGCACCGGTCAGGACGCCGGCCAGTGCCGGATACGGGACTTCCGCGGCCGCGGGGGCGACGGCGTTGTACCCCGAGAACGCGGCGATGGCGATGAGCGAGACGGCGATCACGTTCAGCAGGTTCCCGAACAGCACCGCCTCCAGTTCGTCGTCGACGGCTTCGAGGTACTCGCGGACGATGGCGTCGTCGTCGAACCGCAGCAGCCACTCGCGGATCCGGTGCCCGTCCAGGAGGAGGTAGTAGGTGACGATGACCGTGATGAAGAGGTTGAGGAAGAAGTTCGAGACGACCGTCGTCAACAACATCGCGTGCTGGCTGAGGAAGTCGATGACGGGCGAGAGCTGACCCGCCTGGTACGCGTCGTAGAGCCCCTGCACGGTCAGGTCGGGGATGGTTCCGATCTCTCCGAGCCAGTCGACGTGCGCGGCGGCGACGTCGATCAGCGCGTACTCTTCGACGAACTGCTGGGCCTCGACCGCGAGCAGGACGGCCGCGTAGCTCACGACGAGGAGGAGCGGGACGGCGAGCGCCGACATGACGATGACCGCGCGGATTCGGGCCGGGAGACGAAGCCGTCGCAGCGACCCGTAGAACCGGCGCGTCGAGTAGTAGAGGAACACCGAGACGGTCAGGGGGGCGATGAACTGGAGGGCGAGCGCGCCGAGGACCACGGCGACGAGGAGGCCGAACAGGGCGACGACGAGTCGTTTCTCGTCCATACGGACCCACACCCCGGTTCAGGGCATAAACCTGCGGACGCGAATACAGGAGCTGAGAATCGCCCGAGCGGGCGCGGTTCGGTGGCGCGCCGACGGCTGTCGACTCCGCTTCGTCGACCACTGTTGCCGGGACGGACGTACCGAGCGGTGGCGGGTCGCGGCAGGGGTGTGGCCGAAGCGTATCGGTCGCGGGCCGCGACGGGGTGCGGCTTGAAGTACCGACTGGATGAACAGCCACCGATGGTCGAGGACGGAACGAGCACCGCGCGACCGGGGGCGTGTCGGCGATGAGCCACGGTGCCCGAGAGCGGATGCGCGCGTTCCGCGTCGCCTACGACGGGCGGCCGTTCTACGGGTTCCAGCGCCAGCCGACGGTCCCGACCGTCGAGGATGCGCTGCTCGACGCGGTTCGCGCGCTCGGCCTCGCAGACGAGGACGGCCTCCCAGCGGGGTACGCGGCCGCCGGCCGGACCGACGCGGGCGTGTCGGCGCTGGCACAGACCGTCGGCTTCCGCTGTCCGGCGTGGTGCTCGCCCGCGGCGCTGAACAGCGAACTCCCGCCGGAGATACGGGCCTGGGCGCGTGCGAGCGCGCCCGCTGACTTCCACGCGACCCACGACGCGGTCGAGCGGGAGTACACCTACGACCTGTACGCGCCGGAAGTCGACGACGGCCGGGCCGCCGCGGCGCTCTCTCGACTCTGCGGGGAACACGACGTCCACAACCTCACCCCGGACGACGAGGGAACCGTCCGAACGCTCACGGGTTCCGTCGTCCGCGACGGCGACTTCCTCGTGTTCAGGCTCGCCGCACCCGGGTTCGTCCGTCAGCAAGTCCGAAGAACCGTCTCGCTCGTCCACGCAGTCGCGCGGGGCGCACCGCTCGCGGCGGTCGAACGCGTCCTCGCACCGGGACCGGTTCCGGGCGAGGAGGGAGTCCCACCCGCGGCGGCCGAACCGCTCGTCCTCGCGGGCGTCGAGTACCCGGACCTCGACTTCACCGTCGACCGGGAGGCCGCCGAGCGGTCGTGGGCGCTGTTCGACGAACGGGCCGTCGACGGGCGCGTCCGGGCGCGGGTGGCCGGTCGAATCCGGGACGGCCTGGGGACCTAATCCCACTCGTCGGGCCACAGGCCGGCCGCGCGCATCCCCGGCTCGAAGTCGGCGGCGCGGAACGCATCCGCGAGGTCGGCACGGTCGAGTCGCGGCGGGTCGCGCGCGGCGAGTTCGCGGACGCAGAGCGCGGTCAGCATCGCGTGGTCGCGGAGGGTGCGCGGGTCGACCTTGTCGCGGGTGTCGGCGGCCGTGTGCGCCCAGCCCCGGCCGCGCTCGCCGCTGTCGGAGTGTAGTTGCAGGGCCGGCACGCCGCTTCGGACGAACGGCCACTGGTCGCTGAACGGGTGTGGCTCCGTCTTCACCTGAATCGGGTGTCCGGCGGCGTCACCGACCGCCTCGGCGACCGCTTCCGTCTCCGCGGAGGTGTGCGTCATGGCGACGAGGTCGCGGAACCGCCCCGCGCCGTCGACGTTGACCACGGCCGCGGGGTCCAGTCGGGAGGCGAGGTGTTCGGAACCGACCAGGCCGGTCTCCTCACAGCCGACGGCGGCGACGCGTACCCGACAGTCCATCTCGGCGAGGATCCGGCAGGCGGCGACGACGACGGCCACGCCGCAGGCGTTGTCGAGTGCGCCCTCGCCCACGTCGTGGGCGTCGTAGTGGGCGACGAGGAGCAGTTCGTTCTGTTCCCCGTCGGGGCCGAGCGTCCCGACGACGTTCTGGCTCTCGCCGGCCTCGGTCGTCGCCTCGACCGAGAGCCGAACGGTGGCGGCGGTGTCGGTCAGCCACGCCCCCGTCTCCCGTGAGACGCCGACGGCGGGGATTTCTGCCTCGGCGTCGAACCGGAGGCTCCCCGTCGGCGGCAGTTGGCCGGGGACGTGGTTGACGAAGACGAACCCGACCGCCCCCGCGTCGACGGCGCAGCCGTACTTCTCCATGCGGTGGACGAACCGACTCCCGCCGGGCGTGGTGGTGGACGCGACGACGACGCGGCCGTCGACGTCCGCCGCGCTGATTTCGCGGGGCGTTCCGTAGCCGACGTCGACGAGTTCCGCCTCGACGTCGCCCGCGGGGAGTACGGGAGGGCGACGCAGTCGAACTCCCGCCCCGAGTCGGCGAGTTCGAGTCGGCTCGTGCCGCGGGTCCACACCTGCGTCGGGAACGGCTGGAGGGAGACGTCACGGACGCCGCTCCGTTCCAGCGCGCGGGCGACAGTCGACGCCGCCTCCCGCTCTCCCGCCGAGCCACCCAGTCGCGAGCCGATGCGGGAGAGGTCCGTCACCAGCGACCAGGGTTCGTCGTCGGCCCACGCTCGGCCGAGGGCGGCGGCGGTCCGGTCAGAGAGGTCCAGGGTCATGGTCGGGACTGGGGGGCCGGCTGGTTATACTGTCGGGTCGACCGCAGGCCGCCGGGAACCGGCTCCTGTTTCCCGTCGCGTCCGCTTTCCGGCGGACGAGCGTCTGACGCCCCCGACACGCTTTTCGCCCGGCCACGGGTACGAGAGGGCATGAACGACGACCCCGCCGACGACCCGCGCTCGCGGACGGGCGAGGGAGGCGAGACGACCACGAGCGGTGACCGCGGCGAACACGGAGGCGGCGAGGGCGGAGGCGGTGAGAGCGGAGACGACGAACGCGGCGAGCGAGACGGCGCGACCGCCGACGAAAGAGACGGCGTGGCCGCCGGCGGGCCGGAGGCCGACGAAGAAGGGGAAGGGGGCGGGGTCGGGGCGTCGAGCGAGGCGAACGGGACGGAGGACGAGACAACGGAGCGCGAGTCGGGGAGCGACGGCGACGACGAGGAGGCATCGAGCGTCGAATCGGAGACCGCGACCGAATCGGAGACTGACCGACCCCCCGAGGACGTCCGCAAGTACGAGCGGTTCAAGAAGGTCGACGGCGCGCAGTACGACCGCGTCAACGATTTCCTGCGGGAGCGGACGTACATCACCGCCCGCGAGTGGGCCATCGCGCGGCTCTGTGCCGACTTCCGGACCGAGACGGGGGTCGAGATGACGAAGATCGGGAACAACCTCCCCGAACTGGTCCCGTTCATGACCGACACGTACTCGCCGCAGGCGGTCAACCAGGCGCGACACGCCTTCCGCGACAAGGTGAGAAAGTCGGGCGCGACCTTCCTGTACGGCGCGATGTGCGGCTTCTTCACCGCCGAGGAACTGGACGAGTTGATGTACGAGGTGTCGGAAATCGCGAAGTTCCTCCTCGAAGTCGAGGGCGTCGACCTGGCGGTCGCCGAGGAGTTGGAGGCGGAAGAACGCATCTCCAGCGTGATGCGTGAGGTGCGCGAGGCGAGTTCCGAACTGCGGGCGGAGGACCTCGCCGAGGCGTCCGACGACTGAACTAGTTCTCGGGCAGAATCAGTTCGGGCGCTTCCTGGGTGAACACCACGCGGCGGTCGTCCGCGAGCGGCCGGACGAACAGATCGAGCGAGTCGCGTTCGCGCGCCCGCCGTGCCATCTCCTGTGCGTCCGCCGTGCGGTAGTACAGCGGGACCAACACGGCGAGCCCTGCGTCCGAGGCTTCGACGGCGACGACGGCGAAGACGACGCTGCCGGCCTGGGCGCGGTACGCCTCGTAGCTGTCGAACGTCGCGTCCGCCGCCGCCGACTCGACGGCCTCGAACTCGTTGTCGGGAACGAGGACGTCGAGGCCGACCCGGTCGTCGTCGACCGCCTCGCCGCCGCGGGCAGGCGGGAGCGGGGTGACGTCGCCGGGGTGGAGTTCGACGGCGTCCCACCCCGAGTCGCGGTACTCCGTCGCGGTCGCCTCCATGTCGTCGAGAACCGCCTCCCAGCGGTCGACGATGCCGGCGAGCGGGTGGTCTTCGCCACCGCCGACGTCCGTCTGTCCACGTTCGTCCATACCCCACGGTTCGGGGCTCCGTGGGAAAAGGCCGTTCGTTTCCGCATCTCGCCGGGTCAAAAGCTATTTCCGGCGGAGGTAGGGACATGGAAGGTATGTCCCCCGTACTCTCACTGTCGGACCTCCGAACGCAGTTCTCGACGGAGCGGGGCCAGGTCAAGGCGGTCGACGGCGTCTCGCTCGACATCGGGGAGGGCGAGACCGTCGGACTGGTCGGCGAATCGGGGAGCGGCAAGAGCGTGACCGCCCTCTCCGCGATGGGACTCGTCGACGACCCCGGCCGCATCGTCGGCGGCGAGGTGACGCTGCGCTCGCCGTCGCTCGCGGAGACGTTCCGTGAACAGTACGCGAGTCCGAGATTCGTCGACGGCGACCACATCGACCTCACGGCCGCTCCCGAGGAGGCCCTTCGGTCCGTCCGCGGCGGAGAGATGAGCATGATCTTCCAGGACCCGATGACCTCGCTGAACCCGGCGCTCACCGTCGGCGAGCAGGTCGCCGAGTCCCTCCGCCTCCACCAGTACGGCGGCCGCAAGAAGGACTCCTGGCTCAACGCCGTCCGCGAAATCCTCCCGCGACTCGGCTCCGACATCGACCAGGAGGTCGTCGACCGCACCGTGGACGTCCTCTCGGAGGTTGGTATCCCCGAACCGACCTCCCGCGTCGACGAGTACCCCCACGAGTTCTCCGGCGGGATGCGCCAGCGCGTCCTCATCGCCATCGCCCTGGCGTGTCGGCCGAACATCCTGGTGGCGGACGAACCGACCACGGCGCTCGACGTCACGATTCAGGCGCAGATCCTCGACCTCATCAACGACCTCCAGGCGGAACTGGGCATGTCCGTCCTCTTCATCACCCACGACCTCGGCGTCGTCGCCGAGACCTGCGACAGGGTCGCGGTGATGTACGCCGGTGAAATCGTCGAGGAGGGTCCCGTCGAGGAGATATTCGCCAACCCCTCTCATCCCTACACCTACGCGCTCTTGGAGTCGATTCCGACCGAAGCGCGCGAGCGACTCACCCCCATCGAGGGGAACGTGCCCGACCTCATCGACATGCCCGACGGCTGTCACTTCGCGCCGCGGTGTCCGTGGGCGCACGAGGAGTGCCGCGAGGGCGAGATGCCGTACCTCCAGCACGGTCCCGCGGACACCGACCACCGCGCGAAGTGCGTCTTGGAGGAGTTCGACGAGAGCGAGTACGGGGCCGGGAGCGACCTCTCTTCGGAGCGGACCCGACAGGTGGGCGAACCGATGCTCGAAGTCCAGAACCTGAAGAAGCACTTCTCGCGGGCCGAGGGGCTGCTCGACGAGTGGCTGGGGCTCGAAGCGCGAGACGTCAAGGCGGTCGACGGCGTCGACCTCACCGTCTACGAGGGCGAGACGCTCGGCCTCGTCGGGGAGTCGGGGTGCGGGAAGTCGACGACCGGTCGGACCATCCTCCGCCTCCTAGAGGCGACCGAGGGTCGGGTGCTGTTCACCGGGGAGGACCTGACGACGCTGTCGAAGGAGGAACTCCGCGCTCGACGCCGCGACCTCCAGATGATCTTCCAGGATCCGATGTCGTCGCTCGATCCGCGAATGACCGTCGAGGGAATCGTCGCCGAACCGCTCGTCATCCACGACCTGCCCGAGGAGAGCACCGAGAAGTCGCGGCGACAACAGCGCAGAGCGCGCGTGACGGAACTACTGGAGGCCGTCGGTCTCGACCCCGACCAGCGCGACCGCTACCCACACGAACTGTCGGGCGGACAGCGCCAGCGCGTCGGCATCGCCCGCGCGCTCGCGGTCGACCCCGACTTCATCGTCTGTGACGAACCCGTGTCGGCGCTCGACGTGAGCGTCCAGGCGCAGATACTCAACCTCCTCGAAGACCTCCAGGAGGAGTTCGGCCTCACCTTCCTCTTTATCGCCCACGATCTGAGCGTGGTTCGGCACATCTGCGACCGCATCGCCGTCATGTACCTCGGCGAGGTGGTCGAGACGGCGCCGACGGACGAACTGTTCGCGGAGCCGAGACACCCGTACACGCAGGCGCTCCTGTCGGCGATTCCGGTGCCCGACCCCACGGTCGATACCGAGCGGGTCATCCTCGAAGGCGACGTTCCCTCGCCCATCGACCCGCCCTCGGGCTGTCACTTTCGGACCCGGTGCCCGCAGGTCATCCCGCCGGACGACATCGACATCGACCAGGAGGTGTACCGCGACGTCATGACGCTCCGCGAGCGCGTCGCCGACGAGGCCATCGACGTGGAGGCCGCACGGCAGGAGGTCGCAGCAGGAGACGCCACGAACGGGAGCGGGGACGTCGTCGACGTCCTCCGCGAGCGATTCGTCGACGGCGACCTCTCCGGCGAGAACCGTGCGGCCGTCGACAGCGCGCTCGAAGCGGTCGTCGGAGGCGACTTCGACGCGGCTCAAGCGCGGCTCAGAGAGCGCTTCGAGAGCGTCTGTGAGCGCCGCGAACCGGTGCTCGGAGACGAGGCACACCCCGCTGCATGTCACATTTACGACAGTGAAGTCAGGGTGTCCGCGGAGCCGCTGTCGGCTTCGGACCGAGAGTAGCGTCGTCTATTTATTCTTATCGAGACGTTCGTCGTGATAAGCACAAGACTTTACTGTGAACTCAAGTGAAATATGTCTATGCCCCGTAACGTAGACCGACGTACTTTCCTCAAGACCGCCGGCAGCGCCGGGCTCGCGGCGACGCTCGCGGGCTGCTCGGGCGGCGACGGCAACGGGAGTGGTTCCACCGACAGCGGTACCTCCGGGGGAGACGGTACCGACGCCTCCGGCGGAAGCAGTGGCGGTGAGGACACCGAAAGCGGCGGTGGCGGCAGCAGCGACATGAGCGGCACGCTCGTGTACGCCCGTGGCGACCACCCCACGAACTACGACCCCCAGCAGACGACGAGCGGGGAAGTGGCGAAGGTGACGAACCAGATTTTCGACCAGTTGGTCGGCTTCACGCCGGGCAGCGGCGGGCAGCTTCGAGAGGGACTCGCCACCGAGTACTCGCTCGACGGGACGACGGCGACCCTCACCCTGCGAGAGGGCGTGACGTTCCACAACGGCGCCGAGTTCACCGCCGAGGACGTCCGCGCGACCATCCGCCGATTCACCGACTCCGACTACGAGTACTACCTCGGCGACTCGAACCGCTCGGGGTACGGCCCCTTCACCTTCGGAAACTGGGTCGACAGCATCGACGCCTCCAGCGACTACGAGGTGACCATCGAACTCACCCAGCAGTACGCGCCGTTCCTGCGGAACCTGGCGATGTTCGCGGCGGCCATCCTCTCGAAGCAACAGATCGAGTCGCTCGACGACCAGGTCGCGCTCGGCACCAACCCGCAGGGGACGGGCGCGTTCACCTTCGAACAGATCGATAACGGGAACCAGCGCGTCCTCCTCGGGGGCAACGGCGACTACTGGGGCGACGGCCCGAACGTCGAGCAGGTCGTCTTCAAGACCATCGGACAGAATTCGACCCGGGTGCAGGACGTCATCAACGGCAACTCCCACATCACGGACAACCTCGACTCGCAGTCCTCCCAGCAGCTCAGGAACGCCGGCTCCGCGCGCCTCGCCTCGAAGAACGGCATCAACGTCGGCTACATGGCGATGAACATGGCCCGTCGGGAGGAGTTCCAGAACCGGCAGGTCCGACGAGCGGTCTCTCTCGCCGTGAACACACAGGCAATCGTCGACAGCATCTATCAGGGCTTCGCGAGCCTCGCCGACCAGCCCCTCCCGCCGGACGTCCTCGGGTACAACGACGACATCGACCCGTACCCGACCGACAAGGAGCAGGCCCAGTCGCTCCTCGAAGAGGCCGGCTACGGCGACGGCTTCGAGTTCGAGTTGGCGACGTTCTCGAACCCGCGCGGCTACAACCCCAGCCCGGTCGAGACGGCGAACCAGGTCAAATCCGACCTCGAAGAGGTCGGGCTCACGGTGAACATCAACCAGTTCTCGACGTTCTCGTCGTACCTCGACTACACCGACCAGGGCAACCACGACGCGTGTTTCCTCGGCTGGTACACCGACAACGCCGACCCGGACAACTTCCTGTACGTCCTCCTCGACCCGAAGGTCGAGATGAGCGCCGTCCCCGAGGGCCAAGACTGGATCAGCTTCGACACCGAGGGCTACAGCCCCCTGAACGCCGCCGGGTGGGCCAACAGCGAGTTCATGTCCCGGGTGAGAGAGGCCCAACAGAGCTACGACGAGGCCCAGCGCGAACAGCTCTACATGGAGGCGAACCAGATCGCCCACGACGAGGCGCCGTGGGTGTTCATCGACTACGCCCAGACGCTCCGCGGCGTCAACGAGGCCGTCGTCGGGGACAGCTACACCGTCAGCTCCGTCGGTGGACCGTTCCTGAACACGGTGCGGCTGCAGTGACCGAGAGACAGAACGCTTAACGCGAACCCTCCCACACCACTCGTCGCATGGTCTCCAAACGGTTCCTCGTCAAACGCCTGCTCCTCTTAGTGCCGGTGTTGTTCGGCGTGGCGACCCTCGTCTTCGCTATTCTCCAGCTCGCGCCGGGCGACCCCGCGCGGGTCATCGTCGGCCAGCGCGCCTCGGCCGAGCAAGTGGCGCAGGTGCGTGCCGAACTCGGGCTGAACGACCCGCTGTGGGTCCAGTACGTCCGGTTCCTCGGCGACGCGGCGACGTTCGACTTCGGCCAGTCGTACAAGATATCGCAGGGGACGCCCGTCAAACAGGTGCTCATCGACCGGCTACCGGTCACGCTCGAACTCGCCATCTACGGCCAGATAGCCGGCATCCTCCTCGGCATCCCGCTGGGCGTCATCTCGGCGGTGAAACAGGACTCGCTGACCGACCACCTCACCCGAGTCGGCGCGCTCACGGGTATCTCGGTCCCCATCTTCTGGTCGGGACCGCTCCTCATCCTGCTGTTTTCGACCTACCTCGGTGTCCTGCCGACGAGCGGCCGCATCGGGTCGACCATCTTCCTCGCCGAACAGTGGACGTTCGTGGGTCGGGAACTCCCCCTGACGGGGATGGTCACCGTCGACACCCTCCTCCTCGGACGGGTGGACGCGTTCGTCTCGGCGGTCAGGCACCTCTTGCTCCCGATCGTCGTCCTCGGCGTCTACCAGATGGCGCTGCTCTCGCGGATGATGCGCTCGTCGATGCTCGAAGTCGTCAGGCAGGACTACATGCGGACCGCCCGCGCGAAGGGGCAGGGCGCGAAGATAACCGTGATGAAACACGGCTTCCAGAACGCGCTGATCCCCGTCGTCACCGTCATCGGCATCCAGTTCGGGACGCTCCTGGGAGGGGCGGTCCTCACCGAGACCATCTTCGGTATCGGCGGCATCGGCACGATGCTCGTCAGCGCCATCGGTGCCTCCGACTATCCCCTCGTTCAGGGGACCGTCCTCACGTTCGCACTGTTGTTCACGCTGGTGAACTTCGGCGTCGACCTCACTTACAGCTACCTCGACCCGCGGATCAACCAATAGCATGGCGACCGAAACCCACACCACGACCGACGACACGCGCGGCTTCCTCGACCGACTCCTGGCGTCGCCGTTCGTCTCGAACCTGCTCTCGAACCGGCTGGCCGTCGTCGGCCTCAGCATCATCTTCGGGATGCTCCTCGTGGCCGTCGTCGCCCGGGTGACGCTCGACGTGAACGCGCTCGCCTCCTCCCGACTCGGGTCGGGAATCCCGGACCGTCACCCGCCGGGGTGGGCCGGGCCCGCCGCGTGGAACCAGTACCTCTTCGGGACCGACGTCGCCGCCCGCGACATCTTCAAGCGGACGATGTACGGGTCGTGGCTGGCGATGAAGTTCGGCACCATCGCCGTCGGCGCGTCGACGGCGCTGGGAGTGGGACTCGGCATCGTCGCCGCGTACTACGGCGACGTGACGGACAACGTCATCATGCGGACGATGGACGTGTTGCTCGCCTTTCCCTCTCTCCTCTTGGCGCTGGCGCTCGTCGCCATCTTCGGCGCGGGCCTGTGGAAGGCCGTCCTCGCCCTGACGCTCGTCTACACGCCCCGCTTCGCCCGCGTCGTGAGAGGTGCCGCGCTCAAGGTGATGGAGGACGAGTACATCGACGCGACGGTCGCACTCGGCGCGAAGGACCCCCGGGTACTGGTTCGACACGTCCTGCCGAACTGTATCGCGCCCATCACCGTCCAGTCGACGCTCAACTTCGGCCTCGCCATCATCGACCTCGCCGCGCTCTCCTTCCTCGGGTTCGGTGCACAGGCCGGCGCTCCCTCCTGGGGGCTGATGCTCTCGCGCGGCGTCGAGAACGGGCTGTTGACGGGGAAGTGGTGGATGTCGTTCTTCCCGGGGCTGTTCCTCGCCATCACGGTGCTCGGCTTCAACCTCCTGGGCGACGGGATGCGCGACGCGCTCGACCCGCGGATGCGCGAGGCCGTCGACTGACGAGCCGTGTCCTCTTCCCCTCGACCGGGTAGGGCCGACGCCGACGGGTATCGTGAGCCGCCCCCATCGCTCGCAGCACGCGTCCGTCTCGTCGGCGGTGCGCTGCTAACCGGAGTAGGTGTCGGCGTGGTCGGCGTCGGCGTCGGGACGCTCCTCGCCGACCTTCCAACCGCCGCCGACGCGGGCTTCCTCCTCGGAACGGTCGCGTTCGGCTTCGGACTGCTGGGTTGGGCGGGGTCCGCCCTCGCAGGCCCCGGACTCGAAGCGATGCAGTCACACCTCGATACGGCGGGTGGCTGGACCGAGGCCGATTCGAGGAGAGCGATGGCGCGCATCGGGGGGTTCGGCGCGGGCGTGATGCTCGCGGCGATGCTCGTCGGGACGGCACTCGGCTACACGTAACGGAGAGCGGTTCGACGGCTACGTCCGGACGTTCTCGCCCGCCGCCTCGCCGAACCGCTCGTCTCCACCGGAGCGCTCGTAGACGACCCGTCCTCGGACGAGCGTCAGGTCCGGGAACACGCCCGAGAACCCCTCAAACGGCGTCCAGCCGCACTTCGAGTGGAGGTCATCTCCTCTGATGTCTCGGGGAGACTCGGGGTCGACGAGGACGAGGTCGGCGTCGGCGTCGGCCTCGATCCGTCCCTTGTTCGGGAGGCCGAACACGTCGGCGGGGGTCGTCGATGTGAGGTCGCGGACGCGCTCGTACGAGAGGTCGCCGCGGCGGGCCAAGTCGAGCAG
Source organism: Salinigranum rubrum (assembly GCF_002906575.1). Lineage (NCBI taxonomy): Archaea > Methanobacteriati > Methanobacteriota > Halobacteria > Halobacteriales > Haloferacaceae > Salinigranum > Salinigranum rubrum. The sequence goes on from NZ_CP026309.1 coordinate 3,666,482, forward strand.
CAGCGGGAGCATCGTCTCGACGCCGGGGACGCCGCTCGGTGCGTCCCACAGCCCCTGTTCTTTCTCCTCGACCGTGTGCGGCGCGTGGTCGGTCGCGATCATATCGACGGTGCCGTCCGCGACGCGCTCGAAGACGGCCGCTCGGCGGGCCTCGCTCCGCAGGGGCGGGTTCATCCGGCCGTACGTTCCTAACTCGCTCAGGTCCTCCCGGGAGAGGAGGAGGTGGTGCGGCGACACCTCACAGGTGGCACCGCCCGACGCGGCGGCGTCGATGCCCTCAGGGGTGGAGGTGTGGGCGATGTGAACCCGCGCTCGGGACTCGGCAGCTACGCCGACGGCGCGTTCGACCGCCCGCGCCTCGGCTTCAGCGGTTCGGAAGGCGCTCCAGCGGTCGGCGTCAGCGTCGCGGCCGACGCCGCCGGCGTCACCCTCCCTCGCGGACTCGTCGAACAGCGAGGCGTCCTCGGCGTGGACAGTCACGGGGACGTCGACCTCTGCGGCCCGGGCGACCGCATCGGCGAAGAGGTCGCTCTCGATGCCCATGTCCCCCGTCGAGTCCGCGAGGAACACCTCGCCCAGGGCGAACAGCGGTTTCGAGAGGAGCGAGTCGGGGTCCCACGACTCGGTGACGCCGCCGTTGATGCCGTAGTCGACGAGCGAGTCCGCGGCGAGCGCCTCCTTCTCGTCGAACTGCTCTCCGGTGACCGTCGGTGGGTTCGTGTTCGGCTGATCGACTACCGTGGTGACGCCGCCGGCGGCCGCACTCTTCGACCCGGTCGCCCAGGTCTCCTTGTGTGGATACCCTGGCTGTCGGAAGTGAACGTGGACGTCGATAGCGCCGGGGAGGAGGAGGCGGCCGTCGGCGTCGACCACGTCGTCGTTCGCGCCCGCGTCGAGCGACCCCGCCGCCGCGACCGCCTCGATACGTTCCCCTGTGATACGGACGTCCCGTCGCCGGCCGTCGGCGAGTCTCGCCTCCCGGATGAGCATACCAACTCGTCGCCAGTGCGGCGTCCTAAAGCCCGTGGTCTCGGCCTCGGCCACTCAAGCGACGTCGGAGTCGCGGGCGGCGAGAGAGACGAGGGCGTCGACCGACTCCATCCGAACCAGGGGGTCGTCCTCGGTACCGATGAAAGCGCGTTCGAGCGCGCGGCACGCCCGTTCGGGGTCGCCCGGCCCACCAGCGTCTTCGACCGTCCCGACGGACGCCGGATCGAACGGGACGGCGAGGGCCTCGTACACCGGGGTGAGGAGGTCGACGAGGTCTTCCCTCCCGTTCACGAGGACACAGCCGGCGACGAGCGCCGCGTCCGACTGGACGCGCTGGGCGATGCCCGACACCTTTCCTCCCCCGTTCGCGCCCACGAGTCGGACCGAGTGGTCGCCCGGGCAGAAGGAGTCGGCGGGTTCGCCGCGGTCGGCGTCGACGCCGAGGTCGGAGAGAGCGACGAGGACGCCGTCGACGCCCGCCTCGTACCGCTCGGTGAGCCCACGCCGGGGGTCGTCGAGCGGAATCGCGTGCGCGAACGCGACCGTCGACCCCGTGTAGGCGACGGCGCGGCCACCGACGCTCCGCTCGACGACGGCGTAGCCTCTCTCGCGGGCGGTTCGACGGGCCAGGTCGTAGTCGTCGGCGTGCGTGTCGCGGCGGCCGAACGCGACCTGCCGGTGGGGCGTCCACGCGCGGAACGCCTCCTCGCCCGTCTCTCCGGCGCGAGTCAGCATGGTCGCCGTCGCGGCGCGGTCCTCTGCGGGGGTGGCGGCGCGGCCACGGACGAGTCGCATACGTTCGGGAAGGGGTGAAGGCACCTAACGGTGTCTCTGCGGGGCCGAGATGTCGACCGAAGGCGAGCAGGCGACACGCTCCCGCATCACGGGGCGGTGTGTCGCGCAATCGCTGACGCCCCGTGGCGACTATCAGTGCACGTCGACGACTGGTCGCGGCTTCGTATTTCAACGCTCGCCTGCGGTCGCCGGTGAGAGCCGACGCACTCATACGCTCGTCCTCCCTGCGGTCGGTATGGTAGTCGCGCCGGAGCAGGCGGACGAACGGCAGGTCGCCCTCCCCGCCGCGTCGCTCGACCCGTTCCGTCGGCTCTCGCTGTACAACTCGCCGTACCCGGCGCACGACGCGGGCTGTGCGGTCGACCTCTACCCCGACTCGAACGACGGTATCTCACCGGTGAGCGGAGTGGTCCGGGAGACACGAACCGTGAGAACACCACAGAAGCCGTACGCGGTCGAACACGACCACCTCGTCCTCGTCGACTGCGACGCCGAGTGGTGTGCGGCGGCGGGCCTCGACGTACCCGTGGTCGCGCGCGTCCTCCACATCGAGCCAGGGGTCGAACCCGGCGACCGAGTCGATGTCGGAGAGTCGCTGGGCGAGATGGTGCGCTCGGGCTTTTTCGCCCCCTGGGTCGACAACCACGTCCACCTCGGGTTCAGAGAGGAAGGGCAGAACCTCCAGCGCGCCTCTGGGTCGCTCCCGCTGTCGCTGCCGTTCACGCCGACGCCGCTCGCGTGGGACGGGTGGGGGACGATTGTCGAGACGGGCGAGACGTACGTGGTTCTCGATTCGCCCACGCATCCCGGCGGAGACTGGTGCGGCATCGGCGCGGACCGAGAGGACGGGAGCACGAGTCCGGGCGTCCTCGACGGCGGCCTCCCGCATTACGACGGGGGCGGCCTGCTCGGGGCGTCGGTAGACGGCGAGACACAGCCGACGGGGTCGGTGTCGCTACTCGGAACGGTCGTCGGCGACCGCACCGGTCGGACCGTCACCTGGCGTGACGTGGAGGTCGAAATCGGCGGCGAACGGGCACACGGGCTGTCGCTCTTTCTCGCCCGCGAGGGGCCGGCCGGCGCGAAGGTGGTCTGTCCGGGTCACGGGTTCGAACGAGGCGAGCGGGTACAGACCCGGATTCGGACCCGGTGAGGGGGTTCGGGACGGCGTCCGGTCAGAGACCGACGGGTACAAGCGCGCCGGAGAGAGAAGCCCGCCCGTGACGACCGACGCGTTCCCGCCGACGGTCACCGACCTGTTCGTGGAGTACATCGAGGACCGTCACGGCTACCTCTCGTGGCTCGGCACGCGGATCGACGAGGTCGAGTACGGCCGCGTGGTGATGTCCGTCCCGTTCGACGAGAAGCTGACGAACGACGTCCCCACCGAGGACGGAGGGCACTCCGAAACCCCGCAGGTCCACGGTGGGGTGGCGGCGACGCTCATCGACACGGCCGGGGCGGTCACCCAGCGGACGCTGTTCGACGACCCACTCTCCGGCGGATTGGCCACGGTGAACCTCAACGTGAACTACCTGCGCCCGGCGTCGGGCGACCTGACGGCGACGGCGGAGGTAGTCCGCGCGGGCGGAACCATCGGCGTCTCGACAGTGACGGTCGAGGGGCCGACGCCCGACGGCGACGGCCGGCACCCGGTCGCGACCGGGCAGGTGGCGTACCGGCTCTTCCGGGACGAGGGAGAGAGCGACGACGGGGACGAGGCTGCCGACGACTGACGCCGGTCAGTCGAACGCCACCTCGTCGACGGTCGTCGTCTCGCCGAACAGCCAGTCCGCGTGGTCGAGCGCGTACTCTCTGTGTTCTTCCTCCAGATACCCGACCGCGTCGCGGACGAGGACCGGTTTGAAGTCGCGCAGGCCGGCGCTCCCCGCCGTGTGGAGGACGCAGACGTTCGCGAGCGTGCCGCAGATGAGTAAGTCGTCGACGCCGTGCGCGCGGAGCCACCCCTCCAGTTGGGTCCGATAGAACGCGTCGTAGGTGTGTTTCTCGACGACGAGGTCCTCCTCGCGGACGTCGAGTTCCTCGACGAGTTCGGCGTCCCACGTCCCCTCGACGACGTGTTCGCCCCAGCGGTCGAACTCGTCGTAGTAGTGGTTGTTCTCGAACTGCTCGGGCGGGTGGACGTCGCGGGTGTAGACGGCGTGTGCGCCCGCCTCCCGGGCGCGGGCGACGAGGTCCGTCACCGGTTCGACGGCGTCGCCGCTCGGCGGCGCGTAGAGGCTCCCCTCGGGGTGACAGAAGCCGTTCTGCATGTCGACCACGACGACCGCCGTTCGGGTGGGTTCGAACGTCTCGGGCATAGATTCGGGTACGGTCGGCGGCGGTAAAGGCACGGCGGCGAGCGCGGTGCAGCGTGTGGTCCCGGAGCGTCCGGAGCGCGTGGTCGACGCCCCCTGACAAGGTTCTTCAGGGTCGGCCCCCTGGTCCGGGTATGAGACGGTTGCAGTTCTCGTCCCTCCTCGTCGTCGTGCTCGTGGTGCTCGCGGGCTGTGCGGCGCCCTTCGCGGATGGGCCGCCGCCCGCCGGAGCGGGAAGCGGCGAGGGCGGGGGCGAGCAGGCGGACGCGAACGGCGGAGGGAGTGGAGCGAACGGGTTCGATTTCGCCGACCCGTCACAGGATAGACTCGGCTGGGAGGCCGGCTACTGGCACAACGAGTCGATCGACGTCAACCAGTCGGACGGGCTCTCCGACGCCGAGATGGACGCCTTCGTCGGGCGGTCGATGGCGCGCGTCGAGTACATTCGAGGCCTGGAGTTCGACTCGGAGGTGCCCGTCGAGGTCATCGCCCGCTCGGAGTACCGCAACGGGTCGTCGGAGGTGCCGACGCCCGCGGAGGACGACTTCGCCGCCTGGAACAACCAGGTGTGGGAGGCGCTCTTCATCACGGGTGAGGACACGAACGTCCAGCAGGCGCTTTCGGACACGCAGAGCAGTTCCGTCGTCGGGTTCTACGCGCCCGCCGACGACGAGATCAAGATCATCACCGAGACGCCCGAGGAACCGGTGTTGCGCAACGCGACGCTCATCCACGAACTCGTCCACGCCCTCCAGGACCAGCGGTTCGACCTCACCAACGAGCGTTACCGCGGCGCGACGCAGGACGGCGACCTCGCTATCGACGGCCTCGTCGAGGGTGACGCGAACTACGTCGAAGACCAGTACGTGCAGCGGTGTGCGAGCGGCGAGTGGGAGTGCGTCCCGACGCCCGCACAGGGCGGTGGCTCGGACGGTCCGGCACCGAACCTCGGCATCCTACTCACGGTGTTTCAGCCGTACTCGGACGGCCCGGTGTACGTCTCCTCGCTCAGAGACCGAGGTGGCTGGGAGAGGGTCAACGACGCGTTCGACTCGCCGCCGGCGTCGACCGAACAGATCATCCACGTCACCGACGAGGAACCGGTCCCCATCGAGTTCCGTGACCGCGCGCGGAACGGGTGGGCGCTCTACCCCGACCAGGGCGTCGACGGCTCCGACACGGTGGGGGAGGCGTCCATCTTCGCGATGTTCTGGGCACAGGCGCGGTCGGGCGCCGACACCATCAACCCCCGCGGACTGTTCGAGACCGACAGTCCCTACGACACGTACAACTACGCCGCCGAGCCCTCGGCGGGGTGGGCCAACGACCGCGTCTTCCCGTACCACAAGGGGTCGGGCCCGAGAGCCGAGTACGGCTACGTCTGGGTGACCGAGTGGGACACAGAAGAGGACGCCCGGGAGTTCCTCGGCGCGTATCGCGCCATCCTCCGCGCGCAGGGCGGGAGCCAGCAGGCGTCGAACTCGAACGTCTGGGTCGTCTCGGAGGGGCCGTACGAAGACGCCTTCCGCGTCACCCGCTCGGGAACCCGGGTCGTCATCGTCAACGCGCCGACGGCAGAGGACCTGAACGACGTGCGACCGCGGGGGTAGACTCCTCGGACGTGAACGGTCCCCAACGCACTGTGGGGGTCGCGACGGGAGCGACCCCGCTGGGGTCCGCAGGCAGAGAGGATAGCACCCACGGCGAACCCACACCGGACGGGAAGTCACCTAAGCCGGAGTTGTCCGAGGAGAATCGACTCTACCTTATGCAGGTGTTCGTGCAGCGTCGACGTGGTTACACACAGTTCGTCCGCTAACTCGCCGGCCGACGCTCCCTTCGGATACTCGTAGTATCCTCTCTCGCGAGCGAGTTGAAAGACCTCCAACTGTCGCTTCGTGAGCCGGTCGACCGGCAGCGTCGTCACCGCGTTCTGACGACTCGCTTGCGTCATGCTCCGGACGTTGATCTCCGCATCCATCTCCTCGCGGACGTCCGCGAACTTCTCCTGGACGGTCTCCCGCCCGTGGTTGGTGGCGAGTTCCCAGTACTCGCGTCCGTCCCGAATGTCGATCGGACCGGTACAGACGAACCCTCGAGACGTCAACGGTTGACTGATCTGTTTGTTCCCGTCGTGAACGACCAGTAGCTCCCGCGTCGCGTTCCCCGGTTTCGAGAGACCGGTCTGTCGGAACACCGACGCCATCTCCGAAACCGAGTGGACGTGCTCCGACTCCGCGATCGCCTCGACACCTCTCGAAATCGTCTCCTGTTCGTCCGCGTAGACCGTAAAGAGCGTCGCGACTTCCTCACCGGTCGTGTAGATTCCGTAGCCGAGTAGCCCGACGTCGAGTCGCTCCGTGACCTCGATCTCCCAGCAGTCGGGGTACCAGAGGTCGATCGACACGTGGAGCGCGTCGGCGAATCGTTCGGAGGCCGTCATCACTGAGAGTCGCTCCTGATTCTGGCAACGCTCACCAGCAAAGTAACTGTTCACCCGACCGGTCTGTCGACGGGCCGGTTTCGTTCACGTGCTGTGTCGCTCGAACACCGCATCGGCGAGCGTGTTCTCGTGGCCTTCGTTCGGACCGCCCGCGATGGTGAGGAGTTTCGCATCGCGCAGGTATCGTTCGACGTGGTGTTCGGTCGTGTATCCCATCCCGCCGTGGAGTTGAATCGCGTCGGTGGCGTTGTCGACCGCGGCCTGTGTCGCGTTGATCTTCGCCATACTGAACTCACGGACCACATCGTGTCCGCGTTCGGCCCGGTCGGCGGCGCGAAGCGTGAGCAGCCGCGCAGCATCGACGCGCTCGGCCATCTCGCCGACCGTCCAGCGTACGCCCTGAAAGTCGCCGATGTGCTGACCGTACTGCTCGCGGGCACTCGTGTAGGCGACGGTGTCTTCGAGGGCCGCACGAGCGATGCCGACACCGCGGGCCGGGACGTTCACGCCGGAGTGAACCGCTCGGCGCTGGACGTACCCCTCGCCCTCGTCACCGACGAGCCGATCCTCGGGAACGCGGACGTCGTCGAGGGAGACGCGGGGGGACTTGACGCTTCTCGCACCCAGTGTCTCCCACACCTCCTCGACTTCGAACTCCTCGGTCGGAACGAGGAACGCGCTGATGTTGTGCGGTTCGTCCCGGTCGGGACCGCTCTTCGCGTACGTGAGGACGTAGTCGGCGTCGAGGAAGTTGGTTACCCACTGCTTGTGGCCGTCGAGAACCCACTCGTTCCCGTCTCGCTCCGCAGTGGTTTCCATCTCCAGTTTGTTGCTACCCGCGTTCGCTTCGCTGAGGCCGAGCGCACCGACCGTGTCGAACGCCGCCATCTCGGGGAGGAACTCGTCGCGTTGCTCCTCGGTCCCGAACCGTTCGACGACGGTCGCGACACCGAGGTGTAGCCCGACGGTGCTGGCGACCGACATGAGTGCGGCCGAGAGTTCCTCGATCATCAGGGCGAGTTCGACGAGTCCCTCCCCGCGTCCGCCGTACGCTTCAGGGAGGGTCAGTCCGGTGAGACGGCGCTCGCCGAGTTCGTCGAGGATATCGGTTGGGTACACCTCCTGTCGGTCGAGTTCGATCGCCCGGGGCTCGATTTCGTATTCCGCAAACTCCCGGACTTCGTTCCGGATCGACTGCTGGGTCGTCGTCAGCTCGAACCTCATGCGTGAAAGGACGTGGCGTGGACGGAGTAAATACAGAGCCTGCTATAGAAGGTGCTCGCGCTGTCGTCGCTGTGTACGGGGCCTGTCCCCCGAACGGGAGCAGGGTCACCCACGAACCTCTCGAAGGGCGGCACACCGCCACAGTCGAAGACGATTCCTCTTCGAACCCGACGACCGAACGAGTGTTTTTTTCACGCCCCGATGGCAACGACGCGTATGACCGACTTCGACATCGTCGGCGCCGACGCGATTGCCGAGGGGCGGGCGACCGACGCGTACTTCGAGCGCACGGAGGAGACGCTCGAAGCCGCCGGACGCAACCCGGCCGTCGTCGCGGAGGTGACGGCAGACCAGTTCTCGGAGGGACGGTACGAACTCCTCGCGGGCGTGAAGGACGCGGCGCACCTCCTCTCGGGGCTGCCGGTCGACGTCGATTCGATTCCCGAAGGACGGCTGTTCGACGGCGGCCCGGTGATGCGCATCTCGGGGAACTATCTCGACTTCGCCCGGTACGAGACCGCTCTCTTGGGCTTTCTGAGCCACGCCAGCGGCGTCGCCACCGCCGCGCTCGACGTTCGAACTGCCGCACCCGACTCGCTGGTGCTCTCGTTCGGGGCGCGACACGTCCACCCCTCCATCGCCGCGATGGTCGAGCGGTCGGCCCTCGTCGCCGGCCTCGACGGCTTCTCACACGTCGCCGCCGGCGAAGTCCTCGGGCGGGAGGCGTCGGGGACGATGCCGCACGCGCTCGTCATCTGTTTCGGCCCCGGGAATCAGGAGTCGGCGTGGCGGGCGTTCGACGAAACCGTCGACGAGAGCGTCCCGAGAGTCGCGCTGTGTGACACCTACAGCGACGAAGTCGACGAGGTGTTGCGGGCCGCCGAGAGCATGGACCGTCTCGACAGCGTCCGTCTCGACACCACCGCTTCGAGGCGAGGCGACTTCCGACACATCCTCCGGGAGGTCCGGTGGGCCCTCGACAGCGAGGGGTACGACGAGGTGGAGATATTCGCCAGCGGCGGCCTCGGCCCCGCGGATCTCCGCGGACTCCGCGACGTCGCCGACGGCTTCGGCGTCGGCGGCTACGTCTCGAACGCCGACCCCGTCGACTTCGCGCTCGACATCGTCGAAGTCGAGGGGGAAGCGGGCGCGAAGCGGGGGAAACTCGGCGGGGTCAAAGAGGTGTACCGGACCCGGGACGGGGGACACGAGATTCGAAGACGGGACGAACCGGCACCCGAGGGAGGCGAAGCCCTGCTGGAGCCGCTGATTCGAGGGGGGGAACTCGTCGACGGCATCGACCTGTATCTCGACGCGGCCGCCGCACGGGCCGAAGCCGACGCGGAGTTGTGCGGCTACGGCGCCGATCCGTGAGAGAGCCGTCGGCGCGACCCGTTCACGCCTCGGCGAGGTCCGCGACGACGTCGCCGAGGTCCGCGACGAACGCCTCGAAGTCGACGTCGCCCTCGCCCTCGACCCACGTGTGTCTGATCGTCCCCTCGCTGTCGAGGACGAAGACGCTCCGTTCTGCGACTTCGAGCATGCCGTACATGTCTTCGCGGACGACGCCGTAGGTGTGGATGACCTCGTGGTCCCAGTCCGACAGCATCGGGAAGTCGAACCCCTCCTGTCGCATCCAGATGTTCTGCGAGAAGGGGAGGTCGACGCTGATGCCGTACACCTGCGCGTCGACAGCGTTGAACAGGCTCATCGAGTCCCGGAACGCGCACATCTCCGCCGTACAGCCGCGGGTGAACGCCGCGGGGTAGAAGGCGAGGACGATGGGGCCGTCGCCGAAGGCGTCAGAGAGCGTGAACGCCTCGAAGTCGTTGTACGCGGCCCCGCCCGCCTTGGGGAGCGTGAAGTCCGGAGCGGTGTCGCCGGCTGTGAGCATACCGGTCCGTCGCTCGCGGAGTACAAGTACCCGTGGGCCTCGCCACGCTCAGTCCGATGCGCCGTGTGCCGGAGACACGAACCGGGCGCGGATGTGATGGAGGCCTCTAAAACCCGGATCGATCCGACGTCGCAGGAGAACGGTCGTCGCTACAGCTCTTCGATACTGCCGCCGTCGTCGCGCTCGCGGAACACCTGTCCCTCGAACAGCGTGATCATCGCGTCGTCGGTCTGCCAGGCGAACGGCGAGAGCTTGGCCTTGCGGCAGACGCGGGTCAGATACTCCTCTTTCGACCAGTCGTTCTCGACGGGGATGGTGGGGTAGAGCCAGCCGTGTTTCCCGCCGCTGTCGACGGCGACGCCGTGGCGGCCCAGCTCGAGGTCGGAGAGCGGGTCGTTGGTGAGAAGGTGGTTACAGACGATGCAGACGGAGATGTTCAGATGGGGTAGTTCCTGGGCTTCGATTTCGGAGCCACAGGAATCGCCCGACGCGGCTTGAATCGCCGCGTCGACGATGGCGTGCCCAAGTTGGTCCTTGCCCCGATACGCCCCGGCACAGCCACGGAGTCGGCCTCGTCCACGTGTGGACTGGAGACGAACGAAGGCACCGGTTCGCGCGTAGAAGGCGTCTCGCATGCTCCCCGGTTGTTCTCGTTGGCCGTGCAAAACGTACGATTCGACGGATTCTCGGGCCAGTTCGACCGCACGCGCCCCATCCTCGTATGAAAGGCGAACGGTCTGCGCCTCCGACATACACCGAAGGAGGGTGCCTGACGACTTGAACCCTTCCTTTCACACAAGAAGAATCGTGAGGGTTTATTTCAGCCTCCTGTGCCCCGAGCATGTGTCGCTATCGGTTCGCGTTCGGAGCCCGGTAGCGGACATCGAACGGCTTAACCACGGCCACGGAGTACGTTCGTGTGGCAGAGAGAGCCCGGTTCCCGTGGCCGCACCGGCGGCCATGAGGAAAGTCCCCCACCGTCCGGACAGGTGACCGGGCGCAAGCCCGGAGTCGGAGACGGCTGGCTCTGGAACAGAAACGAGACCCCTCGATCCGACCGATGAGGTGTGCGAACCCGACCGCAAGGGAGGGGAGTTGACCCACCGAGGGCCGCGAGGGACTCCGTCCCTCGTCTGCGAGCGGGCGCCGCCCGCGAGCCGCGGGTCGAGAACGGATGGAACGGCGAATCCTCACCGGTGCAAGTCCGCGCCGTCAAGGTAGTCCGGACAGCACGCCAGCGGCGTGCCCCCGGAGTCGTCCGGGGAGGACGCGGACGCTCAGCTGAATGCCGGGACGAACAGAAGGGGGCTTACTCCTCTCAGCCGCTCACTCCGACGAGCGGCGGCTCTCGCCGTCCCGACGTTCGGCGTCGACGCCGAGTCTCAGATGCGAGAGGCGGGGGAGAACTCATATGTGTTCGGGAGATGACGAACAGGTAGATGTCCCGGCACGCGACCGTCATCCCCCGGCTCGCACTGGTTCTCCTCGTCGTTATCACGGGCTGTCTCGGGGGATTCGGTCCCGACATGCTCGCACACGGGGGCGAGCGGCCCACGGCCAGTTCGGGGCCGTCCGACACGACGACGGCGGTCGACGACTCGACCGCATCGGCCGCCGGGAAGCCTGACGGAACCGCCGAACCGACCGCGAACCCGTGGGGCAGCGAGCCTATCGTCGTCGCCGTCGAGGGGCCACCCGACCGCGACGTCGTCCCGCTCGTCCGCCGCGCCGCGACGTTCTGGGAGACGAACGCGACGCGGTACGTCGGCTACTCGGTCGACTACGAGGTCCGCCCGGACGCGGAGAACCCCGACCTCGTCGTGCGGTTCGTCGACGAGGTGAGCGGCTGTGAGCGGTCGAACCACACCGCCGGCTGTGCGCCGTACATCACCAGCGCGGCGCAGATCAACCGCCCGATGACCGTCGAGATCAAGACGGGCCTCTCGGACGAGTCGACGGAACAGGTCGTCGCGCACGAACTCGGCCACACGCTCGGTCTGGGACACGACGACGAGCCACAGGCGGTGATGCGGACCGGGGTGACGCTCACCACCCTCCCTCAGCCCAACGCGACCGAGCGGGGGTTCCCGTGGGACGACAGCGAGTTCACCGTCCACATCGACGTCGACGAGGCGCCGGACCCCGCCGCCGCGCGGGCGCAGGTGCGGGAAGCGCTCGGGTACTACGAGCGCGGCGCGCCCGGCATGCCCGACAACCTGACGTTCGAAGTCGTCGACGACCCCGACGCGGACCTCGTCGTCCGCTACGTCTCGGAGTCGACGTGTACGGTCGGTTCCGGTTCCTGTGGGTCGAGTCGCGGCCCCGACCCCGACGGCGACGGCGCCAGCGAACGGTACGCGCAGTTCACCGTGACGGTCGTCGACATCGATACCGACGCCGTCGGCTGGCACACCGGGTACTGGCTCGCCGTCGCGTTCGGCGCCGAGAACGACGCGGACAAACCGCCCGTGTTTCGAGAGTCGTCGTATCAGGAACGGCGGAGCGAGTGGTGGGAGTGAGCGTCGCAGGAGTCAGACCGCTTAACTGACCCGCGCGTCATCTACCGACATGAGCGAGAACCGGTCGCTGGACGAGTTCTTCCCGGCGAGCGACGACGCCGACGATGTTGACGGGGGTGGCGGTGCTGACGAGGGCGACGGTGCTGGCGAGGGCGACGATGCTGACGAGGGCGACGTCGCTGTCGTCGGGGACGCTGACGCCGACGTCGACGAGGCGAGTCCGGACGACGCCGTCGGAACACCGACCGGTTCGACCGGAGACGACGAGGGGGACGAAGGCGTCGAGGACGGCGAAGGCGTCGAGGACGACGAAGGTATCGGGGACGAAGACGGCCAGAGCGACGAGGTGGTCGGCGCGGGCGGAGGCGGTGAGGAGGCGGACCTCCCGCGGACGACGTACCGGTGGGCTCCCGACGGCGACGACTGTCCCGTCTGTGGGAGCGCGGTTGAGCGCCAGTGGCGCGACGGCGACCGGTTCGTCTGTGCCGACTGCAAGGAGTGGTGAGCGCCGGGAAGTCACCCGAAGCGGGTGTTCTCGCGCTCGAAGCCGCGGACCAGCGTCTCCTCGTCGATGGCCAGTACCGTCGGCCGGCCGTGAGGGCAGGCGTAGGGCTGGTCGCACGCGCCGAGGCGCTCGATCAGTTTCTCACCGGTCTCGACCGACAGCGTCTCGCCGGCCTTGAGCGAGGGGTGACACGCTAGCTCTTTCAACAACTCGTCGCGGACGCGCTCGGGCGTCTCCCCCTCGCCCCCGTCGAGCGCGGCGAGCACCGCCCGGAGCGACTCCGGTGTCGCCGTGCGGCCGAGCGGTGCCGGAACGCGGGAGACGCGGACGGTCCCGCCGCCGAACGTCGACGCCTCGTACCCCAGCCTCCCGAGTTCGTCAGTCAGGGAGTCGACGAGCGACGCCTCCGCCGCCGACACCGAGAGGGTCGCCGGCGGGTCCACCTCCGCGGAGGGGACGTCGCCGACGGCGGCGCGGAGGCGTTCGTAGTTGATGCGCTCGTGGGCGGCGTGCTGGTCGACGACGAGGAGGTCGTCGTCGGCCGCACAGAGCAGGTACAGGTCGCGGAACTGGCCGATGACGGTGACGTCGCCGAGTCTTGAACTCCCGTCGAGCGGTGTCAGGCTCGTTTCGAGGTCCATGGCGACGTCGCCGCTCCGCCGGAGGTCGGCGGTCGACAGCGCGTCTCTCACGCCCTGTTCGACCCTCGCGTACACGCTGTCGTCGCGGAACGCCACCTCGGCCTTCGCGGGGTGGACGTTGTGGTCCACCGACTCGGGAGGGAGCGTCACTCGAACGACGGCGACCGGCGCTCGTCCCCGCGGGAGGAGCGACCCGTAGCCCGCGACGACGGCCCGGCGGAGCGACTCGTCGACGAGCGGGCGACCGTTGACGGCGACGTGGACGTGGTCGCGGGTGGCCCGGGTGACGGAGGGATAACAGAGGACGCCGTCGACGCGCGTTTCGTTCCCCTCGCCACCGTCGCTCCCGTCCGCGGCGAACGAGAACGTCGTCGACTGTCCGGCGACGGTCCGGTCGTACACGCCGAGGAGCGCGTCGGTGTCGCCCGACCCGGGCGTCGAGAACGTCTCGCGGCCGTCGTGCGACAGCGAGAACCGCGTGTCGGAGTGACAGAGCGCGTAGCGCGACAGCAGTTTCGAGACCCGCGCGAACTCCGCCTTCGCGGAGCCGAGGTGCTTCCGGCGCGCCGGGCGGTTGTGGAAGAGGTCACGCACCTCGACGGTCGTTCCCCGCGCTCTGCCGGCGGTCTCGGTCTCCACCGCGCCGTCGCGGACGCGGACGCGTGTTCCGCGCGGCCCGCCGTCGTTCGTCGTCACCGTGAGGTCCGCGACGTGGGCGATGCTCGGGAGCGCCTCCCCCCGGAAGCCGAGCGTCGAGACGCGCTCGATGTCGCCGGGGCCGGTGAGCTTCGAGGTGGTGTGGCGCTCGACCGCGAGGGGTGCGTCCTCCCGGCGCATGCCGTGGCCGTCGTCGCGGACGCGGACGAGGTCGGTGCCGTCGCCGTCGACCGCAACCTCGATGTGGGAGGCGTCGGCGTCGAGGCTGTTCTCGACGAGTTCTCTCACGGCGTCGACGGGTCGGGTGATGACCTCGCCGGCGGCGATCTCTTTCCTCGTTTCGGGGTCAAGTCTCCTGATTCGCGTCATCGAGTCTCCGCTGGAGTTCGTGGAGGAGGGCGAGCGCGTCCATCGGCGTCGTTCGGGCGACGTCGAGGCTGCGGATGTCGTCGAGGACCCCGCGGACGGCGTGGTTCTGGTCGTCGCGCGGGCCCCGCGACGAGTCGGAGTCGGGCAGTGGCGCTGACTTCGCGCGGCCGTCTCGACCTTCGTGGGACTCCGAGAAGGTCTTTTCGGCCGGTCCGGTGTGCGCGTCCCCCGTGACCGGGTCGTGGGGTGTCCCCTCGGCCGTCGACGCCGCCGCCCCGTTCGTCGCGGCGGGACGAGACGAGCGGTTCGCGCCGGCCTCGTCCCGGTCGACCGCCCCGCTGTCGGCCTCGTGTTCGGCCGCCTCGACCAGGTCTCGCGCGCGCTGGACGACCCGGTCGGGTACCCCGGCGAGGCGCGCCACCTCGACGCCGTACGACGACGACGACGGCCCCTCGGCGACGCGGTGGAGGAACGTCACACCCTCCTCGTCGCGGTCAGCGGTGAAGTGCAGCGTGAAGACGCCGTCGTAGTCGGCTTCGAGGTCCGTCAGTTCGTGGTAGTGGGTGGCAAAGAGCGTCGACGCGCCCACCTCGTCGTGGATGAACTCCGTCGTCGCCCGCGCGATGGCCAGGCCGTCCGTCGTCGCCGTCCCCCTCCCCACCTCGTCGAGGAGGACGAGCGAGTCGTCGGTGGCGGCGTGGAGGATGTCGGTGAGTTCGGCCATCTCCCGCATGAACGTCGACTGGCCGCCCGCGATGTCGTCCGACGCGCCCACGCGGGTGAACACGCGGTCGACGACTCGCAGGTGTGCCGCCGAGGCGGGAACGAAGCTCCCCGCCTGGGCCATGACGCACGTGAGCGCCACCTGCCGCATGTACGTCGACTTCCCCGACATGTTCGGCCCGGTGATGAGCGCGATAGCGCCCGTCGAGAAGTCGATGCCGTTCGGGACGAACTCGGTCGTCCGCTCGACGACCGGGTGACGGCCCGCCTCGATGCGGATGGCGCTCGCGCCGAACGTCGGGCGCACGTAGTCGCGGTCGACCGCGATGGTCGCGAACGCCACCAGAACGTCGAGTTCCGCCAGCACGTCCGCGAGCGCCTGGAGTCGCTCTCCCTCCGCGGCGACCGACGTTCGAACCTCACAGAACAGTTCGTACTCCAGCGAGTCGGCCCGCTCCGACGCCGAGATTATCTCGTCCTCGCGGCGCTTGAGTTCGGGCGTGTAGAACCGCTCGGAGTTCTTCAGCGTCTGCCGGCGGGTGTAGTCCTCTGGAACGCGCTCCAGGTTCGGGTTCGTCACCTCGATGTAGTAGCCGTGGACCTGGGTGTATCCGACTTCGAGCGAGTCGATGCCGGTCCGCTCGCGCTCTCTCGCCTCCAACTGCGAGACCCACTCGCGACCCTCCCGTTCGGTCGCGCGGATGGCGTCCAGTTCCTCGTCGAACCCCTCCCGGACGACGCCACCCTCGGTCACCTCCTGGGGCGGGTCGGGGACGATGGCCTCCTCGACGAGCGAGCGGACGTCGCCGCAGTCGTCGAGGCGTTCGGTCAGGTCGGCGAGCCGCGGCGAGTCGTGTTCGAGGTCCGAGAGCGCCTCGCGCAGGCCGGGGACGACGGCGAGCGTCGTCGCCAGCGAGCGCAGGTCGCGGGCGTTCGCTCGGCCCCGAGAGACGCGGCCGACGAGCCGTTCGAGGTCGTACACCTCTCTCAGTCCCTCGTGGAGCGTCTCGCGGACGACGCCCGCACCCGTGAGTGCCTCGACCGCGTCGAGCCTGGATTCGGCCTCCGCACGGTCGACGGTCGGCCGGCGGAGCCACGATTCGAGGCGGCGACGGCCGAGCGCACACGCCGTCGAGTCGAGCGTCTCCATCAGCGTGTGGCCCGACCGCGACCGCGACTCGAACAGTTCGAGGCTTCTCAGCGCCGTCGCGTCCAGCCGCATCGACTCCCGGGCGTCGAACCGCGTGATCCGCGAGACGTAGTCGAGGTGGTCGCCACCCTGTGTGTACTCGGCGTACGCGAGGACGGCACCGGTCGCGCGGACCTCCGCGTCGTTCCCGAGGACAGCGTCGGGACGGGTGTACGCCTCGACGCGCTCGCGCGCGACGCCGAGTTCGAAGGCCGAGGGGTCGTAGTCGGTGTGCATCGCCTCGGCCACGAACGCCTCGTCCGCGTTCTCGCTCCCACCCTCGACAGCGAGTTCCGGCCCGGTGAGCAACTCCGCCGGCGAGAGGCGTTCGAGTTCCTCGGCGACCGTCGTGCGGTCGCCGCTCGTCACGAGACACTCGCCGGTCGAGACGTCGACGAGCGCGAGGCCGTACGTCGCGGTCGCACGCGCCCCCTCGCCCTCTCGGACGAGCGCCGCGAGGTAGTTCGCGGCGCTTCCCTCCAGGTACGCGTCGTCGACGAGCGTCCCCGGGGTGATAAGCTGGGTGACGGCGCGGTCGACCAGTCCCGACGCCTCCTCGGCGGGCTGGACCTGGTCGGCGAGCGCGACACGGTACCCCGAGTCGAGCAGGCGCTCGACGTACGTCGCCGCGTTGTCGATGGGGATGCCGGCCATGGGGTACCGCCCCGTCGAGTCCTCGCGCTTCGTGAGCGTCACCTCACAGACCCGAGCGACGGTCTCGGCCGCCTGACAGAAGGCCTCGTAGAAGTCGCCCACCTGAAAGAGGACGAGCGCGTCGTCGTGCGCCTCACAGAGGTCGGTGTACTGCGCCATCATCGGCGTCAACTCCTCGCGCACGTCGAGCATCTCGCGCGGCGCGCCGAGCGCGGGGTCCGCCGACTCGGCCTCGACGCTCGACCCGTCCGGTCCGCCTCCCTCGACGTCGCTCGCGCCCGCGTCGAGGTCGGTGTCCCCGCTGCCGTTCATGTGGGGATAGCCGGCGACGGAGCGATAAAAAGCGTCGGGTCTGTGCGCACTCGACCGGCGACGGAGGGGGCGCTCCCGGCGGACGTGTGCCGTCTCCGACGCCGCCCGTACGGTATGCTACCTGACCACATCCAGCAAAGTTAGGTGACTCCGGCAAGAAGAGAGAGTAACCGTGAGGACGAACAGGTACCCGCCGTTCCCCAGCCCGTTGTCCCGGTCTCCGTACGCGTCTCCTCGGTCGGTCGTCCGCACTCGCCCCGTCCCGATTTCGGTCCCGCGTCCGCGTCTGCGTCCGTGGCGGGTCGACCGGCCCCGACAGCGGTGCCCTGTCGACGGGACGGTGGAGGGCTGCGCGTGACCGACGCGAGCCACTCCGAGGCGGACGTCGCGTCCACCGCCGAGGGGTTCGAGCCGCTCCCCATCGACGACGCCACGGGCCTCGTCGACCGCATCACCGAGAACGTCGAGCGCGTCATCGTCGGCCAGCACGACGCCATCGAGCACATCCTCGTCAGCCTCCTCGCCCGTGGTCACCTCCTCTTAGAAGACGTCCCCGGCGTGGGGAAGACGATGCTCGCCCGCTCCATCGCCACCTCCATCGACTGCACGTTCAAGCGCGTCCAGTTCACGCCCGACCTCCTCCCGTCGGACGTGACGGGCGTGAACGTGTTCAACCAGAAGAGCCGCGAGTTCGAGTTCCAGCCCGGCCCGGTGTTCGCCAACGTCGTCCTCGGCGACGAAATCAACCGCGCGCCGCCGAAGACGCAGGCCGCCCTGCTGGAGGCGATGGAGGAGAATCAGGTGACCGTCGACGGCGACACCCACCGACTCCCGTCGCCCTTTACCGTCATCGCGACGCAGAACGACGTCGAACCGAACCGGACGTACGAGCTTCCGATGGCAGAGATCGACCGCTTCATGAAGAAGCTCCGGCTGGGGTACCCCTCCGAGAAAGACGAGACCGAACTGCTGGGGAGAGTGGCCGGCGACCACCCCATCGAGTCGCTCGAACCCGTCGCCTCCATCCCCGAGATACAGCGCGCCCGGCGGACGGTCACCACCGTCGACGTCCGCGAACCGGTCCGGTCGTACGTCACGCGCCTGGCCGCGTTCACCAGGGAACACGCCGAACTCGGCGTCTCCCCGCGCGGCGGCATCGCGCTCGTCCGCGCCTCGCAGGCCCGGGCCGTCCTCGAAGGGCGCGACTACGTCGTCCCCGACGACGTGCAGACGGAGATACGCACGGTGTGGAACCACCGCATCCGACCCGGCGGAGGTGACGACGGCGGCGCCGCGGTCGTCGAGCGAGCGCTCGACACCGTCCCCGTGGAATGAGGCTGACGCGACGGGGATGGACGGTGGTGGCGGTCGCCCTCTCGGGGACGCTCATGGCCGCGTGGTTCGGCGCGCGCTCGCTCAACGCCGTGGTGTTCCCCTGTCTCGTCGCGCTGGTCGCCGCCGTGGTCCAGGTCCGCCGCACCGGCGTTCCGACGGTCGACCGGACGCTCCCGCCGAACGGCTTCCCCGGCGACTCGGGCGAGGTCACCCTCCGGTTCGAGACCGACGCGCCGTTCACCGCAGTCGTCAGGGACGCGCTCCCGCCGAGCCTCTCGGGGAGGCGGAGGCGGAGGCGGAGACGACCGTCGGCCGGACGCCCGTCTCGTACGAGGTGACGTACCGCCGCCGCGGCCTCCACACCGTCGGCCCCGTCTCGCTCGTCGCGCGCGACGTCCTCGGCCTCGCCACGAGGCGCTTTTCGCTCTCCGAGACCGACGACCTGCTCGTCTACCCGCGGGTCCACGACCTCTCGAACCGCGCGAAGCGCGACCTGCTCGCGCTGCACGACACCGCCGAGAGCAACGACCGCGACGAGTTCGACCGCCTCCGCGAGTACGTGAGGGGCGACTCGCTCCGGGACGTCCACTGGAAGACCTCGGCGAAGCGCGACGACCTCATCGTCAAGGAGTTCTCAGCCGAGAACCGCTCGCGGACGGTCGTCCTCGCCGTCTCTGGTGAGGAGGGACGGGCGGACGAGATGGCCGAGGCCGGCGCGACCATCACGCTCGCGTTCCTGCGGGCGGGCGTCCCCGTGACGCTCGCGACGCCCGACGGGACGCTCTCGGTCGCTCCCGGCGACCGGCGGCAGGCGCTCGACCACCTCGCACGCGTCGGCCACGGGACCGCAGCCCCTGAGGAGGAGCCGCTCGTCTCGGTGCGCGCCACCCGCCAGGGGACGGTCGTCCGCCTCGGCGGTCGCGAGGTTTCGTTCGACGAGATGGTGAGAAGCACCGGAAGGGACCGTCGCGCGGACCGTGAACCGGTCGGCGAACCGAGCGACGACCGACGGGAGGTGGCGGCGTGAGCGCGGACACTCGTCGGCTGTCCCTCGCGTCGCTCGGGAACCTGGAGGAGCGGACCAGTTTCCGCGGAGCGGCGCTCGTGGGCGTGCTCGTCCTCACGCTGTCGTACCTGAGCGTCCTCTCACACGTCACGAACGTGGTCGGTGGGAACCGCGTGTTCGTCCTCCTCGTCGTCGGGACGTTCCTCCTCGCGACGGCGCTCGGGCGCTTCCTCCGCGTCCGGACGGCCGTGTTCTTCACCGCCGTGCTCCTCGTCGGCGGGACGGTGACGTACTTCCTCGCCATCCCGGCGAGCCAGTTGTCGCTGCTCTCGACCGAGCGGCTCCTCTCGGACACCGTCGCGCTCCTCACTGGGCTCTCCGTCTTGCGGCTGACCGCCGCCGACGTGTGGGCGCTCGCCGTCGCGCCCGGCCCGGTGTTTCTCTCGTGGTATCTCGCGATGCGCGAGCGCTACGCCTGGAGCGTCGCCGTCGGCGGGACGGCGCTCGGCCTGTTCGTCCTCACCGGCGACGCCGGGACGGCGACGACGCTCGTCGGCGTCCTCGGCGCGGGGCTGGCACTCGGGTTGGGGACGCTCGACAGACACGGCGGAACGGTCGCCCAACTCGACACGCTCGTCGCGGTGCTGGCGGCGATGGTCGTCCTCGCGGCCACGCTGTCGGTGGTGCCCGGCGGCGCGGCACAACCGCTCCTCCCGGACCGCGGCTCACCGACGGTCGAGGCCAGCCTCGTCAACTCCCCCGAGCGCATCGAGATGCTCGGCTCCATCCGGCTCTCTCCACAGGTCCGCTACACCGTCGAGGCCAACGAGCGACAGTACTGGCAGACGGCGTCGTACGACCGCTACACCGGCGACGGCTGGGTGCGGACGGGCGACACCGACGCGTATCGGGGGCGGCTGGCCGGCCCGCCGGGTGCCTCCCGGCAGGTGACCCAGACCGTGACGGCCGAGGCGACCGTCTCCGCGATGCCGGCCGCGTGGAAACCCGTCTCCGTCTCGGGGGACGTCGAGGGGCGGGTGCGCATCACCCAGCAGGGCTTCTTCGTGCCCGCGACGAGCCTCGCGTCGGGCGAGAGCTACACCGTCGAGAGCCGCGTCCCGCAGTACACCTCCGAACAGCTCCGCCGGGCGGGGACGGACTACCCCGACGCCGTCAGGACGCAGTACCTCCAGCTCCCCGAGAGCACCTCCACCCGAGTGCGCGAGCGGGCGGCCGAAATCGCCGGCGGCGAGGACAACGCCTACGACAAGGCGGTCGCCATCGAGCAGTGGCTCGAGGAGAACAAGCGCTACTCTCTCACCGTCGAGCGTCCGGAGGGCGACGTCGCGGAGGCGTTCCTCTTCGAGATGGACGCCGGCTACTGTACGTACTACGCGACAGCGATGGTGACGCTCCTGCGGACGCAGGGCGTCCCGGCGCGACTCGCGGTCGGCTACACGCCCGGGGAGGAGGTCGGGAACGGCGAGTACGTCGTCCGCGGCCTCGACTCCCACGCGTGGGTCGAGGTGTACTTCCCGGACGTCGGCTGGGTTCGCTTCGACCCGACGCCCGCGACGCCGCGCGAGACGGCCGAGCGGACGCGGCTCACCGAGGCGCGACAGAGCGGCGAGCCCGGCGTCGACACCAACGGCACGGAGCCCGAGACAGACGGCGGCCCCACCGTCACGCCGTTCGAGACGAACGGGAGTTCGCTGAACAACTCCTCGCAGAGCGACGCCCTCCGGCGGAACATCGAAGGGAGCAGTAGCACGAACGCCACGCCGCTCCCCGCCGCTCAGGACGGCAACCTCGGCGGGGAGACCGAAGAGAGCGAGGGGTTCCAGGTGCCCGACCTCCCCTCGCGGGAGACGCTCGGCCTCGGTCTCGTCGCGTTCGTCGGTCTCGTCGCCGGGGCTCGACGACTCGGGTTCACTGCGTGGCTCGCCGCCGAACTCCGTCTCCGCTACCAGCGGCCGACGGGCGACGCCGCGGTCGACGCCGAACGCGCGTTCGACCGGCTGGAACGCCTCCTCGAACGTCGGTACCGCGCGCGCCGACCGACGGAGACGCCGCGGGCGTACATCCGCGCGCTGGGACGGGGTCACGGCCTCGACCCCCGCGTCGAACGCGTCGCCGACGTCTACGAGCGCTCACACTACGGATCGGGCGTCTCGCCGGCGGAGGCCGAGCGAGCGGTCGCCCTCGTCGACGACCTGGCCTGGGAGGCGACGCCGGTCGTCGGCGAGTTGTTCTCTCGTGGGGAAGACGAACCGGCGGCGACGACGGCCTGACCGGCGGACCAGGTGACGCTGTTCGCGTCGATTCGCGGTCACGGGTGGACTCACAGGGTGTTTCTTCCCGATACTGTTTTGTATCTCGCTCTCAGATTTCTGCTTGGAATGTCAGAGGTATGCTCGACGTGTGGACTGCCTGAGGAACTCTGCGTCTGTGAGGACGTGGCCCGCGAATCCCAGGAGATCAATATCCACATCGACGAGCGACGTTACGGAAAAGAGGTAACGGTCATCGAGGGGTTCGACCCGAAGGACGTCGACATGGACAGCCTGTCGTCGGACCTGAAGTCGAAGTTCGCCTGCGGGGGAACCGTCGAGGACGGCTCCATCGAACTCCAGGGGAACCACACCGGGCGCGTAGAGGACTTCCTCCGCGACAAGGGCTTCAACGTCGCATGAGGACGGCGTAAGCGCAGTCCGCGTCGAGTCGGTCGTTTCTCGTGTCGTCGGGACCCTCGAGCCGTGGCTGTCCCCTTTCGAGGGTTCGAGGTCGCCGGGGCTGACGCGTCGCTCAGAACGGGGCGTCGGGGCTCGAATCGGCCGCCGCCTCGTCCGCTGTCGACCCCGCGTTCGCCTTCTCGCCGTCGGCTTCGAGCGGTCCCTCCCACGCGTCGAGGCCGCCGGCCATGCTCTCGACCCGCGCGCCCTGGGTGCCTTCGAACGACGTGATGAGGCGGGCCGCCTGGACGCTCGCCTTCCCGTGGGGGCAGACCGTGACGATGTGGTCGGCGTCGGCGAGCGACTCGACCATCTCGGGGAGGCGGCCGAACGGGACGTTCTCGCTGCCGGGGATGTGGCCGCGGGCGAACGCCGCCGGCGACCGGATATCGACGATGCGCGGCCGGTCCTCTGTGTTCAAGAGTGAAGCGACCTCGTCGGTGGAGATCTCGCCGTCCATACGCGGGTAGAACGGGTACGTGTGGATAAGTCCCTCGGCGCTCATGCGGTGTTCGGTGCGTGCGAGCGGGGCCGTTCGGACACGCATCGATGATCAGGGCTACATCGGTGTCGACGGGTACGTGATGACAGAGGTTGCGCGGGCACGGGCGCGGTGAGCCGCAGCCTCGCCCTCCTCGACCAACTCCCTCACTCGCTCCGCTCGTTCGGTCGCCCCTCGCGCGTCGTTCGCTCGCCGTACTCGTTCATCGGCGGGACGGCCGAGCCCGTCCCGCGTGGGCTGCGAGGCGGTGTTGCCGTCTCGCTCTGCTTCCGCGCGCCAGGCTGCGATAGCCGCGCGCGAGAGCGGGTGAACCGAGCGAAGGCTCGGAGCAACAGCGGTGCTCCGGTGGCTGTGGCCTCACCGCCTTGGCGACCGTGCGGTCCCCGCGGTGTGCGTGGCTGCAATCGAACGCGTCTCACCAGAACCGATGGAATACACACGGTCAGTGGTCTTCGAGTTCTCCGACTCAGATGAGCCCCTCGTCGTGAGCGATGAGGAGACCCTCGACGGTGGCGTCGTTAGTCGGCTGTGAACGGGCCACGCTCACGGCGTCGTCGAGCGGAACCGCCCGCACGGAGAGGAACTCGTTGTCGTCGAGTTCCTGGTCGACGGGCGAGAGCCCCTCCGCGAAGACGAAGCCGCGGCGGTGTCTGAGCATCCCGGTCGTACACCACACCTCCTGGAGGAGGCTCGTCGACGACGCCTCGAACCCGGTCTCCTCGCGGAGTTCGCGCTCGGCCGCCTGCGTGAAGGACTCGCCCCTCTCGACGATGCCCGCGGGGAGTTCGAGCTGCCTCTCTCGGATCGTGGGCCGGTACTGCTCGACCATCACCAGCTGGTCGTCGGTGACGCTGACGACGACCACGGCCGTCGCGAGCTCCGCCCAGTAGTACCGTTTCGTCGATTCGTCGGGCTGTTCGACGAGGTCGTACCCGCCCGTGTACCACCCCGTCTCGTACTCGACTTCGGACTCGACGACGGGCCACTCCGGGTCTGTGAGGTCCTCGTGCCGGCGACCGTCGTCCGTCATCGGTCGACGTCCCCGCTCCCGTCCTCGGTTCCGATTTCGGGACCGCCCTCCGAACCCCCCTCGACGACGTCGGTCACCGCGGCCCCCTCCATCGCGTCGAGTTCGACGCGGTAGATCCGGCCGAGCGCCTGCCGGCGGAGGATTTCGACCGCGGCGTCGCGCTCGTCCTGATAGCTCGCGGCGACGACGCTGTCGACGAAGGGCGCGGGGTGCCAGACGAGTCGGTCGACGTTCGGACTGCCCACCTCGCTCACCTCGAACGCGTCGTGGTCGACACACCACTCGTCGAACTCCGCGCGCGTCCCGCTGTGAATCAGCAGACGGGAGGCGAACAGCACGTCCCGGGCCGTCGAGACGACGTCGCTCGTGACGCGCTCACGGTACTCCTCGGGGTCGAACGCCATCGCCCGTGCCGTCTCGCGGACGACCCGCTGGGCGACGGGTCCGGCCGCCTCGAACGCCTCGCGCGCCTCCTCGTGGGTGTCGGGTGCCAGGGTTCCCTCGGTACGCATTAGCTACTCCTGGTGGCGGCCCCGGTTTACCTGTGTCGGAGCGGAGAGCCGACCACAGCACCGTTCGGCTCGTCGGTCGAACGCCCCGGCGTTGGATGCCTTCCCTCGCTCCCCACCGCGCCCTCACCGAACGCCCCCCGTTCGTCTCCGTCTCGCCGCCGTCGCCCCTCAAGCCCGGCCGGGCGCTCCGCGAGAGCCTCCCGCTCGCCGGTGTACTCCTCCTCTGGACGGTCCTCTCGTGGCTCGCGTTCGAGCCGCTCGTCTCCCGGGCCGTCCGGACCGTCGGAGTGGTGACGGCGCTGGCGTACGTCGTCGTCCGCGGGGTCAGACTCGGCGACGAAGCGACCCCGCTCGTCGCGAGTAACGCCGCGAGCGTCCTCGGCCAACAACTCCGACTCGCGCCCGTCCCGGCGGTGTGGTTCCTGGCCGGCATCAGCGTGCCCGTCGTCGAAGACCTGTGGGGGCGACTCGGGCGCTTCGGTCTCTTCACCTCGCCCGGCGACGACCTCGTCCGGGTGTGCCCTCGTCGGCGTCGGCACGGCGCTCTTGCTCGTGGTCGCCGGCGGGACCGCGGCGCTTAGCGACGGACGCCGACCGTGAAGCCCGTGTAACGACGCGATGAGGGCGTTTACTCCTCGTCGTCGCCCTCGCTGTCGTCGAGCATCTCCCGGGTCAGTTCCTGGGCTTCGTCGACGATTTCGCGCGCGTCAGGGTCGAGGTTCGAGACGTCGATGCCGTCACCCCCCGTGTGGTCGTGACCGTGGCCGTGTCCACGACCGTGACCGTGTGCGCCTGCGCCACCGTGGTCGTGGTCGTGTCCTGGGAGTCCGTCCACCCCCTGCAGGTCTGGGTCGTACAGTTCCCCGTCGCTCGACTCCTCGGTGGTGTCCTCGAACACCGCCTCGTACTCGGCTTCCTCCGCGAGTCCTTCGAGTCGAGGCGCGAGGTCCGCCGGTCCGCCTTCGGCCCAGTCGGGCGTGTGTTCGTCGAGCCAGGCCTCGTGGTCGTCGCCGTGTGTCAGCGCCTGGAACGCGAGGTGGTTGGCGAGGTGCTCGGCGTCCTGTTGGGGGTCGTCACAGACCGGACAGGCGTAGCCCATGGGCGGTCGTTGTCGACGACGAGCAAAAACGTCAACGTACGACGTCGACATCGGCATCGATGTCGGCGTCGTCACGCGCCGCGCGACTCGCGCGTCCGCCCGCCCGAGTCGTTCCCGTCGAGGGGCGAGTCGTCCCACTCCGCGAGGTCGAGCACCATCACGAAGGCGTCCTCGCCGTCCGCGTAGTACCGAGGAATGCGACGGAGTGGCTCGAACCCTTCGCTCCGGTACAGCGCGATGGCGGCGTCGTTCGTCGTCCGCACCTCCAGTTTCACGAGCGCCGAACCGTCCGAGGCGAGCGTCCCGAGCGCCCGTCGGAGCAGCGTCCGACCGAGGCCCCGTCCGCGCGCGTCGGGGTGGACCGCGAGGTCCTTCACGTGGCCGATGTCCCGACCGTAGTTCGGGGTCGTGTCGCTGACGACGTAGCCGACGATGGCGGGGGAGGTGCCGGACTGTGCGACGAGGAAGCCGCGCTCGCCGAGGAACGACTCGAACGCCGAGAAGGGCCACGGCTGGGGGAACGTCGACCGTTCGAGCCGGAACACGTCGAGGAGGTCGGCCTGTTCGGCCTGTCGGATCACCACCTCCTCGTCGGGCGGGAGGGCGTCGTCGTCAGGGCTGGGAGGAGGGGACACAGCGTCGGATACGACCGGGCGCCGCAAAAGGTCGACGGCCCGCTCCCGATAGCTGTCGCTCGGACGGTGAAAAAAAGCTGAGAAGTGGTCGACAGGTCGGCGTCAGTCGTCGGCGGGTGCCGCGCCGCCGCTGTCTTCCTCGTACTGCTGCTTCGTGAGTCGAAGCTTGCCACCGGCGGCGAGGATGCGGCGCTCGCGCTCGGACGCTTTGAGGGTGGCCGTCGCCTCCCAGTCGTCGTTGACGCGGACCGTGAACTCCTCCTCGCCGGCCTGGACGGCCTCGGCGACGTCCGTGACGACCTCGACGTCGTCGCCCTGGTCGATCTGTTCGTAGGTGTCCGAGTCGATCGTCAGGGGTAGGATGCCGAAGTTGAACAGGTTCGCCTTGTGGATGCGCGCGAACGACTGCGCGAGGACGGCCTCGACACCCAGGTAGAGCGGGCACATCGCGGCGTGCTCGCGCGAGGAGCCCTGCCCGTAGTTCTCGCCCGCGACGAGGACGCCGCCGTCGGCCGCCTTGGCGCGGTCGGCGAACGTCTCGTCCACGCGCGAGAGCGTGAACTCGGAGAGCTTCTCGATGTTCGAGCGGTACATGAGGATGTCCGACGTCGCCGGGATGATGTGGTCCGTCGTGATGTTGTCCTCCATCTTCAGGAGCACCTCGCCGGCGATGTCGGCCTCGAGCGGGTCACCGATGGGCGCGGAGCCGATGTTCGGGCCCTTGATGAGTTCGTCGTCGATGGCCTCGTCGGGCGTGATGAGGTCCGTCTTCGAGCCGTCGTACTGGTCGGGGAGTTCGATGCCGGGCGCGTCGAGGTCGCCGAGTTCGTCGGCGAGGTCCCGGGGGTCGATGATCTCACCCTTGATGGCCGCGGCGGCGGCGACCTCGGGCGAGCAGAGGAAGACGGAGTCGTCCTCGATACCGGACCGGCCCTCGAAGTTGCGGTTGAACGTCCGCAGCGAGACCGAATCCGACGCGGGAACGTGGCCGATACCGATGCACGGCCCACACGTCGCCTCGGAGACGTTCACGCCGGCGGCCATCATCTCTGCGGTCCAGCCCTCGCGGGCCAGCAGTTCGGCGGCCTGCTTCGAACCGGGGGCGACGATCATCTCGATGTCCTTCTTGATCTCGCGGCCCTTCACCATCTTCGCGGCCGGGAGGACGTCCTCGTAGCCGCCGTTGGTACAGGAGCCGACGATGACCTGCTCGACGTCCGTGCCGGCGACCTCGCGGACGGGCACGACGTTGTCGGGCATCGACGGCTGGGCGATGAGGGGTTCGAGTTCCGAAAGGTCGATGACGATCTCGTCGGCGTACTCGGCGTCCTCGTCGGGCGAGAGTTCGACGAAGTCCTCCTCGCGACCCTGACGGGCGAGGTAGTCGCGGGTCTTCTCGTCCGTGCCGAAGATGGAGGAGGTCGCACCGAGTTCCGTCCCCATGTTCGTGATAGTCGTCCGCTCGGGAACCGTCAGCGACTCGGCGCCGGGTCCGGTGTACTCGAACACCTTGCCGACGCCGCCCTTGACCGTCTCGCGGCGGAGCATCTCGAGGATGACGTCCTTCGCGGTGGACCACTCGGGGAGTTCACCTTCGAGGCGGACGTTCACGACCTCGGGCATCTCGACGTAGTAGGCGCCGCCGCCCATGGCGACGGAGATGTCGAGGCCGCCGGCGCCGATGGCGAGCTGTCCCAGCCCGCCGGGCGTCGGCGTGTGCGAGTCCGAACCGAGGAGCGTCTTGCCGGGCGCGGCGAAGTTCTCCTTGTGGACGTTGTGACAGATACCGTTGCCCGGTCGGGAGAAGTACGCGCCGTACGTCCCGGCCGCGGAGCGGAGGAAGCGGTGGTCGTCCGTGTTCTTAAAGTCGAACTGGTAGGTCTGGTGGTCGCAGTACTGCGCCGCCAGCTCCGTCTGAACCTCGTCGAGGTCGAGCGCCTCGAACTGCAGCCAGACCATCGTGCCGGTCGTGTCCTGTGTGAGCACCTGGTCGATCTCGATCCCGATCTCGTCGCCGGGCTCGAGTTCACCCTCGACGAGGTGGTCGTCGAGGATCTTCTCGGTCAACGTCAGTCCCATAACGTTTGCCCGTCGACGACGGACGGATATAAATCCTCCTTGTTCCTGTTGGTCAACCATGCAGAATAGCCCGCAGTCAGGCAATTTTCGCGGAGATATTCAAAATATTTCGACACCGAGTAAACGTTCGCGCGCGCCGTGGTGAGTCGGCGACGGCTCCGCCGGTGACGAAGTGGTCTCGCGCTGCTTCGGCCGCCTTCGAAACCGTCTTGCGTCGACTCGCTCCACTCCCCGCCATGTTCGAAAGCGGTCCGTACGTCGCCGACAACGTCACGCCCGTCGACGAGACGCAGGTCCAGCCGAACGGTGTCGACCTCACGCTCGCGTCGGTGCTCGAACAGACGGAGCCCGGGCGGATAGCGACCGACGGCAAACGCATCGGCGAGCGCCGGGCGGTCGAGTTCGAATCCCGCGACGGCCGCGAGTGGGCGTCGCTCGCGCCCGGGGGGTACGTCCTCCAGTACGCCGAGACTGTCCACATCCCCGAGGGACACGTCGGATTCATCTATCCCCGGTCGTCGCTCATGCGCAACTCCTGTATGCTCAACACCGCGGTGTGGGACGCCGGGTACGAGGGGAAAGGCGAGGGGCTTCTGCAGGTGCACCACCCCATCGAACTCGAACGCGGCGCGCGCATCGCGCAACTCGTACTGGCCGAGGCGACTCACGAGGGGACGTACGACGGGAGCTATCAGGGCGAGCGGACGGAGTAACCTCGTCGTCGCTCGCGGAGTTCTCACGGGTCGGGAGGGACGAACCGTGGTCGTTCCGTTCGCTCCGCTCGCTTCACGCTCTGATTCGAGTCCGCCGTGGCTCTTCACTGCTCGCGTCGTTCGCCGGAAAACGGGCCGGGAGGGACTTGAACCCCCGACCGTCTGGTTAAAAGCCAGACGCTCTGCCGAACTGAGCTACCGGCCCTCACGGTTTCTTAACCGTGGTGCACTGATAAACGTTTACTGTCCAGTCGGAGCGGGAGGGAGCGAACGAGAGACCGGACGTTCATATACGAGGCCGAGACCATCCCGTCTCATCACCTAACCACCAATCACGGGACGTCCCGCGTGAGTGCGACTCATCGTCTCGTGTCCGCGTCGGGTCGCCTGTTCGCCACGTTCGCTCAGCACTCAGTCGAAGTACGCCGTCAGCGCGTCGGCGAGCACGTCGTCCGGGGAGACGTTCTCCAGCGAGGCACGACGCCGGAGTTCGAGGTAGAGGTCGGGGGGAAGGCGAGTGGCGAGTTCGCCGAGGACGACGCCGTGTTCGGCGAGCGCCTCCTCGACGGGCGTCCCGTTGTTGATGGCGCTCGCGGCTCGACGCACTTCTCTGACGGTGAGGTCGCTGTCGAGGACGGCCCACGCGAGCGCGAAGCGGGCATCGCCGGAGACGCGGGCGATGTGCTTGGCGGCCGTCGGGGCGATGTCGCCGCGGGCGACGTGACGCCGGACCGCCTGCGGGAGGTCGTGGACGCGGGCCCACTTCCGGATGAACGAGACGGAGACGTCGCCGCCGGCCCGCTCGGCGGCGCGCTTGTACGAGCCGACGCCGCGGACGAGCGCGGCACACGCTGCTGCACCGCGGAGCATGTAGACGTTGTCCTCGGCGCCGACGGTGTTCTCCGAGAAGGAACGGACGGTCTCGGCCGCGAGTTGGACGCTCTCCGGGTCGTCGGGGTCGAAGCCGACGGCTTCACGCGCGCGCTCACCTGTGACCGACGGGTCGGCGCGAACCACCGGTTCGCCGACCGGTTCCTCCCGGTCGGCCGGATGCGTCCACCGCCGAGGGCCGTCTCCGTCACTCATCTCGACCGTTGCTTGGTCGTCGACCACAAAAACACCTTGCTGTACTGTCGGTCGAACGGCACGGCATCGGATCAGTCGGAGCCGGCCTGTTCGCGACGCTCGGAGAGGTGCTCCCATATCTCGGTGCACCCCGCTCCGGGCTCGACATCGTCGAGGTGTGCCGTGTCGACGTCGTCGCCTTCGGTCGTGTCGGCGTCCACCTTCTCGTCGTCGCCCTCGGTCGCGACGGCGGGTTCCTCGCTCATCGACCGTTCTCCCCGTCGTCGTACAGTTCCGGTGCGACGTCCGCTGGTGCGTGTTGTCGGTAGCGACTCCGCAGATAGTCGGTCATCGATTACGCTCAGGGACGGGAAGGAAATAAGGGCGCCTCAGGCAGTAATCGATGCCAGCACTCCCGGCTAGCGGAGACTACTGCCTCTATCTTCGACGTACGCTTCTGCCGAAAAATACCGGCGTCCTGCGGTTTGCCCGAAACGGCTCGTCACCGGATTCGTCAGGGATTGCACCGGCCACGGCGTACTCGTATCTCCCGCGCTAACCGTGGGTATGAGCGTCGCCCTTCGAATCCTCGACGACGGGGCGTGGGTCTCCGTCAACGACGAGCGCCGCGTGAGCGTGAGCGAACTCTGGCGCTTCCACGAGCCGGAATTCTGCTCCTGTACGCTTCCCGACCTCGTCGTCGAGAACTTCCAGCAGGTCGGCGTCGATGGCCGGACAGTCGAGGCGCGCGTCTACGGGCAGTGCATCGCGTGTGGTGAGACAGGTATAACGCCGTGGCTTCCGGTGGGCCGGATCGTCGACGGCGCGTACCGGGATATCGACCGCGAGAGCGTCCTCCGACCCGCTCGTGCGCCGCGCGCACATGCCCGTCGCCCGAGTCAGCAATAATTTCCTGTTCCCCGAAGCACCGGGAAGGGTTGACGGCATACGGGTGGGCTTACGTGTGGAGACGGTAGGCGTGGACACGAATGCCGACGGACGTCGAGAACTGGAAGTCGGAGGTTTACGGTAACGAGATACGGGAGCACCTCTTCCGCTTCGCGGAGGAGGGGTGGGACGCGATTCCCGAGGACGAACACGACGCGTGGTTCGAGCGCTTCAAATGGTGGGGGCTGTACCACCAGCGCAACGGCCAGGAGTCGTACTTCATGATGCGCATCGGGACGCCCAACGGCGTGCTGAAGCCGGGGCAGACCGAGGTCGTCGCCGAGATCGCCGAGGAGTACGCCGAGGGCCCCGAGGAGAACCCCATCTTCGGCAACGGCTGGGTCGACTGGACCACCCGCCAATCCATCCAGCTTCACTGGATCAAGCTCGAAGACATCCCCGATATCTTCGAGAAACTCGAATCCGTGGGACTGTCCACGCAGCAAGCCTGTGGTGACTCCTGGCGGAACATCGTCGGCTGTCCCGTCGCCGGGAAGGACAGGCACGAACACGTCGACGCGCTGCCCGTCGCCGAAGGGCTCCACGAGACGTACAAGGGCCACGACGAGCACTCGAACCTCCCCCGGAAGTGGAAGGTCGCCGTCACCGGCTGCCGCGAGGGCTGTGGCCAGGGCGACATCAACGACCTCGCCTTCGAGCCCGCGACGAAGGAGGTCGACGGCGAGGAAGTGAAGGGCTTCAACGTCAACGTCGGGGGCGGTCTCGCCCGGAACGAACCGCGGCTCGCGCGGGGGCTCGACGTGTTCGTCACGCCCGAAGAGGCCGCCGAGGTCGGCGGCGCCATCTCGGCGCTGTTCCGCGACTACGGCAACCGCGAGGACCGCTACAGCGCACGGATGAAGTTCCTCGTCGACGAGATGGGGGTCGAAGAGATCCGCGAGACTCTCCAGTCCGAGTACGTCGACTTCGAGCTTCGCACGGCGGGTGCGGACCTCCGCGAGAGCTACTCGTACAACTCCGGTCGCGCGACGGGCGGCCACTCCGACCACGTCGGGGTCCACGAACAGCGTGATGGCAAGTACTACGTCGGGCTGAACGTCCTCGTCGGGCGGATGGCCACCGAGGACACCCGCGAACTCGCTCGCGTCGCCGACGAGTACGGCTCGGGCGAGGTCCGCGTCACCCAGCGGCAGAACGTCATCATCACCGACGTTCCCGAGGAGAGCCTCGACGCACTCCTCGAAGAGCCGCTTCTGGAGAACTACTCGCCGGAGCCCCACCCGTTCATGCGGGGCTCCGTCGCCTGCACGGGGACGGAGTTCTGCTCGCTCTCCATCGTCGAGACGAAGAACCGCCAGGTGCGCTACGCGCGCTGGCTGAAGGACAACGTCGAACTCCCCGAAGGCGTCGAGAACTTCCACATCCACCTCTCGGGCTGTACCGCATCCTGCGCCCAGCCGCAGATCGCCGACATCTCCCTGCGGGGGATGAAGACCCGGAAGGACGGCGAACCGGTGGAGGCGCTCGACATCGGTCTCGGCGGTGGTCTCGGCGAGAACCCACGCTTCACCCAGTGGGTCACCCAGCGCGTTCCCGTCGACGAGGTCCCCGGAGCCATCCGGAACCTGCTCGCGAACTTCGAGGAGCATCGAGAGGGCGGCGAGACGTTCCGCGAGTTCGTCGAACGCCACGAGGACGACGAGGAGTTCCTCGACTCGCTCGTCGAACCCGAAGAGACCGACTACGACGACCCGATGATGCACAACACGAAGATGACCTGGTACCCGTACGCCGAGGACGACGACATGGGCGCCTCGCCCGCACCGACAGACCGCGACGGGGCCCCGCTCCCGGCCGACGACTGAACTGTCCTCCGACCGCTCTGCCCCTTCGGGACCGGACGACTCGTTCACTTCCGTCGGCACGTTGACGTTCGCCGACGACGTGTTTCTCTACATGTCGTCACCGCTCTCCCGCGAGGCAGTCGTCGACTCGCGCACGCAGGCCGCGGCGCTCGTCGGCACGGGAATCGGCCTCTGGTTTCTCGCGACGCTCGCGTTCTTGTTCGTCGGCCAGGTGCTGCTCCCGCCCGACGACGGCGGCCGGGTCGCGCTCGTGTTCGTCGCCACGGTCCCGGTGATGGCCATGCTGGCGTTCGCCGTCTACTCGCTCTTCGACGTTCCACCCGACCGACGGCTCACGGCCGCGACGCTGCTCGTTCTCCCCGGGATGGTCCTCGACGCCGTCGCCGTCACGGCGTTCGAGACCGTCTTCACCAACATGGCGCCGTCGGTCGGTTCGACGTTCGGCGGTCTCCTCCTGCTCGCGTACGCATCGGTCCTCCTCACCGGTGTCGTCCCCCTGACGTACGTCGGTGGAACGGACGAGACGGGGAGGGGAACGGCGGAGCCAGTGAACGACGGGACGGGAGAACGAAGCGGCAACGACACGATGGGCGAGGGATGACGGGGGACGACGAGACGTGGCGTATGTTTCGCGCGGGGCGGACGCGACACGCCTTTGGCGGCGCGTCACCCACCCTCTCGCATGCCAGACCGGCTCCTGAAGATCAACGCGTACACCACCTTCGACATGTTGGACGGCTCGGCGCAGGGGCACGACTTCGACGAGGAGGCGTTCGCCGTCCTCAACGTCACGGCTCCCAGAAGAGACCCCGACCACGTGACGCTCGAACTCGAACTGGACAACACCCAGCTAGAGACGCTTCCGGCACACGCCGACCGGGTGACGCTCTCGGCGGCGCAGGCACGCGAACTCGCCGACGAACTCGAGGAGTACGCCGCCAGGGTCGAGGCAGCCGAGGAGTGACCGCATCCCGCGTCGACGGCGTCGGCGCACCTGTTCCGCCGTGAACGGACAGCATCGTCGTGTGGCGTGCGAACCCGAGTGTTGTCGAATACTCTCATACTTTTCGGTCGAATCGACGACTACTTCACGGCAAATCCCCTCTTTCAATTGAGAAGCGACAGTGATTCCGATATCCTTCCTCCCGTCTCGCACCGACGCTCGACCATCCACCGCCCGCGCGGCGACACACCGAACAGTCGCCGCGTGGGGGGTGGGCAAATGAGTCGTCGCGCCGCGCTCTGCTTCGCCCTGACCGCGTTCTGCTTCGGCACCTCGTTCGTCGGTATCGAAGCCGGCCTCGTGTCGCTCCCGCCCGTGCTGTTCGCCGCCTTCCGCGTCGACGTCGCCGCCGTCGTCCTCCTCGCGTACGCGTGGTACCGGTACGACGCGTGGCGGCCCCGCTCTCGCGCGGACGTCCTCGGCGTGGTCGCCAGCGGCCTCCTCGTCGTGGTCGCCAACAACGTCCTCCTGTTCGTCGGTCAGACGACCACGTCCGGCAACGCGGGCGCAGTCGTCTACGGACTGATGCCCGTCGTCGCGCCGGCGTTCGCGGTCTTCTTGCTCCGCGACGAGCGGGTGTCGCTCGCGGACGCCGCCGGCCTCCTCCTGGGACTCACCGGCGTCGTCGTCATCGTCCAGCCCGACCCGGCGAACCTCGTCGGGAGCGCGGGGCAGGGCCTCGTCGCATGCGCGGCCGTCTGTGTCGCGCTCGGGAGCGTCCTCCTCCGCCGCATCAGCCCGACGATGCCGACGCTGGCGCTGACGGGGTGGTCGATGGCGCTCGCTGCGCCCGTGGTTCACGGCGTGAGCCTCGGACTGAACGAGTCGGCCCCCGTCGCGTGGACGCCCGACGTACTGGGTGCGGTACTCTACGTCGGCCTCGTCGGGACGGCCGTGGCGTACCCCGCGTACTACGCGCTCATCGGCGCGGTGGGGCCGGTGCGGGCGAACCTCACGGCGTACGCGATGCCGGTCGTGGCCGCCCTCACCGGCTGGGCCGTCCTCGGCGAGACCGTCGCACCCGAGACGGGAGTCGGGTTCGTCGTGGTGTTCGCCGGCTTCGCCGTCGTCCAGCGGCGGGCGCTCGTCGAAGGGCTTCGTGACTGGCTCGGTCGTGACGTCGAGGTGTCGGCGTTCGAAGGGTCGTTCGAGGCTGTCGACGATTGAGCCGCGGAAGAGGGCCTCAGTCCTGGGCCCGCTCGCGCCACGCCTGCTGCTGAACGCGTTCTGCGACGTGGGTCTGTCCACCGGCGAGATCAGACCGAACGCTCTTTTCGAACCCGGCGACGTCGGTCAGGAAGCCCGACTCGAACGCCTCGACGACCTCGTACGACCAGCGGTCGTCGACGACGCCCGCGGGGAGGTGGTCGTCGCGGATGGCGTCGGCGTGGGCGGCGTGGCCGCTGGCTCTGAGGAGCGGTTCGGCCGCCGCGAAGTGGTCCATCGACCGTCCGATGGCGTGGTGGAACGCGAGGAGGTGGCCGTACGCGCGGTGGACACCCTCGACACCGAGTTGGAGTTCGTGCAGTGCCGCTCGCTCGTCGTCGGTCAGGTCGGGAGGCGTGCGGTCCATGGGCGAGAGTACGTCACGCAGGACAATATGTCCCGTGGTCAGGGTGACGCCGATGGGACGCGTCCCGCCGGCGTCAGGCCGACAGCCGCGCGACCTCGTCGTCGGCGAGTTCGAGCGCCGACGCCGCGACGTTCTCTTCGAGGTGGTCGAGGCTCGACGTCCCCGGGATGGGGAGCGTGACGGGCGAGTGCGCGAGCAGCCACGCGAGCGCGACCTGGTACACCGAGGCGTCGTGGGCCGCGGCGATATCCTCCAAGAGGTCGCCTTTGGCCCCGAGGTCGCCCGCGCCGACGGGGAACCACGGGATGAACCCGATGTCGTACGACTCACACGCGTCGAGGACGTCCTCGCTCTCGCGGTCGACGACGCTGTAGCGGTTCTGAACGGTGGCGACGTCGACCATCTCGCGGGCCGTCTCCAACTGTTCGACCGAGACGTTCGACAGCCCCACGTGCCGGATGACGCCGTCGTCTTTCAGTTCCGCGAGCGCCTCGACCGACTCGGCGAAGGGGACGTCGGGGTCCGGTCGATGAAACTGGTAGAGGTCGATGGCGTCGACGCCGAGGCGGTCGCAGCTACAGAGGTGGGCGTTCCGGAGGTAGTCGGGGTCGCCGTGGGGGAGCCAGTCGGTGTCGCGGTTGCGCAGGAGGCCACCTTTCGTCGCCACGACGACGTCGTCGTAGGGATGGAGCGCCTCGCGGATGAGCCGTTCGCTCACGCCGGGGCCGTACGAGTCGGCGGTGTCGACGAAGTCGACGCCGAGGTCGACCGCGCGCCGGAGGACCTCTTTCGCAGCCTCGACGTCGTCGGGTTCCCCGATGATGCCCTCGCCGGTGACGCGCATGGCGCCGAAGCCGAGTCGGTGGACCGTGAGGTCGCCGCCGATGTCGAACGTATCGCTCTCGTTCGTGACCATAGGTGGGTCACGGTCGCCGCAGGGATAGCTGTTGGCCGAACGGAAGGAACCGCCGCATGCGGGATCCACCGTCGAGCATTCGGCGGGCCGCAGGCCTTTGGGCGTGCCGCACCTACGAGACGTATGACCGACACGAGGGACCGGAACGCCGCGCTCGCGGCGACGTTCGAACGGATTGCGGCGGAGCTTCGTGAGGGCACCGCGACGGTGTACGGGTACGACGTCCGCGTCGAACCGCACCTCCGTGAACGCGGTGGCGTCTCCTACACCGAGGGGTGGCTCTCCTTCGAGGTCGAAGCGTCGACCGAAGCGGAGTAATCAGCTACACCTCGGCGACCGTGCCCAGTTCCGGCGCACGCGCGTCGACGCCGTCCGCTCGGAGTTCGTCGGCGAACGCCTCACACCGGTCGCCGTGGACGACGAACACCCGTTCGTCCGCGTAGGCGTCGAGGAACGACCGCAGTCCCCCGTGGTCGGCGTGGGCCGAGAAGTCGTACGACTCGACGCGCGCGCTGACGGGCATGACGCGCCCGTCGATCTCCGCTCGTCCGGTGTCGAGCAGTCGTCGACCGGGCGTTCCCGCCACCTGATAGCCGGTGAGCGTGATCTTGTTCGTCGGGTTCGCGCGAATCTCGGGGATGTAGGTCATGGTCGGCCCGCCCGAGAGCATCCCGCTCGTCGTGACGATGGCGGCGTTCTGCTGTGCGATTCTGGTTCGTTGACCGTGACTCGTGACGAACCGCGCGTGGGCGGCCGCGCGGTCGAGCGCGTCGGCGTCGCGGACGAATCCGGGGTGTTGACGGAGCATCCGCGTCACCTCCGTGCCCATCCCGTCGACGTAGCAGGGGATGTCGTACGCCTCGCAGACGAGAAGCATCTCCTGGGTCCGACCGATGGCAAAGGCCGGAACGACGACGGTGCCGCCCTCCCACAGCGTCCCCCGGACGCTCTCGACGAACCGCGCTTCGACCTCCGCTCTGGGGTCGTGGTCGACGTCCGAGTAGGTGCTCTCACAGACCACCACGTCGGCGTCGGGACGGGCGCTCGTGCCCGCGACGATGCGCTGGTCTTCGGTGTGGAAGTCCGCGGTGTAGAGCAGTCGGGTGCCGCCGTCGTCGGACTGCGTCCGGTTGCTCGCGGTGCGCTGCACCGCGCTGTCGTCCACCAGGACGTGCGCGCTTCCGGGGATGTGACCCGCGTCGAAGAACGTCACCTCGTGGCCGGCGGCCGTGAACGTCTCTTGGTACCCGTGGGTCTGTGACACCTCCGTCACGCGCTTGACGTCGTTCTCGGTGAACGGGCAGTCGTAGCTCCCACCGTGTAGTTTCAGTGTGTCTCGCGCGAGCGTGAGCGCCAGTTCCTGCGTCGGCGGCGTCCAGTGGATGGATGGACGGTCCCGCCCGGAGAGCAGCGACGGGACCACGCCGACGTGGTCGAGGTGTCCGTGGCTGACGACGACGGCGTCGGGGTCGGGGGTCGAGACGGGAAACTGCGGCGGGTTCCCCGTCAGCATCCCGAAGTCGATGAGGAGCGAGTCGTTGACGAGGAGCGCGCTCCGACCGACCTCGCGGACGCCGCCGAGGAACTGGAGCTTCATCTGTCGTGAGTGTACCGACTCCGGCGGCTTCCGTCCGTCGGTTTCTCTGACACAGGGTCTCGATTGTGATATCTATCCGTCCATCGAAGAACTGCTCCGAGAGCCACTTCGCAACCTCGTTTAAGTACTGTTTAAGTCCCCTATATCTACACAGTATCATAGATGAAAATCGGCGAGGCAGATTTTAATAGCTCAGTTTGGAATCAGCGCTCAAGCACGGTCGACCGAGGGAGAGCAGTGGGATGTCCCGCTGGGCACACGCCGTGTGCGTCGACGGGACTCTCCTGTTCGGTCAGAACGTGCAGAGAAACCGACAATGAACTTCAAACAACTCTTCACGGAAGACCGCGCAGTCAGCCCGGTCATCGGCGTCATCCTCATGGTGGCGATCACGGTGATCCTGGCGGCCGTCATCGGGACGTTCGTTCTCGGGCTTGGTGATCAGGTCTCCGAGAGCGCACCCCAGGCACAGTTTACGTTCGACTTCGACGGGGCAGATTACGTCAACATTACTCATGACGGTGGTGATGCGATAGATGCGGAGGATCTCAACGTATCGTCCGGTGTCGATTTCACTATCGACGGTGATGGTGATGGCACATATAACAACTCAGCCGGAACTTCCGCCGGTGGTGGGTCGAGCGGCGACGCCAGCATCAACCTCGTCGATGCCGGTGAATTCGCCTCCGGTGACTCCGTCTCTGCAGGTGCAACCATCAGCATGCAGGCAGACAGCTCGGTCGACTTCACTGGTGAGACGATCCGTGTAATCTGGAGTAGTCCGAACAGCGACAAGACCGCCACGATCGGTCGATTCGAGGCATAATCAATGAACTTCAAGAACCTATTCACGGAAGAACGCGCAGTCAGCCCGGTCATCGGCGTCATCCTAATGGTCGCGATTACAGTCATCCTTGCCGCAGTCATCGGCACCTTCGTGCTTGGGCTGGGCGATCAGGTGTCTGAGAGCGCACCACAGGCTCAATTCGCCTTCGATTTCAGTGGGAGCCCGAATGTCATCAATGTGACTCACGATGGGGGGATTCAATCCCCGCTGACCAGCTTCAAGTGAACGTTGGTAGTGAAGTGGCGTGGGCACCCGACGGTGATGATTCCGGAAGTTGGGCTAACGACGGTGGCAACTGGACGGCTGCTGGGGACGTCGCAGCCGGTGACTCACTGGGGCTTTCCGGCGGATCGGCTTCCGACGGTGACTCCGTCCGCGTCATCTGGGCTTCGTCGAACTCCGACAAGACCGCGACCATCGGTCAGGCCGAGTTCCAGTCGTAGACCGCTGAACACCTTTCTTTATCGCACGCTACATTGGTGAGAGGTATCACCGGCTACTCCTCGCCAGTGTCGTCACTCGCGTATCGTCGCACCTGAAACGTCTCGTACCCGCCATAAGCCACCTCCAACGCCCCCATCCACCAGTTCCAGCGGTTCGCCACGCTCTCGTCGGGTGCGTCTTCGAGATTCGTCACGATTTCCTCCACCGACAACGACGCCCCACGGTCTCGCGCCGCTTTCCCCGAATCGGCCAGGTCGAGCGCCTGGCGGACCACCACGCGGCGCTCGGCGTCGCTGCCGTCGAACGTCTCCCTGAGCGCGCGGTCGAGTTCGGATTCGTTCACGTCGGAAGCAGGAGTCGGCGGCACTTCACGCTTCGTGAGACTCCGCGTGATGCTGTCGAAACGTGAGATAACGACGTGGAGTAGTTCGACGAGAGGACCCCGAAAATCCCGCGCGCTCTCTCATTCTCACCCGTCATCAACGAACGAGACTACCCCGCCGTTGCTTCTCAATCCCTCTCGCGCTTCAGCAACACCGCCTCGCTCGGGACCCGCTGGAAACCGAACCGTTCGTAGAAGTCGACCAGGTCGAGTCGACACTCCAAGACGAGTCGCTCGACGTCGACGAGTTCGGGATGCGCACAGAGTTCCTCGACGAGTTTCGACCCGAGGCCTCTCCCACGGTAGGGGACGCCGACGACGACGTCCTCGACGAACGCCCGGTACTCGTAGTCGGTGAGCGCGCGGGCGAAGCCGACCACTTCTGTATCCCGGGTGCGACCGCTCACCACCTCGCGGACGAGGCAGACGACGACGTCGGTGTGGTCGAGCATCCGACGGACGCCGTCGGCGTCGCGGTCGGCGGCCCACCCCGTCGACCGGAGGAGGCGGACCACGTCGTCGAGGCACCCGTCGGGCACCTCGTAGGCGACGTCGACGTCGAGTTCGCGTGTCATAGACGCGTCGTCGGGCGGCGGACGTATCAAACGTCCGTTGGGAGTCTCAGTCCGGAGAACTGGAGCGGTGTACGTCGCTGTGAAGGAGAACGACGAACTGGGCGGGAAGATGGGCAGCGCAAACTGAAGCATGGACAGCACGGGATGAGCCACCGCACGACCGTTCGGTTGTCTCCGACGCTCTCATCGACGGACCCGAGACGACCCGACGGCACGTCCTTCATCCGTACTCACCACGATAGAGCCCCCACGCTTCGAGTGATTCAGCGAAGACGAGAGAGAGAGTCTCGACCGTCGAAACGAACCGAATCGTCAGTCGGTCGTCGTCGCCTCGGCTTTCACTTCGGCGTCCGACTCCTCGCTCGCGTCGTCGTCCGCCGACCCATCAGCCGCCCGTTCGCTCGCCGCGAGCGCCTCGTCGAGGCCGTCGACGGGGCGGTCCGGGTTGCCGATGTCGCCCAGGCCGAGTTTGTACTCGCTCTCGTCGACCCCGTCGCGCAGGCTGGTCCGGCCCCGGTGGGCCGTCACCGCGTCGTCGAGGTGCAGCTTCACCGCCTCTAAGAGCGCCTCAGCTTCGAGGGGCTGTCCACGCGCTTTCAGTTCGTCCAGCGAAGCGTCGTCGGGCACGTCGAACGCACGCTGGGCGATGATGGGGCCCTGGTCGAGGTCGGTCGTGACGTAGTGAGCAGTCACACCGGCGATGCGGACGCCCCCCTCCTTCGCCTGTCGGTAGGCGGCCGCGCCGGGGAACGACGGCAAGAGAGAGGGGTGAATGTTGATGATGCGGTCCTCGTACCGAAAGACCACGTTCGGCGAGAGGATGCGCATGTAGCGGGCGAGGACGACGAGGTCGGCGTCGTACTCCTCTAAGAGGTCGATGAGTTCGTCCTCGTCGGGCGACCCCTTCCCGTCGCCGACGTCGTGGAAGGGAACGTCGTACCGTTCGGCGAGCGGCTGGAGGTCGTCGTGGTTCGCGATGACGACCGATATCTCGGCGTCGAGTTCGTCGTTCGCCCACGCGTCGAACAGCATCTCCACGCAGTGTGACTCCCGGGTCGCGAGGACGGCGATGCGCTTCGTCTCGCGGTCGGCGGGGAAGCGTACCTGGACGTCGACGTCCATCTCCTCCCCGAGGTCCGAAAGCGCCTCGCGGAGCGTCTCCTTCGTACAGACCATCCCCGCGGTGTCGGCGTGCAGCGTCATCCGGAAGACGCCGTCGCGGACCGCCTGGTCGACGTCCTCGATGTTGATTCCGCGCTCGAACAGCAGGGTGGTGAACTTCGCGACGATTCCGGTCTTGTCGTCTCCGATGACCGTGACCTGGGTGTACTCGCGCGTCATACCGTCACCTCCGACTGTTCGAGACCGAACATACTCCCGAAAAACGGGCTGCGCGTAAACTCCTTCCGTTTTCCGCAAAACGATTCCTTCGAACGCGAGTAACACGCCCTCCCGAGGACGCGTCGGGTCGTCTCGGCCGGGGGCTACGACGGGTCAGCCGGTTCGACGACGGCACCGTAGGCGACGACCAGCCCTCGCTCGTCACCGGAGTCCCGACGTCGACCCGAACGGTGCGCTCGCCAATTGCGCTTAAAACGGAGGACAGGTCCCGGGTGACAGTGTTGGCTAGAGCGTACGCCGAGAAGTGCTGCCCGTCACAGACCGGACAGCGAACCGGGCCGATAGGCGACGCCGTGGCGTGGACCACACCGCAGCGCTGGCAGACGCGACGGTGAGTTCGGTATCGTACATGGCTCGTGTGCAGGGCCGGAGGAGTGAAGCATCGACAGTAATGCGGTTCTCACCGGCAGAGAACCGGTTGGCGGCCGTCACGAACGCGAGTGGATATACGTATCCGTGTATATCATCCACAGTCCAAAACGGCTTTTGCTCATGACCACGCACCCCCGCACGATGACAGCCTACACCGCGACGGTCACGGTGCGCCTCAAACACGGCGTGCTCGACCCGGAGGCGGAGACGACGAAGCGCGCGCTCGAACGACTGGGGTTCGAGCTCGACGCGCTCCGCTCCGCCGACCGGTTCGATATCGACCTCGACGCTCCGTCGGCCCGGGACGCCGAGGACCGTGCCGACGAGATGGCAGAACGCCTCCTCGCGAACCCGACCATCCACGACTACGACGTGGAGGTCACCGAGCGGGAATGACGGTGGCAGTTTCGACACCGACGCTCGGTCCCACCACACAGAGGTGTCGGCGGTGACCCTCTCGTCTCCGACACCGACGCTCAGTCCCGCCACACGGAGGTGTCGGCGGTGACCGTCGCTGTCGTCCAGTTCGGCGGGTCGAACTGCGACCGCGACGCGGTGCAGGCGCTCACCCATCTGGGCGTCGACGCGCGGCGCGTCTGGCACGAGGACGGCCTCCCCGAGGACACCACCGGAATCGTCATCCCCGGGGGATTCTCCTACGGCGACTACCTGCGCGCGGGGGCGATGGCCGCGCGCTCGCCGATCATGAACGAGGTGCGCGAACGCGCCGAGGCGGGTGTCCCCGTGCTGGGCATCTGTAACGGAGCACAGATCGGCTGTGAGTCGGGGCTCACCGAGGGCGCGTTCACGACGAACCGGAGCGCGCGCTTCCAGTGCGAACACGTCTTCGTCCGCGTCGAGCGGGCGGACACGCCGTGGACGCGCGCGTACGAGGAGGGCGACGTCGTCGAACTCCCCATCGCACACGGCGAGGGGCGGTTCGAGATGAGCGAGGAACGCTACGAACGAGTCGACGAAGAGGGGCGCGTGCTCTTTCGATA
Source organism: Salinigranum rubrum (assembly GCF_002906575.1). NCBI lineage: Archaea > Methanobacteriati > Methanobacteriota > Halobacteria > Halobacteriales > Haloferacaceae > Salinigranum > Salinigranum rubrum. The sequence continues at coordinate 3,709,308 of NZ_CP026309.1, forward strand.
CTGTGACAGCGAGGGGAACGTGACGGAGGAGGCGAACCCGAACGGCTCGGTCGGTAACGTGGCGGGAGTGCTCGGAGCGCGCGACACCGTCGCGGTGTTGATGCCGCATCCCGAGCGAGCGACCCTCCCGGACCTCGGACGCACGGACGGGCAGGGGATACTACAGGGTCTCGTGTAGGCGTATAGGAGCCTGTCGACACGGGCGACCGTCACGCCGTCGTGCGGTCGCTCGTACGAGGACTCGCGGGGGGAACTAGAGTTCGATCCACGTGGGCGTATCGGTCGCGATCCAGCCGTCAGCGTTGCCGTCTTCGCGGATCTCGAGCCAACCGTCCTTGTAATGAACCGATTTGTAGGCGTGTTCCGACATGGGTGTGGGATAGCGAGGGGCTATCACGAGAGTACACGTACTACGGCTACTTTGGTACGCGCCGCTTTCCAGACCCGGAAGGCTCGGCTTACACGCACCAACGGCCGGTTAAGTGATCGAGTTCGGAGCGGCGGACAGCTGTTGACAGGCCGCACAGTTCGTCTCGCGGGGCCTGAGACGGGCTAAATTGGTTGTTTAGGGCGGACCTACTCTCCTGTTCGACCCGCTCACCGCGCGAGCGGCATCGCGTAGGCCGCCTCCTCGTCGAGGACCGCGCGCCACGTCGCCTCACAGTCACACGACACCTGGTCGAACACCGACGGGTCCTGCCGGAGGTCGAAGTCCTTGATGGCGCGCTGGACGCGGTCGTCACACTCGCCGCAGTTGTGCGGACCGCGGTCGGAGCCGTGGCCGACGGGGTCCGAGACGACGATGGCGTCCGTCCCGGCCGTTCGTTCGAGCACCTCGGCGACCGACCAGAGCCACGGCGGACGATACCCGCCCTGGAAGAACAGTTCGTCGACCATCGTGTACCGCTGGACGTTACACGGGTTCATCGAGACCGTGTGGGCGTACTCGGCGCACCGTCGCACGGAGGAGATCATGTCTTCGACCGCCTCGCGCTCGGTGAGGAACGGCGGCTTCATCAGGAGATACGCCTTGATTCCGGCCCCGGCCGCGTCGGCCTCCTCGCTCGCGGCGATGAAGTCGTCGAAGTCGAAGTACTTGTTCACGCAGTCGTGTCTGATCCTGTCGGTGGCGGTTTCGAGGCCGACCGCGACGTCGGTCTCTAACCCGTGATCGGTGAAGTCCGCGAGCTTCTCGCGGGAGACGAAGTCCGGGAGCGACTCGACGACGATGCGCTCCCGACTCGAAAAGGTCGCGGCGATGGCCGCGCGCGTCTCGGCGGGGACCTCCCGCTCGTCGAGGAACGACCCCGACGTGTAAATCTTGATCAGGGGCGCGGGTTCGTCGGCGTTCTCCGATTCGTGGTCGAGACAGACCTGGATCTGGTCCATCAGCGCCTCGTGCGGCACCGTGCCGCCCTCGACGCTCTCGGCGACGTACCCGCACATCGTGCAGCCACCGGCGCGCGCCCACCGACACCCACCGGTGTTGAGGATGATGGTGAGCGACTGGCGCACCCCGTCGGGCGTGTTGTCCTCGTCGAGCCACACCCGCGTCGGCTCGTGAGGGTCGTACGTCTCCTCCTTCTCCGAGCGGATGTCGCGCATCACCTGGTTGTGCGCGTCCATGCCGCGACCCCGCTCGTACACCTCGGGCGTTGGCTCACTCATTGCCTCTCCTATCGGGGGGCCGGCCAAAACCGCTTCGTCTCGACGGTCACGGTGCCGACCGGCGAGGCCGCCGCGTGGGCGAACGACAGACTCGACGGCGACCGGCGGGCGACGATGGTACCGAACCGGAGCGCTTACCGCCACGTCGGCGAAACGAACAGTCACCGTGTTCCCGCTCGGTCACGCGCTGTTCGGCTACCTGCTCTACGTCGCGTTCGCGTGGACAACGAGGCACAGATTGCCCTACGGGCTGACGCTCGGCGCCCTCCTCGTCGGGACGCAGTTCCCCGACCTCGTCGACAAGCCGCTCGCCTTCGTCGGGATACTGCCCAGCGGTCGGGCGATGGGCCACTCGCTGCTGTTCGCGGTCGGAGTGCTCGCGGTGGCCTGGGCCCTCGCCCGCCGGTACGACCGCCCACACCTCGCGGTCGCGTTCGGGTTCGGGCACGTCTCCCACATCGTCGGAGACGTGGTCGTCGTGGACTTCGCCGGGGTCAGGACGGCGGGGAACCTCGAATTCCTCCTGTGGCCCCTCCTTCCGGTCCCGACGTATCCGGGCGACGTCGTCGCACCCTGGGTCCGCATCGCCGAGTACTACCAGTCGCCGGAACTCTCACCCGGACTGGTGTTGCTGCCGCTCGCGGTCGCGGTGTTCGTCGCCGTCGAACTCAAGCGACGACGGGCGCTTCCCACCTGACGGGTCGCGAGCGTGCGTCGGGGAGTGGTGACCGGCCGCGGGAGGTTTGACCCCGCCGTCCGTACGTCGACCGTGACCCTCTACCGCCGACGCCTCCTCGCGTTGCTCGCGACGACCGTCGCGGGCTGTGGCGAGACGACCGAGAGTGGTGTGACGGCGGAGACGCCGACGCCCACGCCGGCGCGGTCGGTGTCCTCCTCGTCGGCGCCGTCGGGCCCGCGAGTCCGTCGACAGTCCGTCTCGGTCGGAAACCCACGCGCGGAGCCGCAGTTCGTCACCGTCGCGGTCGAGTACCGGGGCTCGACCGCCTTCGTCGAGAGCCTCGAACTCGTCCCCGGCGAGCGGCGGACGGTGCGGACGCCCATCGACCGCGGCGGGACGTACGACGTCGTCGTCGAAACCGCGAACGGCGACCGCGCGACGTACCGCTGGGAGGTCGTCGAGCGTCTCGACGGTCTCGCGGTGACCCTGACCGACGGAATCGGCGTGCTCCGAACGGTCCGGTGTGGCACCGACTGCCGTGTCTTCGCGGGCGGCGAGCGACTCGACGAACCGCTCGTCGGCGACGGCAGTCCGCGGTGGTACGCGCCGGCGCAGGTCGTTCTCCGCAACCCGGGACCGGCGACGGAGGTCTCCCTCTCGGTCGCGCTCGACGGGGAGGCGCTCGTCGACGCGCGGTACCGGGTCGACCACGAGGCGCAGGTGGTCGTCCCGCTCACGTACCGGAGCGGAACCTACCGGGTAGCGGTGGAGGTGGGAGGCGAGCGCGTCGCCGGCGCGTGGCGCGTCCCCGAGGAGCCCTCGCGCGTCGTCGACGTGTCGACCCTCGCGGTCGGGTGTGGCCCGGCGAACTCGCAGTTGCGCGTCCGGAACGCCGACGGCGAGACGCACGCGGTGACGGTGACCGTCGAGCGCGGCGACACGGTCGCGTTCGAAGAGCGGTTCGTCCTCGAACCGGGCGGCGGTGCGGCAGTGGTGCCGGTCGACGGGTCCGGACGGTACGAGGTCGGGATACGGCTCGACGGCGGACCGGAGACGCGCGAGACGTGGTGGTCCTGCCCGCCGAACGGCCCGGCGGCCGTCGTCGTCGACGCGACGGGGGGCGCGAGCCTCCAGCAGACCGGTCTGTGACGCTCGGACCCGTGGAGATTTACCGACATCCCGCCAGAGACAGGTGTGGCGTACCGACGCCGAACCGTGCTTGCGGCGCTGCTGGCGAGCGTCGCCGGCTGCGGCTCCGCGGAAACGATGACGGAGACGAACACGGCGACGCGGTCCGTGTCGGAAGGGGAGACGGCGACGCCGGAGGACCCCGGCCGAGGGACGACGGCACCGAACGGCGTCGTGACCGTCGTGAACGGCGCCGACGAGGACCGCTACGTGACGGTGGCGGTCGACCGAAACGGCGAGAGCGTCCTCGTCGAGAGCCGGACAGTCCGGCGCGGGACGGCGCTCACCCTCGACGGCCGGGTTCCCCCGGAACCTACCGTGTCGTGGTCGAGACGGCGTCGGGCGTCCGCGACGAGTTCGACTGGCGCGTGACGCCGTCGCTGGCGACGCTCCGGGTGCGTGTGGCGGCCGGCGTCAGGTTCTCACGCCCCCTGCGCTGTGACCCGGACTGCACCCTCGCCGTCGAGGGGGAGGCGACGGGGTATCCGGACGGCGGGTTCGACCCCCGGGGACGACGCGCCGGCTCCGAACTCCGGGTGTACAACCCCGGCGAGCGCGAGGAACGGATCCGCGTTCGCGTCGGCGGCGGCGCTCTCGTCGACTACCGCTATCGGGTTCCGCCGGCCGTGCTGCTCACCGTTCCCGTGCCGCAGCGGTCGGGCGCGACGGCGGTCCGCATCGACGTGGAGAGCGGTCGAGTCCGGGCGTTCGACTGGACGATGGAGACCGACCCGGTTCGGTACGTCATGCTCGGTCGGTGAGGCGCGGGCGGCGTCGGTGGACGTGTGAGCCGGTGCGAGAAAGCGGACAGGGCCCTCCGGTCACCCGAGCAGGAGTTTGAGCCACCGGTTGTTCTGGACGACCGAGAGCCTCTCGATGCGGGCGTCGAGGCCGAGGATACGGCCCGCGCCGAACGCCCCCAGCCCGAACAGGAGGAACGCGTAGACGAGGTGGTCGTCGACGACCCAGCCGTGTTCGAGGGGGAGGCCGGCGAGGAGCCCACCCTGGAGCGCCGCGAGCCAGTAAAACAGCATCATGACCGCACCCCAGAAGGCGTTCCAACGGACGAACGCCCCGAGGATGAGGCCGAGTCCGGTGAGCGTGAGTCCCCACATGTTCAGCATGTCGATGAAGGGGCTCCCGGCCATCGTGCCGAACAGCCCGATGAACGGGTTACCCGGAGGGATGGCGTTGGCGAGATAGCCGGCCGCGGTCCAGTTGTTCGACGGGTCGGCGTCGAGGTAGGTGACGAGTTTGGTGATGCCGCCCTGAAAGAGGACCCACCCCATCGTCACCCGCATGAAGAACAGTGAGTAGCCGATCCAGTTCTCCGAGTAGTCGAACGTGACGTCTCGGCCGAGGATATCGGCGTGGAGCGTGTTTTGTGTAGACATTGCACACGGTTGTACGCCGGTTCGTGATACCAAAGTAAACCATGAATACTCATGCAACCAGGACGTCCCGAACGTAAATCGAAGGGAAGGTCAGACGTGATTCACCGGCGCGCGAGCAGGTCGACGCGGGTGAGCGACACCGCCACGAGGACGAGCGTCACGGCGACGAGGAGGAACACCACCGAGATGACGTTCACCTCGGGCGTGACGTTGTAGCGGATCTGGTTCCAGATGTAGACCGGGAGCGTGGTCGTCGCGGAGTCCTTCACGAAGTAGGTGAAGACGAACTCGTTGAACGAGAGGGTGAAAGCGAGCAGACCGCCGGCGACGATGCCGGGGAACACGTTGGGGAGGGTCACCTGCCGGAACGTCTGGAGTTCGTCCGCCCCGAGGTCCTTCGAGGCCTCCTCGAGTTGGCGGTCGAACGTGAGGAACGTCGGGATGATGACGAGCGTCGCGAAGGGGATGGTGCGGATGACGTGGGCGATGACCACCCCGGGGTAGCCGCTGAGGACGATGACCGGCCGGATGAGCCCGAAGAAGAGGACGAGGGCGATGCCGGTCACCACGAGGGGGACGACGATGGGGAGCGTCGCTAGCAGTTGCAGCGTGGTCCGACCGGGGAAGACGTAGCGGTCGACGGCGTAGGCGATGAGCGTCGCCAGCACGACGGTGATGAACGTCGTCGGAATCGACACCTGCAGCGTGGTGACGATGGCGTCGATGGCCGTGTCGTTCTCGAGGAAGACGAAGTACCACCGGAGGGTGAGCTGCTCGGGTGGGAACGAGAGCACGCCCCCCTCGGCGAACGACATGAAGACGAGGACGGCGATGGGCACCCAGAGGAACGCGAAGACGGCGACCATCGCGACCCGAGCGAGCGACCCTCCGTGGTTCTGCACGAGGCGTTCGACGGAGGCGAGCGGGCCGCTCGACGAGAGTTTCGCGGTGTCGGAGCTCACGTGCGCTCACCCCCCTCGCCGCCGCCGAAGAGGTTGCCGCCGCCGCGAGCGCCCGCGACGAGCAGGAGGACGACAACGACGGAGATGACGATGCCGATGGCCGCCCCGAACGGCCAGTTGAACGCCGACTTGAACTGGTTCTCGATGACCATGCCGATCATGATGTTGTTCGTCCCGCCGAGCAATCGGGGAGTGATGAACGACCCGAACGTCGGGATGAACACGAGGATGACGCCGGTGATGACGCCGTTTTTCGTCATCGGGAGCGTCACCGTGAAGAACGTCTTGATCGGGCCGGCACCGAGGTCCTTCGCCGCCTCGATGAGGTCGGCGTCGAGGTTCGTGAGCGAGGCGTAGAAGGGCAGGACGGCCAGGGGAAGCCACACGTAGGTGAAGCCGATCAGCACCGCGGGCTGGGTGTAGAGCAGTCCCAGCGGCGGGAGGCTGAACAGTTGGAGTGTCGAGTCGAGGACGCCGCCGCTCTGGAGGATGTTGATCCACGCGTACATCCGGATGATGTACGACGTCCAGAAGGGGAGGATGACGAGCAGGAGAAGCAAGGTCGCCCGCCGGGAGAAGCGGACGATGCTGTACGCGAGCGTGTAGCCGACGATGGTCACGAGCACCGTCACCTGCACGGTGATGACGAGCGTCCGCCACACCACCGTGAGGTACGTCTGCGACCCGAGGAAGTCCGTGTAGTTCGAGATGGTCCACGGGCCGTTTATCTGGCCCTCCTGAAACGAGATGACGAGCATCGCGAGCAGCGGGAGGACGAAGAAGACGACGAGCACACCGTACGGCGGCCCGGCGACGGCGAACTTCTTCAGTCGGGGTCGCGTGCGGAAGAAGTCGGCGACGTCGGACAGTACCGTCGACTCGCCGCTCGGCGTGCGCGTCTCCGTCTCCGTCCCCATCTCAGGTCGCCTCCCGGGGCTCCGGTTCCACGTCGGCACGCTCGTCGTCGGCCTCGCTCTCGACCGCGAAGAGGTGGACGTCCGCGGCGTCCCACGCGACGGTCACGCTGTCCCCGACGTCGAAGTCCGATCCGCGAACGTCGGCGACGATGTCGCCCCACCGGTCGGTCCCGACGGTGTAGACGGTGTCCGAGCCCTGGTAGCTCCGCGTCCGGACCGTCCCCGGGGCGGCGAAGTCGCCGTCGCCGCTCAGGGTGACGTCGTGGGGACGGACGCAGACCTGGATGCGGTCGCCGGCCGCGAAGCCGTTCGTCGCCGGGAGGAATCGCTCCGTGCCGCCGGTCTCGATGGTGAGTCCGTCGTCGGCCGCCGACACGACGCGCGCCTCGACGGTGTTGACGTCGCCGATGAAGTCCGCGACGAACTGCGACTGCGGGGATTCGTACAGCGCCTCGACCGAGTCGACCTGCTCGACGAGGCCGTCGTTGAGAACGACCAGACGGTCCGACACGGAGAGTGCGACCTCCTGGTCGTGGGTGACGTAGAGGAACGTGATACCCGTCTCCGCCTGGATGCGCTGGAGTTCGGTCTGCATGTGCTGGCGCAGTTTCCGGTCGAGACTGGAGAGCGGTTCGTCGAACAGCACCAGCGCGGGTTCGTTCACGAGCGCGCGAGCGAGCGCGACCCGTTGCTGTTCGCCCCCGGACAGTTCCGAGGGGTCGCGCGGGCCGTACCCGGGGAGGCGGACCATCTCGAGCATCTCCTCCGTCCGCCGCTCGCGTTCGTCCTTCTGGACGCCGCGCTGTTTCAGGCCGTACTGGATGTTCTCCGCGACCGTCAGGTGGGGGAAGAGCGCGAGGTTCTGGAACACCATGTTGATGTCGCGCTCGAACGGCGGCGTCCCGACGATGTTCTCGCCGGCGAGGACGATCTCGCCCTCGGTCGGCGTTTCGAACCCCGCGACCATCCGGAGGATGGTGGACTTGCCGCTGCCCGAGGGGCCGAGGATGGAGACGAACTCGCCGTCTTCGACGTCGAAGTTCGCGCCGTCGACCGCCGTGAGGTCCCCGAACCGCTTCGTGAGACCGCGAACACTGAGGAGTGACATCGGCCTAGGCTGCTTTGACCGCCGTCCAGATCTCGTCGTACTTCGAGCGGACGTCGTCCGACAGCGTCTCCGAGAAGACGAGGTTCCAGTCGGAGGGCCACGTCGTGAACTCGCGGTCCTCTTCCGACAGTTCGCTCTGGATGTCGACGCCGGGCTTGTAGCCCATCGTCTCGAACAGTTTGGCGGCGTTGGGCTTCTCCGACGCCCAGTTCGTGAAGAGCAGGCTCGTGATGGGGTTCGGCGCGCCTTTCGGGATGACGAACAGGTCGGAGGTGAACATCGCGCCCTCCTCCGGCGCCGTGTAGTGGACGGGCGCGCCCTCGCTGAACCGCGCCGTGTAGGTCCGCCCCATCGTGAGCGGTCCGGCGACGACGTCCTCGTTGATGAACAGTTGCATCCCCTGCTCGTAGTCGCCCCAGTACGTTCTCAAGAGGGGTTTCTGCTGGGTGAGCACCTCCTGAATCTCGTCGTAGTCCGAGGGCTCGATGGGGTCCTGCCCGGTGTACATCGCCGCGATCTGACACGAGACGGTGGCGTTGTCCCACATCACGATCTGTCCTTCGAGCGATTCGTCCCAGAGGACGCCCCACGACTCGGGCGCGGAGTCGAAGTGGTCCGTGTTGTACGTCAGGGGGTAGAGCACGAGGCTCTCGGGGACGGCGTACGTGCTGCCGTCCTCTTGGTAGGAGGACGCCTGCTTGATGTTCTCCGTGACGTTCTCCCAGGCGGGCATGATGTCGACCGGGAGTTCGTGGAGGAAGTCGTTCTCGATGGAGCGCTCGACCCAGTTCGTGGTCGCGGCGATGTTGTCGATTTCGGTGTTGCCGGCCTGGAGCTGCGAGTACCACTGGTTGGGCGAGGAGTAGCCGCTGTTGGACACCTCGACGTCGTACTCGTTACCGAACTCCTCCATGGCCCACTCGGCCCAGTCGTCGTACCAGTTCCAGAGGTTGAGGCTGGAGGAGAAGTCCTCCGGCGGCCACTCGGTGATGTCCATCGGCACCCTGTCGCCACCACCGCCGCCGCCGGTGCCGCCGAGACAACCGGCGACAGTGCCGGCTGCGAGGGCGGCACCCGTGGTTTTCAGTATCTCTCTGCGGCCAAACGAGTCCGTGCGGGACATAGCGCCGGCTTTAGACTCCTGGTATTTAGTGGTACCTGTTAGACCGACCCAGGGGAGCCGATTTCGCCCGTACCCACGGGGGATTCGGTACAAAAGTGTACATTAGTGTAAAAATATCGACTATATCTCTCATCACGTGTCATCGCGGTCCGAACCCGGCAGGACCTTTCCGGGATTCAGCAGCCCATCGGGGTCCAGTGCGCGCTTGACCGCCCACATCGCGCGGACGCCGCGCTCGCCGTGTTCGTCGGTCATGAACTTCCGCTTGCCGCGCCCGATGCCGTGTTCCCCGGTGGCGGTCCCGCCCATTCGGATGGCCTCGCGGACGATAGTCTCGTAGGTGTCGGCGGCGCGCGCCCACGCTTCGTCGTCCTCGCGGTCGGCGAAGACGTCGAAGTGGATGTTCCCGTCGCCGGCGTGGCCGAAACAGGGGATGGGGATGTCGCGCTCTCTCGACAGCGAGTGGATGCGCTCGATGAGCCCCGGATACTTCGAGATGGGGACGGCCACGTCGCCGGCGACGATGGAGTCGAGGTCCGGGTAGTACGCCCGCGTCGCGTCGGCGAGTTCCCGCCGCGCCGCCCAGAGGTCGGCCTGGGCGGACTCGTCGCCGAACTCGACCGAGAGGGGACCGTGCCTGTCGAGGACCGCGCGGCAGAAGTCGATCTCCTCGTCGACGCCGTGGTTCGCGTGAAATTCGAGGAACGCCATCGGCTTCTCGGGCAGGTCGCCGTCGACGTAGGCGTTGGCCATCGTCGCCGCCAAGGAGTCGATGAGTTCGAGCGCGGCGACGTCGACGCCGGAGCGGACGATGTCGGAGGCGGCGGCCGCGGCCGTCTCGAAGGAGTCGAAGACGACCCGCCCCGCGCGGCGCTGTGCGGGCAGGCCCGCGAGCTTCAGCGTGGCGCGCGTCACCACCGCGAGCGTCCCCTCGCTCCCGATGACGAGGTCACGGAGGTTGTACCCCGAGGAGGTCTTCGCCGCTTTCGTCCCCAGTTCGACGACCGACCCGTCGGCGAGGACGGCCTCTAACTCGAGCACCCAGTCGCCCACCTTCCCGTACTTCACCGTCTGCTTCCCCGAGGCGTTCGTCGCGATCATCCCGCCGATTGTAGCGATGTCCCCGGAGGTCGGGAGCGGGGGAAGAAGAGCCCGTGGCGTTCGAGCGCCTCGTTCACGTCGGCACCGAAGACGCCCGGTTCGACGTCGACCTGGAGGTCGTCGGGACGGACGTCGAGGACGGAGTCCATCCGCGTCATGTCGAGGCTGATTCCTCCCCGAACGGGAACGGCGTTCCCCTCGATACCCGTCGCGGCCGCGAAGGGAGTGACGGGAACGCCGTGTTCGCTCGCCGTCTCCAAGAGGGCGGAGACGTCTTCGGTGCTCTCGGGCCAGACGACGACGTCCGGTTCGACCGCCGCTTCAGGTGGGGTCCCCCAGTCGCGGGAGTGGTGGTCGCGGTCGCTCTCCGTCGTCGAAAACTGGTCGTCTCGCAGGGGGAGGTCGGCGAGGAGGTCGGGTGTGGGCGTCGACATCTGTCTGTCGGAGGTTGTGAACGTGTCACAAAAGCGTATGGGTGTGCGGGTCGCCGCAGGGAGGGCACAAGTCATTTGTACCCTTTCGACGGACCACGACCGATGCAGTTCCGCGCCTTCGACGACGACCTCCGCCGGTTCACCGAGGAGTTCCTCCGCTTCGAGACGACCGACAGAAACGAGAAGCCAGCCCAAGAGTGGCTCGAGTCCCGGTTCGAGGAACTGGGCTTCGAGACCTTCCGCTGGGAGGCCGACGCCGACCGCCTCGCCGAACACCCGTCGTTTCCCGACGCGTCCGAACTCGTGACCGCCGAGCGGCCGAGCGTCGCCGGCGTCCTCGAGTTCGGCGACCCCGACGCGGGGCCGACGCTCGTCCTCAACGGCCACGCCGACGTCGTCCCCGCCGACGAGGGGGTGTGGACCTCGGAGCCGTTCGAGCCGACCTGGGACGAGGAGGGGGAGGAACTCACCGCCCGCGGCGTGGTCGACATGAAGACCGCGGTGGGGGTCTGTGCGTTCGCCGCGCTGACCGCCCACGAGACGTTCGGCGACGGCGTGGACGGACGGGTCGTCGTCGAGTGCGTCGCCGGCGAGGAGGAGGGGGGCATCGGGGCGGCCGCGGCCGCGCTCGACAACCCCTATCCGTTCGAGCGCGACGCGGCCATCGTGGCCGAACCGACGGACCTCTCGCCGGTGGTCGCCACGGAGGGCTGTCTGATGAAGCGGCTCGAACTGACCGGCCGGTCCGCACACGCCGCTCGCCGGTGGGAGGGCGTCGACGTGCTCGACAAGTTCGAGACGATTCGACACCGCTTCCTCGACCTCGAATCGGAGCGGGGCGAGCGGGTCACCCATCCCCTCTACGCCGACTTCGACAACCCCTGGCCGCTCACCATCGGTGTCGTCGAGGCGGGGTCGTGGGCCTCGACCGTCGCGGCCTCGCTCACCGCGGAGTGTCGCTTCGGCGTCGCGCCCGGCGAGTCGGTGGACGACGCCGAGGCGGAGTACGAACGAGCGCTGCAGGAAGTCGTCGACGACGACCCGTGGCTCTCCGAACACCCCCCGACGTTCGACCGCTTCACCATCCAGTTCGAGCCCGCGGAGACCGACGTCGACGAACCGGTCGTCGAGGCGGTGCAGGCCGCGATGAGAGCGCACGGCCGCACCGAGACCGACCCGCTGGGCGAGACGTACGGCGCGGACAACCGCCACTACGTCGCCGCCGGCATCCCCACCGTGGTCTTCGGACCGGGGAGGATAGAGCAAGCACACTTCCCCGACGAGACGCTCGTCTGGGAGGACGCGCTCGTCGCCGGCGAGGTGCTCGTCGACGCCGTGGAGGCGTTCCTCTCGGGCGACGCGTGAGGGCGCGGGACGGCGAAGACGCGACGAACGGCGACGAGAGTGATTCTTACTAGCACCTTCGACCCGAAACGAGGGTGGTCGCGGACGGCACGGCGCCGAAACGGTCCCACGATTTCCGCGGACGGTCAGTCAGTCTCTCGACACGTGTAAACCATCCTATACGTCTGAACGGCGGCGAACCGGAACTGCGGGGGTGAAACCTAATCCGGTTACGTTGGCGTGAGAACATCTAATCAGACAGCGACCCAATATAATCCCGAGTATTAACTATGACAGAACTAGGTGGATTCCAAGACCGCGTGGCACGCGTCGACCTCTCGTCCGGCGAGGTGGCGTACGAGAGCGTCGACGACGAGGACGCGAAGAAGTACATCGGCGCCCGCGGACTGGGCGTGAAGTACGTGTTCGACCAGGGGCCCGACGTGGACCCGATGAGCGAGGAGAACCTCCTCGCGTTCATGAACGGCCCGCTCACGGGGACACAGGTGACGATGAGCGGCCGCATCGCCGTCTGTACCAAATCCCCGCTGACGGGCACCGTGACCGACTCTCACCACGGCGGGTGGTCGGGGGCCCGACTCAAGTGGGCGGGCTTCGACGGCCTCCTCTTCGAGGGGAAGTCCGAAGAGCCGGTCTACGCCGTCGTCGAAGACGGCGAGGTCGAACTCAGGGACGCGAGCCACCTGTGGGGTAAGGGCGTCCACGAGACGAAGGAAGTCGTCGAGGAGGAGATGGACGGCTCGTACGGGAAGAACCTCTCCATCATGGCCATCGGTCAGGGTGGCGAGAACCTCGTCCGCTACGCGTGTATCGTCAACGAGGACGACCGGGCGTCAGGGAGGGGCGGCACCGGCTGCGTGATGGGCTCGAAGAACCTGAAGGCCGTCGTCGTCAAGTCCGGGACGAAGATGCCCAAACCCAAGGACTCCGAGACGTTCAAGAAGGGGTACCAGCAGGCGATGGAGGTCATCCGCGAGTCGGACGTCACCGCCCCCAACGAGGGCGGTCTCTCCCTCTACGGGACGAACGTCCTGATGAACATCACCGAGGAGATGGACGGCCTCCCGACGCGCAACGGGAAGTACACCTCGACGCACTCGTACCGGGACGCCGACGAGAGCGTCGACATCGACGCCGAGCGCATCTCCGGCGAGAACGTCCGCGAGAACATTCTGGTGGATGAACCGACGTGTCACTCCTGCCCGGTCGCCTGCAAGAAGGAAGTCGAGGTGAGCGTGATGCACAAGGGCGAGGAGATGAACGTCCGCACGGAGTCGTACGAGTACGAGTCCGCCTTCGCGCTCGGTCCGAACTCCGGACACACCGACCGCGACCGCATCGCGCTCATGATCCAGCGCTGTAACGACGTCGGCGTCGACACCATCGAAGTCGGCAACATGATGGCGATGGGCATGGAGATGAGCGAGGAAGGGAAACTCGACGACCTCGGCGAGACGCTCGACTGGGGCGACGCCGAGGAGATGGTCGACCTCATCGACCGCATCGCCACCCGCGAGGGGCCGCTCGGCGACCTGCTCGCCGACGGCGCGCGACTCGTCGCCGAGGAGATGGACGCCCAGTCGAACCGCCTCGACGTCAAGGGCCAGACCATCCCGGCGTACGACCCCCGCTGCATGAAGGGGATGGGCATCGCCTACGCCACCTCGAACAGAGGCGCCTGCCACCTCCGCGGCTACACGCCCGCGGCGGAGATTCTCGGCATCCCGGAGAAGGTCGACCCCTACGCGTGGGAGGGCAAGGGCGAACTCACCGCGACGTTCCAGGACCTCCACGCCATCTCGGACTCGTTCGACATCTGCAAGTTCAACGCGTTCGCGGAGGGCGTCGAGGAGTACGTCCTCCAGTACAACGGCATGACCGGCCTCGACGTCACCGAAGACGACCTCATGCAAGCGGGAGAACGCATCTACACCCTCGAACGCTACTACAACAACCTCGCCGGCTTCGAGGGCGCGGACGACTCGCTCCCCGGACGGTTCGTCGAGGGCGACGAGGCGGTGCCCGGTCAGGGCGCTTCCGAGGGCGAACTCTGCGAACTCGACGAGATGAAAGAGGAGTACTACGCCCACCGCGGCTGGGTCGACGGCGTGGTGCCCGACGAGAGACTCGACGACCTCGGCATCGACGTGGGTCCCGGCACCGGCGTCTCCACCGGCAGCGGTGCCGGCACGCCCGCCGACGACTGAGCAGGCTCAACCGACTCGACTCACTGCATTTTTTCGACTGTCACCGCCCAGCCGTGGCTCTGCGACGGTGCCCCCTTCGGATGGTCGTCGACCGACAGGACTGGTCCGATGAATACAGAGGATGTATCAGCAGACCGACGTCTTTTGCTTCGTACTGGGCGAGTTGAACGAACCGATTAGAAGAGCGTGCTAATCGATCGGAAGCGTGTTTCAGGAGTAGGAGCCAGTCCGAGTGATTATACGCAGCGAGCGAAACTATCCCACAATGCGCGAGGTCGTTTTCACCGTCGAGTACGAGCGAGGGACCGACCCATTGATGGATGCTTTCATCGAGTATCCCGATTTGTACGCGCGATCGATGCAGGTGCAAGCGACCAGCGAGGCAGTGTGGGGCGTCGAGAAGATCGTCGGCCCACCGTCCGTCCTCGACGAGTACGACAGGCGTCTCAAACAGGCTGCCCGGGATTCGAGTTTGGTCGGGACCTGCGGCACACCGGTTACCGAGTACCAGTACGAGATTCTCTCGTCGAACCCGGAGTCACGGAAGATCTACTCGCTCCAGCGAGAAGGCGACGGCCCACGGTCGATCCCAATTGCCGCCGCGAACCACCTCGGTGAAGGAGTGATAATGCGGTCGGAACGCCACGACGACCAGTTCCGCTGGCACCTCCTCACCGACAGCTTGCTCGGAGCCTTACACGACGACATTCGAGCGAATCTCCGCGACGGGCTTTCGCTGACGGTTGAACGACTCGGCGAACCTCCCTGCCTGCTCGAAGACGGACGGACACAGCACGACCTTACGGCGGAGCAGAAGGCAGCACTGGAAGCCGCACTCACCCACGGCTACTACGAAGAACCCCGAGAGGCCTCGGTTAGCGAGATCGCCGAAGAAATCGGCGTGCCGAGGTCCACGCTTCAGTACCGACTGAACCGGGCTGAGGCGTGGCTTGCCGAACAGTTCGCCGCCGATTCGATGACCGTCAACACCGACACGTCCCTCGACCTCGGAGACGTCGAATTTATCCAGTAGTTGCCACCGTACTCGAATCGATGGAGTTGGAATATTTCAAAAGAAGTCGTAACCGATCAACTCCCCAAGCAAGGGGTGTATGACAAGCGACTCTGAGATTAGCGTACAACTCGTACGAAACGCGACGGTGCTTGCGACGGTCGATGACACCACGTTCCTCGTTGATCCACTGTTCACGCCGCAGGGCGAGATGCCGACGGTGACGGACAGCCCGGGGGTGCCTGAGTTCCTTACGACGGCGAATCAGAAGCGAAATCCGTTGGTGTCGCTGCCGGACGTCGATTTCGACTACGACGCCGTGATCGTCACGCACCGCCACCCCGATCACTGGGACGAGGCAGCCAGAGAGAAACTCGACGCGGACGTGCCGCTGTTCTGCCAACCTGAGGAAGCAGACGCGTTCAGTGACGAAGGATTCTCCGACGTGCGACCCGTTGAGGATAAGACATCGTTCGACGGAGTGACGATTCACCGGACGCCGGGCCAGCACGGCCACGGCGAACTCGCCGAGGGAATGGCCCCAGTCTCCGGGTTCGTCTTCGAGGGCGAGAAAACGCTGTACATCGCCGGGGACACTATCTGGTACGACCCGGTGGAAGCAACGCTCGACCGGTTCGAGCCTGATATGGTCGTTCTCAACGGTGGGGCGGCACAGTTCGACCAGGGCGAACCAATCACGATGGGCGTCAAGGACATCACGGCTGTCCGAGAGACCACGGATGCGACCGTGGCGGTCGTCCATATGGAGGCCATCAATCACTGTCTGCTCTCCCGTGAGGAACTGCGAACGGAGACGGAGGGCGTCCTCGTCCCCGAGGACGGCGATCAGATCTCTCTGTAACAGTATTTCCACAGAACACTAACTGTACCGAACGATAGGTAGACCACCTGTACTGAGTGATTTGGTTTAATGATCGCAGGGCTTCAAGCCTCTGACCGAGACGCGCCCTGTATTCGGCACGACTTCAAAAACGATCAGAGATCGAGGAGTTCGCCGAGAGACGCTACTTGTAGTCGCGCTGCGGCACGTCTTCGACCTCGCCGCCCTGCTCCTGCCAGGCGGTGAAGCCGCCCTCCAGGTGGGCGACGTCGCCGTAGCCCATCTCCCGGAGGACCTTCGCGACCAGCGCCGACCGGCCGGCCTCGTTGCAGTAGGCGACGTACCGCTTCGAGGGGTGGAAGAAGGGTTTGTAGTACTCCGTCGAGGGGTCGGCCCACCACTCGACCATCCCTCGCGGGGTGTGTTTCGCGCCCGGGATTCCCCCTTCGATCCACGCCTCGCGGATGTCGCGGACGTCGAGGACGACGAGGTTTTCGTCCCCGTCTCCCTGCGCGGCCAACTCCGCCCGGAGTTCCTCGACCGTCACCGTCTCGATATCCGCGTCCGCCTCGGCGGCCATGTCCCACGCCTTCCGGTCGACCGCGAAGTCCGCCGCGGCGTCTCCGTCGTTCGTCTCTCCGTCGCTCATACGAGAGCGAGCGGGCGCGACCGCTATAACGGTGTGGGCTACGGTGGCATCGGGGAGACAACGTGTCGTTATCGATCCAGTCGCGGCGAGTCCGAACACGACCGCACGTCACACGGGCGCGGTGAGGAGCCTCGTGCCTCCCCACCCGGTCGCTCGTGGACGGAGCCACGAGCGAACCCTCGCGCGAGTCGCTCACGTTCGTTCGTCTGCGGGACTGGCGAGACCTGCGGTCTCGCTGCGCCACGCTCGGGTCCCTCGCGAGACCGACCCGTGAGTCGCCCGCATGGCCAGCGGGACGCGACGCGTCCCGCCCGGCTCCCGCGCGCCGACCGCAACAGTATCACCCCTCCGCCCGACCCGCCGCGCGAAGCGTGACGCTCGCCGCGAGCGCAGCGAGGCCGACGTCGCGTATCAAGACGTCGACGAACGCCCCGTTCGTGAGCAGGGCGGCGACGGCGAGGTAGACGACGGTCACGGAGAGGGAGACGGTTACGAACGCGGCCGCGAAGGTGGTGTAGCGGTCCGAGATGAGCGCGAGCGCGAACGGGGGTTCGAGCACGCCGTTGACGAGCATGAACTCGACCGGTGAGACGAGGACGAGGCGGTCGAACGGCGGAACGAGATACACCGCCCACGCCTCGGGTGCGAGCAGTTTGTGGACGCCCGCGAGGAGGATGACGACGCCGAGGCCGACCCGAGAGAGCGGGTCGACGAGGTGGTCGGCGCGAGCGAGGCGACGGACGGCAGTCTCGCGGTCCATGGTGAGGGTTGGAGTGCGGAGAGAAAAACGGCGGGGCGCGGTGGAGCAGGGTGGAGAGTCACTCCGCCGAAACGGCCGCCTCGATGGCGTGGGGGACGTCCACGTCGGCGTCGACGCCGGCGTCGGCGAGGAGCGCGTCGACGACGGTGACACCGACTCGGAAGGCGTTCTCGGCGGCCAGTGCGAGGCCGACTTCGTCGGACGCGAGGCTCTCGAAGGCATCCCGGCCGGGTGCGGGCCGGTCGAAGTTCGAGGCGGCGCGGACGCTGAGGTAGCGGTCGAGGTGACCGAACCGTTCCAGGGCGAGCGCCGTCGCGAACCCCTCCATCTCGGTCGTGCGGTACGGCGAGATGCCGAACTCCGCACAGGCGCGGTCGGCCCACGCGGCGTTCTCGGCGCCGTGCCAGAACTCCGAGCCGCTGACGGAGCTCCCGACCGCGACGAACGGGTCGCCGCGGGCGACCACGTCCGGGTAGTCCGCGCGGAGGCGGGCCGCCGCGGCCGAGTCGGCGAGCGGGACGCGGGCGGCCACCGCCCGCGCCGTCTCGACCAGCGTCGGGTCGAACCGCTTGCAGAGTTCGTTGCGCTCCTTGAACGGGAACGTCGACAGTACCGTCCCCTCCCCGGTGTCCAGACGGTACTTCTGGTCCCAGTCGACGACGGCGTCCGCGAGGAACACCGCGCCGATGGTGCTGCGGGACGGCGGCGCCCCGGCGACCCCGACGGTCAGGAAGACCGTCTCGGAGCAGTCGAGGGTCGGGCAGGCGAGCAACGCCGCGACGCTCGTCGCGGCCTCGACGTGGCCGACCCCGGTCACACAGAGCGCGACGTCGGTCGCGGTGTCGTACCGGAGCGGCTCGCGGAGCCCTCTCACGTCGATGGGGGTGTCGAACGCGAACGTCCGTTCCCACCACGTCGTCTCGTCGACCGCCGGACCGGGCCGGCGGAACGCGGCGAAGACGACGACCCGTGGGCGACGGACCGGCGAGGGATCACGGCCTGCCATACACTCACTTGGGTGCGACAATCAGATAGTTACGAACGTCCGAACCGCCCGTGTGCCGACCCGTACGGGGTGGTAGGCGAGGCCTACCGTCGGTCTCCCGGTCGTCTCGTCACCCGTTCGAACCGCCGGACGCGGCCGCGACGTCGCGAGCGACGGGCGTGTGGAGCAGCGTCAACAGCGTGAACAGTTCCTGTGCGTGGTCCTCGCCCGCGAGGTGCGCGTCGAAGCACGCCTCCGCGCCGGAACGGGAGAGTTCGGGGACGCGTTCGAGCAGGTCGGCCCGTTCGTCGAGCGCCTCCCGAAAGTACGGTCGGTGACGGAGCACCGCCGCGGACGGTTCCCACGGGCCGTGCCCAAGGTCGGGCCGGGGCGACCCGTCCGCGCCGGTCACCTTCCGTCCGAGCGCGACGAGCGGTTCCGCGACGGCTGACCGGGGGAAGTCGTACGCGGGCGGGACGCCGCGTTCGGCGTGAGGGATGGCGGCGAGGGCGGGGTCCAGGGCGTGGACCGCGCGGTCGACGACGTTGTGGCGGACGTGGGTTCGGAGGGGCATCGACAGCGAGAGGTCGACGAGCCGCGAGTCGAACAGGGGGTTCCGGTGGGGGAGGTGCTGGCGGAGGCTGCGGAAGACGAACGACCCGCCCATGTTGGTCTGTGGGTGGACGTGGCTCCAGACGAACAGTTCGACCGGGGACGGGTACGAGACGCCGTGGTGGAACACCTCCTCGCCACGCCAGTAAATCTCGTCGCGGAGCAGCGCGCGACCCGATTTCGGGGCCGACAGGTACGACGGCGGGTCGCGCGCCCACAGGTCGACGTAGTCGTCGACGGACGAACTCGCCCCCGCGAGCGGGAGCGAGACGCGACCGACCGGGAGGTCGAGGTGTCGGCGCGGGAGCCCCCAGCCCTTGAACAGGATGTCGGCGTACGTGGCGTCGACGACGACGTCGACCTCCTCTCTCACGCGGTCCATGAACACCTCGGCGTACGCCTGGTCGAACCGCCCCGAGAAGTTCGACAGTCCCGGGTTCCGCTGCATCGACCGCTTCAGGTACTCCCGGTCGCGGTCGAGAAGCGCGAAGTCGACGTCGGCGGTCAGCGCCACCCGCTCGGCCGTGCGCGCCTCCCGGCTCATCCAGTTCGCGAGGTGGTAGGCGGTCGTCCGGTCTCTCGCCGCCTCGTCGAGCCCCGCGAGGACGAGCCGCGAGTCGCTCCCGCCGCTGAGGAAGACGCCGAGGTCGCCGTCGTCGGGGAGTCGGTCCGCGAGCGCCGCACGGAACCGCCGCTCGAACTCCCGGACGAAGAACCCTCGGTCGCGGTCGACGGGTCGGTGTCTGGGTCGCCAGTACGGATGGGAATCGACCCCTGTCTCGGGGTCGTAGGCCGTGACCGCGGCCGGCGGCGCTCTCGACACGCCCTTCAGGGGCGTTCGGACCCCCATCGCGCGGGTGTAGACGCAGAACGCCTGGAGGGCGTTGGCGTCGAACCTCGGCGTCAGCCCGGGATACAACGCGAGCGCCTGCAGCGAGGAGGAGACGACGAGTGCGCCGTCACACACCGTGTAGTAGACGTCGTACGTGCCCAGTCGGTCCGTGAGAAGGGAGAGCGTCTCGTCGCTGCGGTCGTACGCGAGCGCGCAGAACTCACCGTTCAGGTCCGCGAGCGCCGCCGGTCCCTCGACGGCGTACCGCTCGGCGACGAACGCGGCGCTCGACTCGTGGTCCGGTCGGGGGTGGTAGGCGCGTCCCTCGTCCGCGCCGTAGACGGTCCCCCAGAGCCACACGAGGAGGTCGCCGTCGCGGACGCGGACCGGGCCACCCGGGTCGTCCGGTCGGCGGGCGTCGACGAGGTCCAGGCTGTCGGACTCGTAGCGGTCGACGCGTTCGTCGCCGGTCCACAGGAGGCGGTCTCGCGTCGTCTCGGCGGCGTGTCCGTCGCCGACGACGGCGCAGAAGTCGACCATCGCTCGTTCGTCCAGTGCTGAGCACAAGAACGTGACGGCGTCGGTGTGCGATTAGCCCTTCGCGTGCCACCACTCGCGGAACTCGACGCAGTCGCCCGCGACGAACCGGGCGGAGAGGACGCCGTCGAGGTCGACGGTCGTCGCGTCGCGGACGAACCGGGCCCGGAACCGTGCGATGCCCGTCGCCCGGTTGATGCTCTCGACGGTCGCGCGGACGTCCGTCGCCTCCTGGGCGGCGGTCGTCTCCGTCCAGTACGCCCGGATGGCGTCGCGCCCGGCGAGCGGCTCGGTGAACGGCGTCTCGTGGTAGGTCGCGTCGGGGGCGAACAGCGCCGCGGCCGCGTCCGCGTCGCCGGTCTCCCACGCGGTCGCGTACTCGTCGAGCCAGGCACGGAACGTCCCGTGGTCGAGAGGAACCATGATGGCAGTACACCGACCAGACACAAAAGCCTCTACCCGGGTCGCTCTCCACGGGAGCCCGAGTCACTCGTCCTCGACGCGCCGGAGCGACTCGTGCGTGCCGACGACCATCGCCGGGACGACGAGCATGAAGACGTGCTCTTCGACGGGGATACCCAGGAACTCGACGCCCGTCCGGAGCGGGATGGCGAACACACCGACTTCGAGGGTGTACCAGTCCCAGAGGTACGCGAAGGGGTAGAGAACGAGCGTCGTCCGGGCCGCCGCGCGGAAGGCGTCGGCGTACCACAGCAGACAGAGCGCGACACAGCCCCAGAGAAGCTCCGTCGCCAGATACGTGTACGGGCCGAGGACGCCGATGTCGGGGATCATCTGAACCCCACGAGCGGGCGGAACCAGACCGCGACCACGAGCACCGCGAGGAACAGGTACGACCCCCGGACGAGCAGCATCGTCGCGAGGCGGTCGTCGTCGCCGGCGCGACGGGCGACCCACGCGACGGCACCGAACGCGACCACCGCGCCGACGGACGAGGGCGGGAAGACGCCGACGAGGGCGAAGCCGACCACGCCCGCGAGGCCGACGAGCATCAGTCCGTACGCGACCTGCCGTGCCCGGGTGCGGCCGAGGACGACGGCGACGGTCCGCTTCCCGATGGAGCGGTCGTACGCGTAGTCGGTCGCGTCGTCGACCACCTTGATGCCGGCGAGGATGACGACGAAGACGGCGGCGAACGCCACGACGGTGACCGAGAGCGACCGTACCTGAACGTAGTGGCCGCCGAGCAGCGCGAAGCCGATGCCGACCGGATAGCCGAGGGTCGCCGTCACGGGATGTGTGTCCAGTTGGGGCGCGTGGAGGTAGCCCACGAGCCACCCCGGGAGACAGAGCACGACGGCGACGAGGTCGACGGCGAGGCCGATGACGGCGGTGCCGACGGCGAACCCGAGCGTCGAGAGGGCGAGCGCGGAGCGACAGCCGCGTTCGGTGAGCGGGTGGTCGTCGTCCTCCGCTCGAACGTAGAAGTCGACGTAGCCGTCCTTCACGTGCGCCGTGTACAGCGCGCAGAAGACGACTGACAGGTGAACGAACGCGAGTCCGTCGACCCCCTCACGGGTGAGCACCGCGCCGAACGCGCTCGCGGCCAGCGGGGGGAGCATGAACACCGGATGGACCTGCGAGGCGAAGGCCCGCAGGACCGCGTTCGGTCCGGAGCCGTGTCGTGCGAGAGACATATCCGTGATAAGAATACGCATGTCATAGTCGTTTGCCACGCCGGCGACGACCCGTCTGGAGAGCGACCGCCGACGGGCGGCAGTTTATATGTGTCCGCGTGGCGAACGGCCCGTATGGACTGCCCCGAGTGTGGAGCGCCGCTCGCAACGTACCGCCTCGGCGACCGCGAGGCACCCGTCTGCGAGCGGTGTGGACACGTCGGCATCGAGGCGGAACACCGCGGCGCACGGGCACGCGTCGAGTCGTGGAGCGAGGCGCTCAGGCGCTTCTACGGGACGGAGACGACCGACGAGGACCTGACCGTTCCCGTGCGTGCGGCCGACTGGGGCGACTCCACACCCCGTCGGCGCGTCGAGACGTGGACCGAGGCGCTCGAACGGTTCTACGGCGGCGGGGACGGAGCGGAAGCGAACGGCGGCACCGGGGAGACGGACGCGGAACGGGAGGCGCCGACACCGGTGACGTTCGACGGAACGCCCGCGGTGCGCCGTGCGGAGTCGGGGTCGGGAGCGTCCGAGTGAGCGCCGCCGCTCCGGCCTGAAGCGTCGAAAGAATCGAGGAAGTGAGTCGAGGGGCTGATACGGCCCGTTGTCGGTCGTTCGGCTGTCGCCATCCCGAGGCGGCGACGACCGGAACACAGGACAACCGACCGTCTCAGTCTTCGCTCGGGGCGGCCGCCGTCTGCTGTTCCTCCTCGGAACGGGCGGCGACGAGTGAACCGCGCGCGACGCTGTAGAGCGGCTCCTCGGGCGTCCGAACGTCGCTGATGGAGAACGGGATGGGCGCGTCGCGGAGGTGGTCCTCGAAGAGTTTCTCGAACCCGTCCGGCGAGGACGTGCCGCCGGTGACGACCACGGGAACGTCGAGGCCTTCCTCGACGTCCTCCTCGTCGACCTCCCGCGAGATGTTCTTGATGACGTAGTCGAGGAGGTTCTCGTAGTAGATGGCGAGCGCGCCCTCGACGCCGCCGACGTCGGTCGTGAAGTCGAGTTCGAAGCCGTCCTCCTTGATGGAGGTGACCTTGTCGACCGGCGTTCCGGTGGCGTGGGCGGTCTGTTCGTCGATCCAATCACCGCCGCGGGCGATGGAGAACTTCATCACCGGAACGGCGTAGTACGCGAGGCAGACGTTCGTCATGCCCGCACCGAACGAGACGCCGAGGCCGGTGAAGTTGTGATCGGCGAGTTCCGAGTAGATGACCGCCATCCCCTCGTTGATCGGTTCGGGGTCGTATCCGATGTCGCCGAGCATCGATTCGAGCGTCTTCTCGTGGTACAGCGTGTTGAGCTTCGAGTCGATGGGGTCCGCGGGCGACGAGAAGAACAGGCGCTCGCCGTCGTAGGCGGGTTCGCCGACCACCTGTTCGGTGATGAGCTTGATCATCGGAATCGCCGATGACTCGTCCGACGAGAGGATGCCCTGGCTCATCGGGCGCCGCGTCTCGCGGTTGAAGATGTTCGCGAAGTTCAGCGCGTCGTCGCCGACGACGTACACCTGGTCGCCCTTGCGGATGTGGAGTACGTCACTCCGCGAGAGCATCTGGTCCGCCATGTCGCTGTACTCGATCTCCACGAAGGAGTTGCGCTGCTGAACGAACACCGTCTCCGCCTCTTCCTGCTGGCCGGAGATGATGTTCATCGTGCCGACGTCAAGGCCCTTTGCCATAGTTCGACACGTTCAAGGATCGTGATAAATGATTCCCCCTGGATATCACCTGTGAAAACGTCTGACGGCATCGCCCTCATAAATCACGTATAAAACCTATTTAAAAGCGCGTTCTCGAAACACGGGTACAGAAGGGGTGTCGAGATGTCGAGCGTTCGCCGGGCGAGAAGTCGTATTCAGAATCGAGAGCTCGAAGAGGTGACGGACCGCGTTCGACCGAGAGAGTCAGGAGAAGATGTTCCGCAGTCGGTCGACGACGCCCTCGCCGTCGGTCGCAATCTCCTCGGCAGCCTGCTTCTCACGGAGCGCGCGGAGCGCGGCCGTCTGGTCGTCGGTCGTCTGGGTGCTGCGTTCCTCCTTCGTCTCGCCGCCACGGAGCCCCTTCATCGCGTTGACCGCGTCGTCGACGTTCCTCCCCGAACTGCGGACGGTCTTCGCCTCGACCTCCGCGACGTTCGAACTGTCGATGTCGTCGAAGGCGTCGGTGTTCAGCTTCAGTCGCTTCGTCTTCATCTTGTCGACGCCGCCCCACGACAGTTCGGAGTCGGCCATCGCCTCGTCGATGTCGCGCCGGACCTGTTCGTCCGTGACGGTCTCGGCCACGCTCTCACCGCCGGACTCGACGACCTCGCGCTCGACGATGCGTTCCGTCTTCGAGGCTCGGTGGACGTGGTGGCCGACCAGCGCGGCGCCCGTCGCGCCGATGACGACGACGATGCCGAGCGCGTAGACGGCGACGACCTGTCCGCTCCGGTCGGAGCCGACGACGTTCCAGGCGTACGGGTACGAGGCCGAGAAGAGGCCGACGCCGACGAGACAGACCGCGGTGCCGGCCGCCGCGGCGTAGAGCGCCTTGCGGTCGACCGGGAGGAGTACGGTCACACCGAGCAACAGCGCCGGCAACCCGACGGCGCCGGCGGCACCGGCGAGTTCGCGCAGCGTGTACCGGAAGAGGTCGTCCGGCGGCACCGTCGCGCTCGCGAGAAAGACCACGATCCCGATGAGCGCCAGGGCGATGCCACCGAAGAACAGTCCGAACCCCCGTAGACGGTTCGTTCGGCCTCCGGCGGCCCGACGTACCGTCGGTACAACCCGAGGAGGAGGTTTTCGTCGGCCTGGTTCGCGTCCATGGGCCCGGTACAGACTCCTCCCACAATACTGTTAGCCTTCGACTATCATAGCTCGTAATGGGAACGAGAACACGAAGGCTGCGTTCGAGACTAGAGAATCACGGATGGTACGGCGCGTCAGTTCCGAGCGGAGCAACCCCTCGCGTGGGATGAGAAGGCTTACAACTCGATACACAGAGGGCGTGATACGAGATGACCCGCTCGACCCGAACGGCCAACCTCCTCCTTCTCGCGGCCTGCGTCGTCCTCGTCGTCCCACTGGGCGCGAGCGCCGTGACGGCCCCGACCATCGGGGCCACCGACACCGCCTCGGAAAGCGACGGCCCGTCGCGGACGCTCGTCGGCTCACAGGGCGGCGGCCCCGGCCTCCACGAGGACGGCAGCGTCTACTTGCTCTCGGGATCAGAGATAGTGTGGCGGGAGGGGTCGGCCGACTCGTACTTCGACGTGACGTACGTCTCCGAGGAGCGCGTCCTCGCGGGGTTCATGCACTCGGGCTACACCGACTGCGGCCCCTACGAGTCGCCGTGTACCCACACCGGCTACCGCGTCATCGACCCCTCGGGTGCCGAACCGACGGTCGAATCGGAGTACTCCTTCCCCGTCCGAACGAGGGTGAACAGCGAGGTTCACGACGTCGAGCCGCTCCCCTCGGGCGAACTCGTCATGAGCGACATGGAGCACGAGCGGATATTCACCGTCAACGAGGCCGGCGAGGAGACGTGGGAGTGGCGCGCGAGCGGCTTCTACGACGCGCCCGACGACCCCACCCGGCGCGACTGGCTCCACATCAACGACGTCGATTACCTGGGAGACGACCGGTTTCTGGTATCGGTCCGCAACGCGAACCAACTCGTCGTCGTCGAGCGCGGCGCTGGCGTGGTGGAAGTAATCAACGAGGACAGAGAGCGAAGTGACGACGACGACTGCACCCAGTTCGACCAGCTTCAGGACACCGACGGCGACGACGACGTCCGCTGTGGCGACCCCGACCTCTTAGACCACCAGCACAACCCGCAGTGGCTCGGCGAGGGCGCCGTCCTCGTCGCGGACTCGGAGAACAACCGGATCGTCGAACTTCACCGTACCGAGTCGGGCGAGTGGGAGGAGGCGTGGGTCCTCCGACAGGCCGAGGGCGTGACGTTCTCGTGGCCGCGCGACGCCGACCGCCTCCCCAACGGCAACACGCTCGTCACCGACTCCGCGAACCAGCGGATCGTCGAGGTGAACGAGTCGGGCGAGACGGTGTGGAGCTACCGGACGCCGCTCATCCCCTACGAGGCCGAGCGCCTCCCCGAGGGCGAGACCGTCGGTGCCCGGCTGTACGGGACTCCCGGCGACACCTCCACGGAGGGCGAGATACCGGTGCTCACCTCCCTCCTCCAGATCATCCGGACGAGCGTCCCCATCCCGTTCTGGATCTCCGAACTCCACGTCGCGACGACGCTCCTCGCCCTCCTCCTCGGTCTGGCCGGCGGCGGCGTTCACCTGCGGACGTGGGCCGCGGGTCGATGGAGTCGGGGCTGACGCTCCCACGCGACCCCGGATGAACACGCCTTTGCCGACGCCTTCCCCCCACCGAGTATGGACCGCGAGAGCAAGGACGGCGGGACGGGGACGCCCGACACTGACGGCCTCGCGTGGGAGCTTCTGGACTCGGCCATCGACTACTCCTGTCCGGGCTTCGACGTTCGCCGCGACGACGTCCGCCTCCCTGACGGCACCGAGACGGACTACCACTACGTCGACGAACCGCCCGCGGTGGTCGTCCTCCCGTTCGTCGCAGGGAGAGAAAAAGAGCGCGAGGAGGGTGAGGAACTCGTCGTCATCGAGGAGTGGCGGCAGGCGGTCGGACGGGTGAGTCGTGGCCTCCCCGCCGGAACCACGGAACCGGACGACGACGACCTCGCCGACGCGGCCCGCCGCGAACTGACCGAAGAGACCGGGTACGAGGCCGGCACGGTCGAACCGCTCCTCAGTTCCGAGCCGATAAACGGCGTCGCCAACGCCGTCCACCACTACTTCGTCGCCCGCGACTGCACGCCGACGGGCGAGCAAGAGCTCGATTTCAACGAGAGCATCCGCGTCTCGACGGCACCCTACGACGACCTCCTCGCGCAGGCGCTCGACGGGAGTGTTAGAGACGGCCGGACGCTGCTGGGCGTGTTCGCGTACGAACTCCACGGTCGCGGCGAGTGACGGTCACGGCAGACGACGGCGCGCTCGACGCGCGGCCAGCGTCAACGCTGCGACCGCGGCGACCGCCGAAAGGGCGCCGAACCCAGGCGTCGTGACCGGTGTCGTGGCCGGACTCTTCGACCCGTCCGCAGTCACGGTCGGCGGACGCGCGTCGGTGAGCGGTCGGGGACTCGCCCCGGGAGTCGATGGTGTCGACGCTGGGGTTCCCGACTCCCCGGCGGGGGAGCGTTCGGGAGGCGTCGTGGTCGACGCGGGTGTTGACGTCGTCCGCGTGGGTGTGACCGCCGTCGGCGTGGGTGTCGTCGTCTCGTTCGCGGGGGTCGTCACGGTCGGGACGCCGACAGCCGGTGGGGCCGCCGTCGTGGGCGGCTTCGACGGCTCCTCCCGCGACTCGTCCGAGTCTCGCTCTCGCGGGTCCAGCACGCAGGAGAGGTTGTCCGAGACGCGGAGGACGCGTCGGCCGTACTCGTCGATGACGACGTCGTCGCCGTCGTCGACCTCGCAGGCGTCGTCGGTGTCGGTGTCGGTCCCGTCGACGACGTGAACGGACGTGCCGGGAGTCGCCGCGGTGCCGACGAGGTCGACGGTCACGGCGTCGGTGTGGTTCGCCCGGTCGAACACCAGCGTCGCGTGCGCGATACCCGGCGATTCGGGGGCGAACGCGACGGTGGCGCGGCGTGACGCTCCCGGCGCGATTCGTGTCGGACGAGTGGCTCCCGACGGCTGTGACGTCTCCTTCGACGCGGCCGACCCGGACGCTCGCTTCGACGCCGTCGCGGTCGACGTGGGCGTGGGCTGTGGCGTCGCTGTCGCGGTCTGCTCCGGCGTCGACGACCCGAGGCCGCCGTCGACGACCGAGAACTGACTCGCGTTCGGCCCGCGGACGGTCACGTTCGCGAGGGGGAACGCCTCGGTGCCGGTGTTGCGGACCGTGACGTTCAGGGTCGTCTCGTTCCCGACGGTCGACGACAGCGCGTCCGCCGACCGGGCGGTCACGAGTCGCGGTTCGGTCGCACCGAGCGCGACGACGGTCACCGCGTCGTCGGGCGAGAGCGTCACGGCGAGACGGCCGTCGGGTCGCGTCGTCGGGAGTTCGGACCAGTTCCCGTCGTACCGCCAGACCGAGAGCGTCTCGTTCGGCGTCCCCGGTGGCGCTCTGGCGGGGAGTTCGACGGTCACAGTCGCGTTCGTACCCGCGTTCGAGACGACGAGCGCCGGACCGACGCGCGTGTGGTCCGTCGGCGGCCGCGGGACGTTCACGGCCCCGTCGAGCGTGACGTTCCGTCCGGTGAAGTCGACGGGCCCCTTTCGGGAGAAGGAGACGTTCGACGCCGCGACGCGCGTTCCCTCGTCGAAGACGAGTTTTCCCCCGCGACGTTCCGGAGCCGGACGGTCCCGACGTCGTGGAACGCGCCGCCGGTCGACGCGGACAGTCGCGCGTCCTCGACCGTGGCCGTCGAGAGGTTCTCGGCCACGACGCTGTGGGCCGTCGCACCGACCGTGGCGTTCTCGACGCGGAGCGTGCTCGCGTCGGCGACGACGATACCGGTCTGCCACTGCGAGAGCGCGAGGTCGGAGACGGCGAGCGACTCGACCGAGTCGTTCGTCGCCTCGACGCCGGTTCCGACGCTCACCCACGACCCCGAGAGCCGCCGCCCGTCGCCGTCGACGGTGACCGCAGGCGCACGGACCTCGACTCCGGGCGCCACGACGCCGGTTCGGTTCTCCCGGAAGGTGAGGACCCCGTTCTCGGTGACGACGTCGTCGGGTGCGGTCGGTGTGGGCGTGGCCGTAGCCGGAGACGTGCGTGTGGGTGTTGCGGTCGGTTTCGACGGTAGCGTCTCGGTCGAGGGCGACGTGGTGGGCGTCGACGACGTGGTGAGCGTCGGCGTCTCGGTCGAGGGTGTCGTCGCTGACGTCGGTAATGCAGTCGGTGTGGGCGATACGGTCGGCGTCAGCGTCGGTGTCGCCGTCGAGGTGGGCGTCGAGGACGGGGTCGGGGCTGAAGTCGGGGACGGAGTCGCAGTCGACGACGGGGATTCAGTCCGCGTCGGCATCGACGTTGCGGTCGCGGTCGGTGTCGACGAGCGAGTCGGCGTCGCTGTCGCGGTCCGGGTCGTCGTCGCTGTCGCGTTGTTCGCCCCGCTGACACCCCCGACTCCGACCCCGAAGCTCCCGAGAACGACCAGCACGCACGCGAGGACGGCGAACGTCGGCGTCCGGGTCATCCACCGACCCTCCCGCGACCCGAAACCGTGCGAGACCGGTCGCTCCGCTTGCCGCGTGCGGCGGGCCGGCCGGGGCCGTCGAGCCGAGCGAGAAGGCGGTGACTGCGGAGGAGAGAGCGGGGCTCAGGCGCGCACGTGACTCGCTGGCGGGGCATCCAGTGGTTCGTTCGTCCCATTCGATGTCGACAGTATGACTGTTTCGCACTCGGTCGGGGGCGGAGTGGTTCGGCGACCAGTCGTGTTTTGTTCACAGAGCCCGGACGGGAGGTATGTCCGTCTCCCTCGGTGAGGCGTCGTCCCCGTTGCGTTCCGTCGCCGTTGCGGTGGCCGTCGCTATCGTCGGAATCGTCGCCGGGACCGCGCTGGTGTTCGGCTCTATCACGGCAGTGCGGGCCAGCGGCGTCCGGATCACGCCGCTCGGGTTCATCGTCGCCTCGCTCGTCCTCCTGCAGGGCGTCGCCTTCGGCGGAGTCGCCCTCGGCTATCTCCGGTATCGCGGCCTCACGGCCGACTACCTCGGCGTTCGGGTCCCCTCCCTGCCCGAGGTCGGCGCGGTCGTCGTCGGCTACGTCACCGCCATCGGCGTCGCCATCACCGGCGCCATCGTCGTCACCGCCGCGGGTATCCAGGCCGGGTCGAACCAGGCCGCCGAACTCGGCGCGGAGAACCCCGAGGTGCTCTTGCTCCTCATCCCCGCCTCGCTTCTCATCATCGGTCCGGGCGAGGAACTCCTGTTCAGAGGGGTGGTCCAGAACCGCCTGCGGGAGACGTTCGACGCCGTCCCGGGCATCGTCATCGCCAGCGCCATCTTCGCCGCCATCCACTTCGTCGCGCTCTCGGGCGGTGCCGGCGCCCGCCTCGTCTCCATCGTCGTCCTCTTCTTCCCGAGCCTGGTGTTCGGCGCCGTCTACGAGTACTCGAAGAACCTCGTCGTGCCGGCGCTGGTCCACGGCATCTACAACGCGACGCTGTTTACCCTGCTGTACGTCGCCATCCAGTTCGGCGGGTCCCAGCCGATGTGAGACGAGACGGAGGGAACCGGCAGGGAACCGACGACGCTCCAGTTGTCGTTTCACGCACCGTCTGACCCGTTCGGTTCAGTGGCGCGCCGCGTCGACCGTATCGGCGAGTCGCGAGAGCCGACCGGTCGCGGGGTCTGCGTCGTCTGCGCCGAGCGGACGGCCCGTCTCCAGCGAGCGCGCGAGCGCCGCGTCCGTCGGGAGGCACGTGACCGGCGCGCCGAGGAGTCGCTCGAACGTCTCGATGGTCCGCTTGGGGACGTCGTCGGCACGGTTGAGCACCACGCCGACGAGGCCACAGTCGAGTTCGCGCGCGAGTTCGCGCGTCCGGACCACGTCGGCCACCGCGAACGGGTCGGGAGTGGAGACGAGGAGACAGGCGTCGGCGACGGCGAGCGGGACGCCGGCGTCGGAGCGCATGCCCGCGGGGCAGTCGACGACGACGTCGCCGTACTCCCGCTCGACCGCCCGGACGGTGTCGGCGAGACGCCGCAGGTCGGCCGCCCGCGCGCCGGCGAGCGAGCGACCGCACGGGAGAACCGACACGACGCCGTGGCGGACCGCTTCGAGCGGGCACGCGCGGCCGGCGAGGACGTCGTGGAGGTCCGGACCGCGTCCGACGGGGAGGTTCGCCATACTCAGGTCGGCGTCGACGACGACGGCTCGGTGCGCCGACGACGCCGAAGACGAACCCGAGTCGGTGAGTGCGGCGCCGAGGTTGTAGGCGACGGTCGACTTGCCCACGCCGCCTTTGCCGCCCGCGACGGCGAGAATCACCGCGGCCCCTCCAGGTCGGGAACGTCCGCTCCGTCGACGCGGCCCGCGAGTTCGCTCGCGCGGGCCGCGACGCGAGCGAGCGCGGCCGCGTCGGCTTCGAGCGTCGTCCCGAGTACCTCGACGCCGGCACGGCCACCGAGCGACGCGATGACGGGCGTCGCCTCCTCGACGTCGCCTGCGAGTCGGTCGGCGGCGGCGAGTCGCGCCTCCACGGCGCGGAACCACGCCGCGACGGTCACGGGGACGGCCTCCGACGACGGACCAGCGGTCGGAGGGACGAGGCCACACTCCTCCCCGCCCGTGTCGAACGTCGTTTCCGCGACAGCGTGGCCGCCGTCGTCGTCCGCTGGCTCGGTCGCGTGGTCGTCGTCCTCGCCCACCGATTCGGTCGACTGGTCGTCCTCGGGTGCTGGCTCGGCCGGAGGTGTCGACGCGGATTCACGGGGTGACCCGGGGGCGAGAGCGGGGTCGGAACCGGTGGATACGTCGGGCGAGACGACGCATCGAGGCGGGGCGTGGTCGCCGAGCGACCGGAGCGCCCGAGCCATCGGCGTCTCGTCGGTCGTCGCGTCGTCCGGCCCGTCGTGTATCTCGACCGGCGGGGTCTTCGGCGGCGCGTGACACGCGTAACCGACCGACACTCGCTCCTCGCCGGGAACGCGCCGCGTCATCCCGTCCTCGTCCCAGCCCGCCTCGACGACGCCGCGACGCCGCGGCGGGAGGGCCGGTCCGTCGAGACGGTTTTCGAGGCGGACCGTTCGGGGAGCGGCGTGCGTGTTCGTCACGTGGACCGTCACGAGCGTCGCGTCGTCCGTGCGTGTGAACTCCCACTCGGCCACGAGCGGACCGGCCCGGGTCGAACCGGACGCGTGCGCACAGTCGTCTTCGCTGTCGACAGCGCGGTCGTGGTCGTGGTCGTAGTCGTTCCGGCGGATTGGGTGGGTCGGGCGGGCACGTTCTCGTGGGTGCCCCGAGTCCGACGGATGCGTCATACGCCGTCTGGCCGCCTCCCGGTATATGAATCAGTGGACGCTCGCGGCGAGTGCTCACGTCCGGATGACGGGGACGTCGAGGCGGGTGGCGGCCTCCCCGGGCGACCCGAAGCGGTCGACCGACAGGACGAGCGGCGCGTCGACGCGGGCGACGTGGGCCACGGCGAGCGCAGCGGTCGTCGGGTCCCCCTCGTACGAGGCCGGGTCGCGTCCGACCTCGACGTCGCCGGGAATCGACCCGAGCGCATCGGCGAACGCGTCGAACGCTTCTGAGACGAGTTCGTGGCGGGCCCGACGCCGGAGGTTGTCGACGCGGTCTGTGAGACGGAGGCGTCGCTGTCTCCGGTCGCGTGCGGACCGCGCGACGCGCTCGACCTGTCGAAGCCGCTGTTCGGCGGCGATGCGCTCGGTCTCGACCTCGGTGAGCGATCCGACCGCGTCAGCGAGTTCCGTCTCGACCGCCGTCGTGTCGGCGCCGACCTCCCTGAGCGCCTCCAACCGCCCCCGAAGGGTCGCGACGCGCTCGTCGAGTCGGCGCTCTCTGGTGCCGGCGTCGGCGACACGGCGCTTCGCCGACGACAGGTCGACCGAGTCGGGACCGGCGAGGTCGGCGAGGTCAGTGCGGGCGCGTTCCAGGGAGCGGACCGAAGGCGGAACGTGGCCGTTCGAGCGCGCAGCGGCGACGAGCGCGTCGTAGAGGTCGAACGAGGGCGGTGGCGGAATCCGGGTCACGTGCGCGTGGACCGGGCGGGCAGGCTCACAGTCGACCTGCACCCGCGGTCGTCGACGGACGGACGCTCCCGGCGTCGCCGCCGCCTCGACCGCAGTCGCGACCGCCTCGGGCGAGAGGTCGGCGCCGCGGAGGTCGAGCGCGCGGCCGCGGAACGAGACACCATCGATCGAGACGACGACTTCCCCCGGTCGGCGGCGCGGTGCGGGAATCCGCGTCGGGACGAAGCTCACAGGTGGCGCCCGCGGAGCGTCGACGGCGACGGGTGGTCGGTGTCGCGGACGAACGCGTGGTACGGCGTGCTCGGCGAGTCGCGATCCTCGTACGCTCGGGCGGCCGCGCGCACCTCGTCGGGCACGTCGGCGAACTCGTTCAGCGGGCGGGTCAGTTCGACGTGGACGTCCGCGCCGTGTTTCTCGACGAGTCGGAGCGCGAGGAACGCGCCGTGGTGGGTGTCGTCGAGGAGCGCCGCACGACCGAACCGACGGACGACGGTCTCGTCGTGAGTACGACACACGTTGCGGAGCGACGTCCGGGCCGCGCGCGAGTAGGTCACCACGAGCAGCACAGCACGCCGAATGTGGGGAGCGGGTCAAAACGTTCGGGGTGTGAGTATCACGACGGATAACGGTTCAGC
The DNA here is from genome assembly GCF_002906575.1 of Salinigranum rubrum. Lineage (NCBI taxonomy): Archaea > Methanobacteriati > Methanobacteriota > Halobacteria > Halobacteriales > Haloferacaceae > Salinigranum > Salinigranum rubrum. The sequence goes on from NZ_CP026309.1 coordinate 3,742,718, forward strand.
CGAGGCGGTCGACGGTGACGTGGAGGTCGTCGTCCGCGTCGAGTAAGTCCCTGACGCGCGCCTCAGCCTCCTCGGGGGACGTGGCGACGACGACCAGCCCCTCCGCCCGCTCGTCGCCGTCGGCGCGGTACGCGGCCAGTTCGTCCTCACCCTCGAAGTCGGTCGCGTAGGTGCGCAGGACGTTCACCACCTGTCGCTCCGTCGTGGCGAGGTCGACCTCGCCGCGCTCGAACGTCCGGAGCGCGTCCTCGATGTTGCGAAGCGCGGAGATGCGGTCCATGCGCCGTACGTCGGCGGGCGCCCACTAAAGCGCTCAGCTTCGAGACCACGTCTCGTCCACGAGCGGGGCGCGACGGACGCACACGAGAGTGCACGAGCGGGCACGTTCGCCGAGGTCGATAACCGAATTAGATTACATACGTGCGGGAAAGAGTTATTATGTAACAATTAATTATTGCTCGTGGAGGGAGAGCACGATGACCACGAGACGGCCTGGCACGGTGTCGGCGGTGGCGTGACGATGCGCGTAGCCGGGACGGTCGACGCCGACGACTCCCCTCTTCGCCGTCAGTTCCTCGGCAGTGCGACCGACCCGAGACAGTCGTCGTCGACGCGTCTCGGGAGCGAGGCGGTCGTCGCCGTCGAGCGCCAGTCACGGACGGATCGCACCGGGGGACACGCGGCCGGGACGGAGACCACGAACGCGGTACACGACGGAACCCGCTCGAATGACACACGACATCACACTCACGGTAAACGGCACCGAACACGAACTGAGCGTCGAACCGCGGACGCTTCTCATCCACGCGCTGCGCGACGAGATGGGGTACACGGGACCGAACGTCGGCTGTGAGAGCAGCATGTGCGGTGCCTGTACGGTCCACCTCGACGGCGACGCGGTCAAGTCCTGTACGCTCTTGGCGGTGCAAGTCGACGGCGCGGAGGTCACGACCGTCGAAGGGCTGGCCGACGACGGGGAGTTTCACCCCATCCAGCAGGGCTTTCAGGAGGAACACGGCCTGCAGTGCGGCTACTGCACGCCCGGGATGATGATGACGTCACTCCAGTTGCTGGAAGAGAACCCCGACCCCTCCGAAGCGGAGATTCGCGAGGCCCTCGAAGGCAACCTCTGTCGGTGTACGGGCTATCAGAACATCGTCCGCGCCGTCGAGAACGCGGCCGAGACGATGCGCTCGCAGAAGCAGGAACTCGCCGCGGACGGGGGAGGTGACTGACGATGGGCGTCGAGTCGAAAGACGCGGCGGAAGTCGACGCCGCGGACATCCTCGGGTCGGCAATCGAGCGCCGCGAGGACCCCGCGCTCCTGACGGGCGACGCGGAGTACACCGACGACATCCAACTCCCGCGGATGTGCCACGTGGCCATCAAGCGGAGCCGACACGCCCACGCCGCCATCGAGGGAATCGACACGAGCGCCGCCGAGGAGATGGACGGCGTCGTCGACGTCTTCACCGCCGAGGACCTCGACGTTCCCGGAAAGCTCCCCGTCGGGTGGCTCCTCGACACGCTGAAGCAGGTCGACCACCCGATTCTCGCCTCGGAGCGCGTCCGCTACCAAGGTGACGCGCTCGCCGTCGTCGTCGCCGAGGAGCGGTATCTCGCCCACGACGCGGTGGGACGGATCGAAGTCGACTACGACATCCTCGACGCGGTGACCGACCCCGCCGACGCCCTCGCTGACGACGCGCCGGCCCTCCACGACGACGCCGCGGGTAACGTCGCGTTCGACTGGGAGATCGGAGACCGGGAAGCGACCGACGCCGCCTTCGAGGACGCCGACCACGTCGTCGGACTGGACCTGGAGAACCAGCTCCTCATCCCGAACGCGATGGAGCCGCGGGCGGCCGTCGCGGAGTACAACCCCTCCGAGAACGAGTTGGCGGTCCACATGACCACCCAGAACCCCCACCTCCACCGCCTGCTCATGTCGGGCGTCATCGACCACCCCGAGCACAAGCTTCGGGTGCGCGCGCCGGACGTCGGGGGCGGCTTCGGATCGAAGATCCACCACTACGCCGACGAGGCGCTCGTCGCCATCGCCGCCAAACGAGTCGAGCGGCCGGTCAAGTGGCAGGCGACCCGGACGGAGACGTACCTCACCGACGCGCAGGGCCGGGGTCACCAGACGCACGCCGAAATCGCCGTCGACGACGACGGCACCATCCAGGGGCTCCGCGTGGACACGAAGGCGAACCTCGGGGCGTACCTCTCGACGTTCGCGCCGTCGGTCCCGACCTACCTCTACGGCACACTGCTGTCGGGACAGTACGACATCCCGACCATCCACTGCGCCGTCGAGGGGGCGTTCACGAACGTCCCGCCCGTGGACGCCTACCGCGGCGCGGGTCGCCCGGAGGCGTCGTTCGTCGTCGAGCGGCTCGTCACCCTCGCCGCGAGGGAACTCGGGGAGGACCCCGCCGAGTTCAGGCGACAGAACTTCGTCCGGGAGTTCCCCCACGAGACGCCCGTCGCCGTCGTCTACGACAGCGGCGATTACGAGAAACCCCTGGACAGGGCGCTGGAGATGCTCGACTACGAGGAGTTCCGCGAGCGCCAGGCCGAAGCCCGCGAAGAGGGTCGCTATCTGGGCGTCGGCTTCTCGGCGTACATCGAGGCCTGCGGCCTCGCCCCCTCCGAACTCGCGGGACAACTCGGTGCACAGGCCGGCCTCTGGGAGAGTTCGCTCGTCCGCTTCCACCCCTCGGGGACGGTGACGGCGTACGTCGGCACGTCCGGCCACGGCCAGGGCCACCAGACGACGTTCGCCCAGATCGTCGCCAACGAACTCGGCATCGACTACGACGACGTCGAGGTCGTCGAGGGCGACACGGACGAGATCCCGCAGGGGATGGGAACCTACGGCAGTCGGAGCGCCGCTGTCGGCGGGAGTGCCCTCGTCAAGAGCTCCGAGAAGCTCGTCGAGAAGTCCCGCGAGATCGCCGCCCACCAACTCGAAGTCGCGTCGGAGGACGTCGAGTTCGAGCGCGGCGAGTTCAGCGTGACGGGCGCGCCCGACCGCTCCATCCACATCCAGGCGGTCGCCCAGCAGTCGTACCTGGCGCACGACCTCCCCGAGGGGATGGAGCCCGGGCTCGAAGCCACCTCCTTCTACGACCCGGAGAACTTCGTCTTCCCGTTCGGCGTCCACGCGGCCGTCGTCGAGGTCGACCCCGCGTCGGGCGAAATCGACTTCGAGAGGTACGTCGCGGTCGACGACGTCGGCAACCAGATCAACCCGAAGATCGTGGAAGGCCAGATTCACGGCGGCGTCGCCCAGGGCGTCGGGCAGGCGCTCTACGAGGGCGCCGAGTACGAGTCGAACGGCCAGTTGCTCACGGGGTCGATGCAGGACTACACCGTCCCCAAGGCCGTCCAGATCCCGTCGATGGAGACCGACTCGACCGTCACGCCGAGCCCGGTGAACCCGCTCGGGGTGAAAGGCGTCGGGGAGGCGGGGACCATCGCCGCGCCGCAGGCGGTCGTCAACGCCGTCTGTGACGCGCTGGAGCCGTTCGACGTGGACCACATCGACATGCCGCTGAAGGCGGAGACGGTGTGGCGCGCGACCAGTGAGACGACGGTGGCGACCGACGGGGGTGAGGAGTGATGTACCCCGACGAGTTCGAGTACCACCGCGCCTCGACGGTCGAGGAGGCGCTGGACCTGCTCGACGAGTACCCCGCTGCCGAGATTCTCGCCGGCGGCCACAGCCTGCTCCCGACGATGAAGTCCGGCCTCGCCAGCCCGGACCACCTCGTCGACATCGGCCACATCGACTCGATGCGCGGCATCGACGCCGACGGCGACACCGTCTCGGTCGGCGCGCTCACGACGTACGCCGACGTCGCCGACTCCGACGTGGTACGGGAGCACGCGAGCATCGTCGCCGAGACGGTCCACGAAATCGGCGACGTTCAGGTCCGAAACAGGGGGACCGTCGGCGGCAACGTCGCCCACGCCGACCCCGCCTCGGACCTCCCCGGTGCGATGCTCGCCGCCGACGCGACGATGGTCGCTCACGGACCCGACGGGTCCCGAACGATTCCCGTCGACGACTTCTTCCTGGGGATGTACGAGACCGCACTCGCGGAGGACGAACTGCTCACGGGCGTCGAACTCCCGTCGCAGCCGGACGTCGTCAGCGCCTACGCGAAGAAGCCGAGTCCGTCCTCGGGGTACGCGATGGTCGGCGTCGCCGTCGCGCTCTCTCACGACGGGGGCGTCGTCGGCGACGCTCGGGTCGGAGCGAACGGCGTCATCGACCACGGCGTCCGTCTCGAACCGGTCGAGGAGGCGCTCGAAGGGGAGGAACTCGACGCCGACACCGTCGAGAACGCCGCACAGCGAGCGAGTGTCGACGACGAATGGCTCCCGATGGAGGACCTCCAGGCGTCGGCGGAGTTCCGCGAACAGCTCCTCAGGGTGTACACCGAACGGGCGCTGACCGAGGTGGCCGAGCGAGCGGGGACGGTCGTCGTCTCGGCGTGAGGACGAGACGGCGACGTCGCCGTGGCTGAACGGGAGGAGACGGAGTCCGACGCGGACGACGCGGACGGGGTGACCCGCGGACGGATGCACCCCACTTAGTGGGCGTCGATCATCACTTCGGTCGCCTTGACCACCGCGTCGACCTCGCTGCCGGCTTCGAGGCCCAGGCGGTCGGCGGACCCGCTCGTGATGATGGCCGTCACGGTCTGCCCGCCGTCGAGTTCGACGACGACTTCGGCCATCAACCCGCTCGTTTCGACGCGCTGGACGGTTCCGGACAGCCGGTTGCGAGCACTGAGACTCATGCCGGAGAGGAGGTCGCGCGCGGACATAACGGTACCCTGACACGCCGTGGAACGTCACGAGTGACAGGGTGACGGCTCGGTCGAGGTCAGTCGCGGGCGACGAGCCGACGAGACAGGTGCGTCCGGGCGCCGTACGTCGCGTAGACGGAGAGTCCGAACGACGCTACGAGCGGCAAGAGCGGGTAGAGGTACGGCGTGCCGAACCCCGCGAGGAGCCCCACCGCGTTCAGCGCGGCGAGGACGAGCGCGGCGAGGAGCGGGAGGGTGAGCCCGCTCAGCAACAGGACCGTGACGAACTCCGCCGCGCGTTCCCCGCGCTCGTCGGTGTCGACCAGGGCCACTCCCGCGGCCGCACCGAGGACGACGCTCACCACGGTGCCGAGCGAGCCGTCGAGGGCGTACGTGTCGCGCGTCGCCGCGAGGTACTGCCCGTAGAGGACGAAACCAGCGAGACCGACCAGGAGCCCACACAGCGCGCCCTGGACGGCACCGAGCAGCCGGTTGCGCCGTCGGGCGTACCAGCCGGGGTCGACACGGTACGCGAGCGCGTACGCGCCCCCCAGCACGAGCACGGAGACGAGACTGGGGAGCGCGAAGTACGGGACGGTGAAGAGGCGGTCGCCGAGCGCCACGTCGAACGCGAGCGTCGGGACGATGGCGAGCGCCCAGCCAGCGAGGAGCGCGCCGACGAACACGACGCGTCGCCGATGGGCCGCGTGCGAAATCGAGCCGCGACCGCTCGTCATCCACCGGTAGCCGCCGTAGCCGCCGACGAGGAGGCCGAGCGGCGCGGCGAACTGAATCGAGGTCACCCACCCGGGAGCGAAGAACGCCTCGGTCGTCGCCCGGTAGTAGTTCCGGAGGAAGCGACCGAGGCTGTCGAGCAGGAACGCCTGAACCAGTCCCCACTGGAGGGCGGCGACGAACGCGTGTCGGCGGGAGGGCGACGCGGTCATGCCACTTTCGTCACCGCCGGTGGCTGTAAAGCCGTCGTCAGGTCGTCCGCAAGTGGTTCTGTTGCGGCTCGTACACCTCGCCCTTGCGACGGAGCTTCTCGATTTCGTCCTCGGCCTTCGAGCGGTCGAGACCGAGGTCGGTCTCTGCGCGGTCGAGCACCTCGTCGAGCGGCGCGCCCTCCTCGTACTCGCTTTCGAGTTCCGAGATGAGCCCCTTGAGGTTCTTGATGCGGTCGCGCTGGGTCTTCGACCTCCCGGTCTCGATGACGTCGGCGTCGAACTCCCCGGTCTCGGGGTCGACCCCGATGGCCTCCAGGCAGGAGCGGACGATGCGGATGACGCGCTCGGCGTCCTCGGCCTCGACGGTGTCGGAGAGGCGGACGCGGGCGGAGGCCTCGGCGAGGCGGACGAGCGCTTCGAGTTTCCGGGCCGTGACGGGGACCGGGGCGTCCTCGTCGGCGCCCTTCGCCCGGAGGTCGACGTAGAACTCGCGGATGGCCGCCCGTGCCTCGTCGGTCATCGTCGGGAAGCAGTTGCGCTTCGCGTGGGCGATGTACTTCCGCAGGAGTTCGGGGTCGATGACGGGTTCTACCTTCTCGGTGGCGGCGTCGACCTCCTCCTGGGTGAAGTTCGAGTTCGTCATCCGCGTCCGCTGGGTGTTCAGTTCGCCCGCGTAGTTCGTCTGCAGGATGTGATCGGCGAGGTCGCCGTCCTTCTCGGGGTCGGGCTGGTCCGTGACCGTGAAGATGAGGTCGAACCGCGAGATGAGCGCGGGTTCGAGGTCGATCTGTTCGCCGATGGGTTCGTACTGGTCGAACCTGCCGTATTTCGGGTTGGCTGCGCCGAGCAACGAACATCTGGATTTCAGCGTGGCGTTGATGCCGGCCTTCGAGATGGAGATCGACTGCTGCTCCAGCGCTTCGTGCATCGCCGAGCGGTCCTCCGAGCGCATCTTGTCGAGTTCGTCCACCGCCGCGATGCCCTTGTCCGCGAGGACGAGCGCGCCCGCCTCCAGGGTCCACTGCTGGCCGTCGCCGAAGTCGTCTCTCACGGCCGCCGCCGTCAGCCCGGCCGCGCTGGAACCCTTCCCCGAGGTGTAGACGGAGCGTGGGGCGATGTGTCGGACGTACGAGAGCATCTGAGAGTTGTGCGAGACGATATTATTCGAGAGATACGTGTGTGTCTCCGCGACTTCGAGGTCGTACACCCACTTCTCGCTTGGAGCGATAGCGTCGATCGACTCGATTCGGTCCCACGCGAGGTCGTTCTCGGCGAGTGTTCGAAGTCGCTCGACGTGTTCTCCTGCGGCGAGCGCGTCCTCGATTCGTTCGAGCAGCCTGTCTCGAGCGGCTACGACGCGACCTCCATCCGGGACGACATCGTTGCGCTCGTAGTAGCTCACAGCGGTCTGTTCGACTCCCATCACTTCCGAAAGGGCCGCCTGTGAGACGTTCAGTTCGTCGCGAACCGCGCTGACGTCGCTCCAGTTTCCGGATTCGATTCGGAGTTTCGTCTCACGAAGCCACCGAAGTCGCTCTTCGAAGGCATCGACGACTGCCTGGAGAGAATTTCGACTCGGATTTCGGTCGCCTCGCTCGTAGTGCTGGTACGTCGAGCGGGAGAGGCCACACTGGGACTGTGAGAGGTGAAGCGTCTCTCGAATCGAACGTAATCGGTCACCGATGTTGGGGACGACATCAACGTTCGTGTTCGACGGCCGTCCGTCGAACGAACGCGAGGCGAGGTTTTTTCGCTCGGTGACAAATCCGATGTGCTCCACGTACCGCTGGAAGTCCTCGCCACCGATTCGAAGGCGGTAGCTGCCGTTCTTCCGCGGTTGGAGGCTCGAAACGATACCGAACGAGAGGAGGAGTGACCTGACCCCTTCGAGGAGTTCACGGCTCATCGATGCGACAGTGACCTCACGCTGTGTCGTGGACACGTGGCACTCGGAGTCGACGTACGCCCGAAGGAACTCGCGCTTCGTCCTGAGTGTCGCGCTTCGAATCGAATCCGGAACGCGCTGGTCAACAGAGCGTTTGAGGATTGCCGGGTCGAGGTTTGCGAGGAAACTGGCGAGTTCGCCCGCGTTACATCGAACCCGCTTCGCAGACGTACCCGCTCGTGGTCCTTCGACCGTGTACGAGAGGCCGAGCGAACCGAGCGCGTCAGCCACGTCTTCGAGTATCTCTTCGTCGTTGTTCGTGACTCTGACGTCGCCAGTGTTGTCGTCTCGAAGGACGACGTGCCCTTCCGCGATGACGTATCCGACGAGCCGTGCGAGTGACGGAGTCCACGCGTCCGGGAGATCGACGTGGACAGCGTTGTATGACCGGGAGCGGCGATAATCGACGTCAAGCGTATCGTTCCCCTTCACTGCGACCGTTCGAGGTGTCGCGATGAACTCGCCTTCGGTCAGCGTGTCAGCCGTTCGAGCGACAGGTGTACCGTCGGCTTGAGTGAAGAGTGGATGCGACGGCGTGACCTCGATCTCGTTTCCACTGGCCGTGCGTATGCGGTACATCTCGTCCGGTGCTTCGCGTTTCCAGACCTTCGTCGCGCGTTGCTCGGTGAACGTCCCGTCCGGTCGCATCGATGGGACGGCGATGTCGACCTCGTCCCAGACACCGTCGTCGACCGGTTTCGGGTCGTCGAGGTTCGACTCGACGAGTTCACGGATCGGACGCTCGGTTCCATCCGCGAGCGTTACACGAGTGTCCCCGCCGACACACTTCCCGGTCCCGGGGTCCCCGATCAAGAGCATGTGCAGGTCACCTCTGATACGAGAGCCGTCGGGGAGGTGTTTGGTGACGCCCGAGAAGAGCTGGAGGATCATCGAGAGCTTCTCCTGGTCGTAGCCGTAGATGGAGGGGGCGACGGAGGCGACCATCTCGTCGTAGATGTCGTCGTGGTTCGAGAGCTCGATGATCTCCGTCTTGTCCTCGTCGGTGATCTCCATGTCCTCGAACTCCTCGTCCTCGATGGTGATGGAGACGCCGTCCATGTAGAGGTCGAAGATGGGCGTCTTCTCGTTGTTCGAGGTCTGCTGTTCGATGTGGAGCACGCCGTTGAGCGTGACGTGGTCGCCCGCCGTCACCTTCCCGGTGATGTCGTCCTCGATGTTGATGTCGATGCTCTGTGGCGTCTCACCGCCTCTCAGGTCCTCGGGCGACTCCTGGATACGGATCTTCTGTGAGTCGACGAACTCCGACTGGTCGAAGTTCACCCGGAACGGCCCCTGTCGTTCACAGCCCTGACACTCGTGAGGCTCCTGGAAGCCGCTGTCCTGCTGGGGGATGTAGGTCATCGTCCCACAGCGCTGGCACTCGAAGGCGGCTTCCGTTATCTTGGGGCGGACGTCCGTTGCCTTGCGGACGATACCCTGGACGGACACCAGCTTCCCGATGTGGTCGTCGTGGACCCGGATGTTCCGGATGTCGATCGACTCGGGGATGTTCTGGAGGCGGACGTGCGCCTGGCCGAGGCTCACGTCGACCGGGAGGTCGTAGAGGCGGAGGGCCTCCTCGGCGTACTTCTGCAGTTGGTCGGGCTTGGCGAGGTAGTCCTCGGCGAGGTCGGGGTCGAAGGTGTAGAGGTCGTCGTAGTCGACGTACAGCGAGCGCTGCTCGTTGGGGTACCGCTGGGCGAGCCGACCGATCTCGTCGCGGTAGTAGTTGCGGTAGAACTGGATGAACCGCTCCGTGAGTTCCTGGTTCTGCGGGGCCTGCGCCATCGCACACTCATTGTTCGTACTCGGCTAAAGAGTCTTGGCTACCGGGCCGAAAGTGAACGAGTTCTCCCGGTAGCCGACGGGACGACCGCTGGACTTTTATTGTTATTGTGAGTAGTACACAATATGAACAAGACTAATGCGACAGCCCCGACCATCGTGCTGCTCGACGCGTCGGTGGGTGAGACGCCCGCCGAGCGGAATTTCAGGCGTGAACTCGACGCCGACGTCCGGGCGTACAAGGTGAGCGAGGGGGAGTTTCCACCCCGGGTCGACACGGGGTTCGGATTCGACGCCGTCGTCGTCTCCGGGTCGCAGACGTCGGTGTACGACGACGAACCGTGGATCGAGCGGACGGAGGCGTGGGTCCGCGAGGCAGTCGACGCGGGGGTGCCGCTTCTCGGCGTCTGCTGGGGGCACCAACTGCTGGCGCAGGCGGTCGGGGGGGAGGTCGACCCGATGGGTGGGAGGGGCGAACTCGGGTACGAGACCGTCCGTCGAACGGACGAGGACGACCCGCTGTTCGACGGTATCGGCCCGTCGTTCGTCGCGTTCGAGACGCACACCGACGAAGTGACCGCGCTCCCGTCCGCGGCGACACCCCTCGCCGAGACCGACCGGGCGCTGCAGGGGTTCCGCGTCGAGAACGCGTGGGGCGTCCAGTTCCACCCGGAGTACGACCGCGACACCGCCCGGTGGGTCACCGAGCACAAGCGTGGCTGGCTCACGGACGAGACGGTCGACGGAGTCCTCGCCACCATCACTCCCGAGCGCCACGCGGAGACAGCGCAGGCGACGCGGGTGTTCGACACCTTCCTCGCGTTCGCCCGGCGCCGACGCTCGCGTGTCGAGTGAGACCGCGGCAGATTATAATGTGTGTTCTACACACAACTGTTAAGACCACACACCGTCTACGACGTGTGCATGACGAACGCAGCGACCGACGCGAGAGACGAACCGATACGGATCGAATCGGCCGACCACTTCGAGGAGGTGGTCGACCGAGACGGGGTCGTTCTCGTCGACTTCCACGCGGAGTGGTGTGGCCCGTGTAAGATGCTCGAACCGACCGTCGAGGCGGTCGCGGCGGAGACGGACGCGGTCGTCGCGACGGTCGACGTCGACAGCCACGGCGGACTCGCCGCGCAGTTCGGCGTCCAGGGCGTACCGAACCTCGTCTTCTTCCGGGACGGGGAGCCACAGAAACGGGCCGTCGGCGTTCAGAGCAAGGAGGCGCTGACCGCCGTGGTCGCGTCGCTGACTCGGTAGGCCGTCGCCGACGCCGTAGTCGCTCGCTGACCGACAGTCGGTGACCGGCGACGCTGTCTCTGTTCTTAGTATTGTATAATTTTCACAATCTATTTGCGTTCCAAGCGAGTAGTTTCGGGCATGGACCCCATCGTCATCGTCGGCGGCGACGCGGCCGGGATGAGCGCGGCGAGCAAGTTCAAGCGCGAGCGTCCCGAGCGGAGGGTGGTCGTCTTCGAGAAGGGTCGGTACGTCTCCTACGCCGCCTGCGGGATGCCGTACTACGTGAAAGGGGAGGTCGAATCGCTCGACGACCTGCTCACCGTGACGCCGGAGGAGTTCGTCGAGGAACGCGATATCGACCTCCGTCTCCACCACGAGGTGGTCGACATCGGCGCCGAGAGACGGGAGGTCGTCGTGGAGGGACCCGACGGCCGGTTCAGCCAGCCGTACGACCGGTTGCTCGTCGCGACGGGCGCCCGAGCGGTGGTCCCGCCGTTCGAGGGGATGGACCTGACGGGGGTGTTCACGATGCACTCGCTCCCCGAGGCCGAGGCCGTCCGCGACTTCCTCCTCGCCGAGGAACCCGACGCCGTCGCCGTCGTCGGCGGCGGCTACGTCGGCATCGAGATGGCCGAGGCGTTCGACGCCCACGGCGTCGAGGTTCACCTCTTCGAGATGCTGCCGCACGTCATGGCCCCGTTCGGCGAGACGGTCGCCGAGCGCGTCGAAGAACACCTCCGAGAGGAGGGCGTTCGCCTCCACCTCGACACCGCCGTCGAGCGGTTCGTCGGCGACGAGGGAGTAACGGGAGTCGAGACGGGCGACGAGGTGGTCGCCGTCGACCTGGCGCTGGTCGGCGTGGGCGTCGCGCCGAACACCGACCTCGCCGAAGCGGCAGGAATCGAACTCGGCGAGACCGGCGCCATCGCGACCGACGAGTACGGGCGGACCAGTGTCGAGGGAGCGTTCGCCGCGGGCGACTGCGCCGAGGCGCGGCACGTCGTCACGGGCGAACCGGACCACGTCCCGCTCGCGCTGACCGCCAACCGGGCGGGACGGGCTATCGGGCAGACGATGGCCGGCGACGAGACGCCCGTCGGCGAGATTGCGGGGACCGCGGTGGTGAAGGCGTTCGACCTCACGGCGGCCCGAACCGGGATAATCGACGAGGGGCGCGCTCGCGAGGCGGGCTTCGACCCCGTATCGGTCACCATCACCGACTCCTCGCGGGCGCACTACTACCCCGGGGCCGAGGAAATCACCGTCACGATGCTCGGCGACCGCGAGTCGGGGCGGGTGCTGGGTGCGACGATGGTCGGTCGTGAGGGGGTCGCAAAGCGCATCGACACCGTCGCCGTCGCGCTGCACGAGCACGCGACGGTGGAGGCGCTCTCGTACTACGACCTCGCGTACGCACCGCCGTACAGCCCGGTGTGGGACCCCGTGCTCACGGCGGCGAAGGTGCTCGACGGGAAACTCGTCTGACGCGCTCACCCGAGGACGACCGGCCAGACGAACCGGACGAGCACCAGCGCGAGCAGGGTCGTCAGGAGGATGACGACGCCGTCGAGGAGGCCGCCCGCGCGGAGCATGTGTTCGCGGTCGAGGTAGCCCGCGCCGAAGACGATGGCGTTCGGCGGGGTCGCCACCGGGAGGGCGAAGCCGTAGCTGGCGGCGACCGCACCCGTCACCGCGAGCATCACCGACGCCGACGTGGCCGAGGTGCCCAGCGCGTCGGCGTAGGCGGGTCCGACGTTGACGAGCAGCGGCGCGAGGATGGCCGCCATCGCCGTGTTCGAGGCGAGTTCACCGACCACGACGGTCCCGGCGACGACGACGAGGAGGACGACGACGAGCGGCGCACCGACGAGCGCGCCGAGCGTCACCTCGGCGAGCCACGTCGTCGCCTCCGTGTCGGCGAGCGCGTTCGCCAGCGAGATGCCGCCGCCGAGGAGAAGCAGCGTCCCCCAGTCGATGTCGACGACGTCGTCCCACGCGACGGCGTCGGTGACGACGAGCGTCGGGACGGCGAGCAAGCCGACGACCACGTAGAACAACAGCCCCTGGTGGCCGGTCGTCCCGAAGGCGCTCGTGCCCGCGCCGCCGAAGAGCGTGACGCGCCAGACGGGTGGAAGGTACTCGACGAGGAGGAACTCGAAACCGCCGAGCAGCCACAGGGCGGCGGTGGCGGCGAAGATGGCGACGGTCCGTCGCGCCCGCGGCGAGAGCGGACCCATCGCCCGGAGCTGGTCGGCGGCGCGCGTTCGCGCCTCACGGACGTCGTACGCGGCGGGCGGGTAGACGACGTAGGTGAGGAGCACCCACGCGACGGGGAGCGTGACGACGACGAGCGGGAGGCCGACGGCGAGCCACTCGACGAACGTGATCTCCACCCCCAGCAACTCGCGCAACTGACCGACGACGATGGCGTTCGGGGGCGTCCCGACGAGCGTGCCGACGCCGCCCAGGCTCGCCGCGTACGCCACGCCGAGGAGCATCGCTATCTGGAAGTTCGACGCCTCACTCGCTCCCTCGTCGGCCTCGACGACGGGGGTGACGCTCGCGACCACGCCGACGACGACGGGGACCATCATCGCCACCGTGGCGGTGTTCGAGACGACCATCGAGAGGAGCGCCGTCGCCACCATCGCACCGAGAACGAGCCCCCGGGCCGAGGTCCCGAAGCGGACGATGAGCACCAGCGCCAGCCGGCGGTCGACGTCGTGGTGACTCAGCGCCTCGGCGAGGACGAAGCCCGAGAAGAGCAGGAAGATGACGGGGTCGGCGAAGCCCGCGACGGCGTCGCCGAACGAGGGGTAGACGCCGAAGGCGACGAGCAGGAGGGGAATACAGAGCGCCGTGAGCGCGAGCGGGAGCGCCCCGGTGATCCAGAGGATGGCCGCGAACGCCATCGTCGCGAGCGCGAACTGACCCGTGGCGGTCAAAGAGGGGGGCGTCGGCGCGGCCACGACGGCGGCCACGACGACGACGGCGACGGCGAGCGTGACCAGTCGAAAGCGGGGTGAGGGAGACACCTTGAACTCACTCGTGTTCACCCCTCGGAGTGACAGTACATACCGTTTCCCCGACCGTCGGCTGGCCACGCACGCCGGGTGACACCGAGCGCTTTTGTCACTCCGAGAACGGTGTCGGGCATGGACCGCCGAACGTTCCTCGAAGCGGGTGCCGCGGTCGGAGTTGGTGGGGTGGTGGGTTGTGCGGCCCCGTCGAGCGGTACGGCGTTTCGAGACGGGTTCGAGGACGGCATCGACGACTGGACGAGCGACGCGGCCATCGGGCCCGAGGTGAACGTCGCCGACTTCGAGTGGGAGGTCGACGTCTCGACCGAGGAGGCGTTCGAGGGGGAGCGGAGCCTCCGAATCCGGAACGAGGGCTCGTACGACGACGGAACGACGTGGGCCGGTCGCTCGCTCCCTGTCGAACCGGGGCGAGCGTACACCGCCACGGTGACCGCCCGGTACTGGAGCGAGTCCGAGTCGTTCAACACGCTCAGGGACGCCGTGATGCGACTCGGTCCCGAACCGCCCGAATCGGAAGCGGACTTCCCGAATCCGGGCGTGAACACCACGGCGCTCGGGGAGACGCCCTACGGCGGGCTTCGCGAACCGCTGTGGCTCGCGGCAGGCTGGCGCGAGTACCGGTTCGAGTGGACGACCCCGCGCCTCTCGACCGACACGCTCCACGTCGCGCTCGGCACGAGCGTCATCTGGGAGGGCGACGCGACCCACTTCGTCGACGACCTCTCGGTCGCGCTGCGTCCGCGGTGAGCAAACGGCGAACGGCGTCTCATCCACTCCCGCGCGTAGCGACCAGTCGCCCGAGCAGTACCCACCCGACAGTCAGCGGGAGGAACGCGAGGTTCGTCCGGACGAGAGCCGTCCCGAACGAGAGCGGGAGGGCCGAGAGGAACCGGAGACCGACGAGGAGCGTGGTCAAAAGCGGTGTTACGGCGAGGACGCTCGCGGTGAGCGGAGGCGAAGCAGCGAGTCGTCGGAGGCCGACGCCGAGCAGTCCGACGCCGACGAACACGAGACCGAAACCGAGCAGGAACGCCCAGGTGAGCAGGAGGCCAGCGGGGTCTTCGCCCGTCGCGGGAACGGCCCGAAATCCCGCACCGACGAAGACGACGACGCGCCGTCCGAGGAGTCCGGCGACCAGAACCATCCCGACGGCCGTCAGCCCGAACCCGAACCTCCCGGCGCGGCCGAGTCGGCCGCCGAAACGGAACCACGCCCCGACGAGGCCGCCAGCCATCAGGAGCCAACCGACGAACGAACCGACGTCGAACCCGGTGGCCACGTAGGGCCGGGTGCCGAACCTGACGAGCGCGAACCACGGCATCGCGAACCAGAGGACGGTCCCGACGACGGCACCGGCCCCGGTCCACGTGACCCACCGCCCGGCGTCAGCGCTCCGAGCGTCGACCGGCGTGTCCATGTGACCACCGTCTCACCCCCGACGGAAGGGACTGTCGCGTCCGGTGACCGTCGGCGGCGTGGGGGAGACAGCGCCTGCCACGCCTGCGCACTCTATTGTTTAATATCTCGGCCGACGTGACAACGTACTGATTCTCCGGCTCGCCGGGGCTCTGATACCCATGTCCGTTACCACACCGCTCGACAGTGCAACGCTCGGTGACCTCCGAACCGCCGTCACGGGTGACGTTCTCACGCCCGACGACGACGGATACGACGACGCCCGTGCCCTCTGGAACGGCCGCATCGACCGCGTCCCGGCCGTCATCGTTCGGGTCGTCTCGACCGACGACGTGGCCGCGGCCATCAGGTTCGCCCGCGAGCACGACCGCCAACTGGCGGTCCGCGGCGGCGGCCACCACGTCACCGGGAGCGCGCTCGTCGACGGCGGCCTCGTCGTCGACCTCTCCGGACTGACGGGCATCGACCTCGACGTCGACGCTCGAACCGTGCGGGTCGGCGCGGGCTGTCGCGTCAGCGACGTCCTCTCGGCGACACAGGAGCACGGCCTCGCGGTCGTCTGCGGTAGCGCCGCCCACAACGGCGTCGCCGGGTCGACGCTCGGCGGTGCCATCGGCTGGGTCCGCCGCGCGCACGGCCTCGGCGTCGACGGCCTCCGGTCGGCGGAGGTCGTCACCGTCGACGGCGAGGTGCTGACCGCGAGCGCCGACGAGAATCCGGAGCTGTTCTGGGGCCTCAGAGGCGGCGGCGCCAACTTCGGCGTCGTCACGAGCTTCGAGTTCGACTGCTTCGAACTCGGGCCCGAAGTCGCCGTCGCGCAGCCCATCTATCCGGCACCGGACGACGAGACGGTCCGTGACCTCCTCGGCCAGTACCGCGTCTTCGTCGCCGACGCTCCCCGGGAAGTAACGTCGATGGCCATCGTGACGTCCATCCCGCCGCTCCCGTTCATCCCCCAGGAAGCCCACGGCGCGCCCGTCGTGATGTTCTACGCGACGTACGCCGGTGACTCCGCCGAGGGCGAGGAGGTCATGCGACCCCTCCGCGAGTTCGGTGAGCCCGCCATGGACATGAGCAGCCGGATGCCGTTCCTCGCGATTCACGAAATCGCCAACGAACTGTTCCCCGTCGGCAACCGCTACTCGTGGCACTCGCTGTACGCCGACGAGCTGTCCGATGACCTGCTCGACCGCGTGACCACCACCGCCGCGGCGCGTCCCGAGGGCGAGGCGTCGGTCGAAATCTGGCACCTCGGTGGCGCGGTGAGCGACGTCGCTCCCGACGAAACCGCGTACGCACACCGGGACGCGGAGTTCCTCGTCAACGTGGGTGCGACGTGGGTGGACCCCGCCGACGACGAGGCACACCTCTCCTGGGCCGAGTCGTCGTGGGGGACACTCCGCGAGTCGCCGGCCACGCGTGAGGGCTTTTACCCCGGCTTCCCCGGCTTCGTGACCGGCGAGGAGCGCGCCCGGATGGCGTACGGCGACAACGTCGCGCGCCTCGCCGACCTCAAGGCCGAGTACGACCCGGAGAACCTGCTCCGCAGCAATCTGAACGTCACGCCCGCGCGCTGAGTTCGTGCGGTCGACGACGGGACTATCCACGTGGGAGTGACGAACGAGGCGTGACGAACAGCGGTGCCGGCCTGATTCTGGTGGTCGGCTTTCTCGTCGCGGCGGTAGCGGCAGTCCCGCTTTCGGTTCTCGCGTTACGCCACCGGACCGGGACGGGGATTGGACACCGCGTCCGCAAGGAACAGCCCCAGTCCAGCGAGGAACGCGAGGAGAGACGGAACGGCGGATGCGCGGGGGTCGAACAGACGGGACGACGCGACGGACGACACGGCCACTAGTTCAGCCGTCCGCCCGTTCGACGCGCTCGGCGAGCGCCCGGTTCATCGCCTCGTACCCCGCCGCGGCGTCGCCTCGAACGACGAGCGGAGCGAGCAGACCCGAGACGCGCTCGCGGTTGACGAACCGCGTCCGGCCGTCGTCGAGCGGGTGGAGTTCGAACGTGTGCCACCCCTCGAACAGCCACCCGTCCGCGACGGTGCCGACCCACTGGAGTCGGCGTTCGGGGACCACGTCGGTGACCCGCGCCGTGAGCGACCGCTCCCGACCGCGATAGCTGAGCGTGAGGTCGACGGAAGCCCCCGCTTCGAGAGCGCCCGTCGCGGCCGTGACCTGGGGGTTCCACGCTCCGTACGAGGGGAGGTCCGTGAGTACCGCCCAGACGGCCTCGGGTGGAGCGTCGACGACTCGTTCGGTGTGTATCGCCCTGATGAACATCTCAGAGCGTGTCCCCCACTCGCTCGGTCGCCGTCGCGTTCACGAAGTACGTCGCCTCGTACGGCCGGCCGTCGGCGATACCCGCGGGTTGGCCGGAGCCGTCGTCGCCGAAGGTCCAGTAGAAGCCGACCGAGACGACCACCTCGTAGCCGTCGTCGCGCGGCGTGACCGACACGACGCCCGCTCCGACGACGATCTCCTGTATCCGTTCGGTCTCTTCCTCGACGATAGCGTTGTATCGGTACACCTCCTCGTACTCGGCGACGTACGGCCCGACCGTCTCCTCGGTCAGTTCGGGCGGACGGTCGGGGTACTCTCGTTCCACGACGGTGTCGCCGCCGACAAGGCCGCCGAGACAACCGGCGAGGAGGACCAACAGCCCGACGGCGACTGCTCCGTTCCGAACGGTCATGTCCGTACACCGACATCCAGCGGGATAGCTCTGTGCCTGTTCGTCGTCCCCGGTGTGGACGTCGCGGTCACCGTGGTGACCGGATTTTTTGTGGCTGTTCACAGAGTGATACACGAGTTATGATCGCAGGTGGAACGGCAGTCCAGGTCGGCGTTCTCGTCGCAACGATCGGCGGACTCTGGCTCGGGGCACGACTGCTCGTCGACTCGGTCGTTCGGCTCGCTCGCCGGTTCGGCCTGTCCGAACTCGTCATCGGCCTCACCATCGTCGCCGCCGGAACCTCCACACCGGAGCTAGTTGTCTCCGCGGACGCGGCGCTGAAGGGGTTCGGCGCCATCGCCGTCGGCAACATCGTCGGGTCGAACATCTACAACCTCGCGTTCATCCTGGGCGTCGTCTCGCTGGTCCGGGTCGTCCCCATCGAGCGGTCGCTCGTCCACAGAGACGGCGTCGTCCTCGTCGCGAGCACGCTCGTCGGCGCGGGGGTGCTGTTCGACCTGACCGTCTCGCGGGTGGAAGGTGCCCTTCTCGTCGTCCTGTTCGTGGCCTACACGGCCTATCTGCTGCGGACTGGCTCCGAGCCGCTCAACGACGGTGGGTCGGAGACGGTCGCCCCGGCGGCGTCGGTATCAGGGGGCACGGACACGAACACGGGGACGGGGACGGGTGCGGACACCGAGCGACCGGAGGCGGCAATCCCGACGGGACTGACGGAGCGCGTGTCGTTCCGGGGCCGCGACGCGGTCTTCCTGGTGGTCGGACTCGCGGTGGTCCTCGTCAGCGGGGACCTCATGGTGTCGGCGGCGTCGGCGCTGGCACGGGGAGCGGGCGTCTCCGAGTCGGTCATCGGCGGCACCATCGTCGCGGCGGGGACGTCGACGCCGGAGTTCGCCGTCTCGTTGGTGGCTATCGGCCAGGGTCGCCTCGGCGTCTCCGTCGGCAACGTCGTCGGGAGCAACGTGTTCAACCTGCTCGGCATCATGGGTGTGGCGAGCGTGCTCCGGCCGCTCTCGTTCCCGTCGGTCGTCCTCGAGAGCGTCTCGTGGCTGGTCGTGATAGTGGTGGTGATGGTCGCGGCGCTGTGGACTGGCCGACAGCTCTCACGGCCCGAGGGAGCGCTGTTCGCCGCCTCCGAGGTCGGACGGTGGGTGCTCGGCCTCCTGGGACTGTTCGGCTGAACGCGGTCCGTGTTCGCGGGCAGACTCACTCGGAGAGCGCGCGCTCGACGCCCGCTCGGACGCGCTCCTCGCTGGGGAGGTACGCCTCCTCCCGGGCGAACATCGGGAACGGGACGTCGTAGCCGGTGACGCGCTCGGGGGGCGACTCCAGGTGGTAGAAGGCGGTCTCCGTGAGTCGGGAGACGATTTCGGCCCCGAGTCCGGCCGTCATCGGCGCCTCGTGGACGACGACGCACCGGCCGGTCTTCTTCACCGACTCGGTTATCGTCTCGGTGTCGAGCGGATAGATCGTCCGGGGGTTGACCACCTCGACGTCGGCGTCGACGCCGTCGACGGCGCTCAGGGTCGTCCGGAGCATCGATCCCCACGCGACCACCGTCACGTCCTCGCCCGCCTCGACGACCGTCGCCTCGCCCAGCGGGAGGGTGTAGTCTCCCTCGGGCACTGGCTCGCGCATCGCCCGGTAGAGTCGCGTCGGTTCCATGAAGACGACGGGGTCGGGGTCGCGAATCGAGGCGGTGAGCAGCCCCTTCGTCTCCGTCGGGGAGGAGGGAACCACCACCTTCAGTCCGGGGACGTGCGCGAAGCCGGCCTCGAAGCTCTCTGAGTGGTGTTCGAGCGCGCGAATCCCGCCGCCGTACGGCGTCCGAATCGTCATCGGGCAGGTGAACCCGCCGCGAGAACGGCTCCGGAGACGGGCGGCGTGCTGGACGAGTTGGGCGAACCCCTGGTAGAGGAACGACTGGAACTGAATCTCCGCGACGGGCGTCATCCCCGCGGCGGCGAGACCGATGCCGACGCCGACGATACCCGACTCCCCGAGCGTCGAGTCGTACACTCTCTCGGGGTACGCGTCGACGAGGCCGTCCGTCGCGCGGAAGACGCCGCCCGTCACCCCGACGTCCTCGCCGAACAGGACGACCGAGTCGTCGCGGGCGAGTTCCTCGTCGAGCGCCTGCTGGACCGCCTCGACGATGCGAAGCTCATTCGCCATCGACCGCACCCCCCTGTGCGCCCGAGAACGCCGTCAACTGGCGTTCGAGCCACGGCGGCATCTCGCCGTACGCGTGTTCGAACATGTCCGCCGGGTCGACGTCGGCCGCCATCCCCTTCGCCCGCTCGATGGCGTCGGCGACCTCCGTTTCGAGTTCCGCCTCGAGCGCGGCGACGTCGTCGTCCGTGAGTATCCCGCGCTCGCGGAGGTACGATTCCAGTCGGAGAATCGGGTCGCGGCGGTCCCAGTCGACCTCCTCGTCCTCCTGACGGTACTTCCGCGGGTCGTCGGAGGTCGTGTGCATCGACCGGCGGTAGGTGAGCGCCTCGACGAGGACGGGGTCGCCGTCGCGGGCGTGGTCGAGCGCCTCTCGGGTCGCCTCGTACACCGCGAGCGCGTCGTTGCCGTCGACCTGAATCCCGCGAATCCCGGCCCCGATGGCCTTCTGAGCGAGCGTCTCCGCCCGCGACTGCTTGGACCGCGGCGTCGAGATGGCGTACTGGTTGTTCTGACACAGGAAGACGGTCTGTGCGCCGTACGCGCCGGCGGAGTTGAACGCCTCCATGACGTCGCCGGTCGACGTCGCGCCGTCGCCGAAGTACGCCAGCGCCACGGGGTCTTCGTTTCGCATCGCGTACGCCCAGCCGATACCGACCGCGTGCAGCGCCTGCGACCCGACCGGAATCGACGGCGGGAGCGTCCGGTCGTCGGGGCCGACCGCCGCGCCCTCTTCGAGACCCATCGCGTACGCCAGTATCGCGTGCATCGGCGTCCCCCGGGTGAGGAGTGCGGCCTGTTCGCGGAACGCCGGAACCACCCAATCCCCGTCGGCGAGCGCAGTCGCGCTCGCGACCTGGGCCGCCTCTTGCCCGATACCGGGCGCGTACGTCCCCAGTTCGCCGCGGCGCTGGAGCGCGATGGCGCGCTCGTCCAGCCGGCGAGCACGACGCATCGTCCGGTACATCCCGCGGAGCGTCTCCTCGGAGAGGTCGGGCACCAGTTCCTCGTCGACCTCCCCGTCGGGGGCGAGGATTCCGAGCGACTCGACGGTGAATTCGGCGACGGTCGTCCGTGGCATGTCAACGACGACACAGGGCGGCGTGTTGAATCCCCGTGTCGGCGCCGCGAGGGCGAAGACTATTGTGTGCTGAAGACGCAATACAACTGGAGGAGACACGACGATGAGCACGACGGATCCACCGGCGGACTGGCGAGACGCGGTCGAAGGGGAGCGAGCGAAGAAGGAGCGGTTCTTCCGCGACGGGCCGCGGTCGCCGCTCCCTCCCGAACTCACGGGCGAGGACTTTCCGGGGTTGGACTACTACGACCCCGACCCGTCGTACCGGTACGAACTCGACTTATACGAACACGACGACGTCGAGGAGGTGACGGTCGGGACCTCGGCCGAGGGCGAGCGGACCTATCTCCGCTGGGGCGAGTTCCGGTTCGAGGTCGACGGCGAGGCGGTGACCCTCCAGGCGTACCGGCCGGCGGACGGGAGCGACCGGCTCTGGGTGCCGTTCAGAGACGAGACCAGCGGCGAGGAGACGTACGGTGCGGGGCGGTATCTCGACCTCGAACCCGACCACCACCGCGTCGGCGGTCGGTGGGTGCTCGACTTCAACCGGGCGTACAACCCGACGTGCGCGTACAACCCCGCCTACGAGTGCCCGCTGGTTCCGATGGAGAACTGGCTCGACGTCCGGATCGAAGCGGGCGAGCGCGACTTCCCCGGCCACGACGTGGCCGAGTGAGCCGGAGATAGTCACGGCCGACGGTTCTTACGAACTGGGGACGAGCGCACGTCTTCTTCGTGTTCACCCGACAACTAGTTCTCGATGTCGTACACGAACCAACTGAGCGAGTTCAAAGAGACGATGGGCGACCTCATCGGGGAGGCGCCCGAGCTAGAGCAGTTCGCGGGCTTCATCCACTTGGCCGAAGCGACCAACGCCATCGACAACAAGACGAAAGAGCTCATCTCCCTGGCCATCGGGGTCGTCGTCAGATGTGATCACTGCATCCTCTGGCACACCGACGCGGCGCTGGAGGCGGGCGCGAGTCACGAGGAGGTCATCGACGCGCTGAAGGTCGCCGTCGTCATGGGTGGGGGTCCGGCGATGACGTACGCGGTCGACGCCTACGAGGTGCTGTGCGCACTCGAAGCGGAGCGGGCGGAGTAGACGCTCGCACGGCGCGTGCCGTTCGGTCGTGCCGGATGTCGGAGCCGTCGTCACGTACCGCCCGGAGGCGTCACCGCTCGGCGGTCACGCGAACGGGGCCGTCCTCGTACGTCTCACGGTACTCGCCGATGAGGCCGCCCATCCGGGCGTACCAGTCGTTGAGCATCCGCTGCATCCGGTCGGCGATCACGTCGGCGTCGGTCGGTTCGAAGACGTGGTAGTAGCCGCCGTCCCGGTAGTTCACCTGTTCTTTGTCGACGAGACCGGCGTCGCAGAGACGCTGCACCGACCGGTACGCCGTCGACCGTTCGCGGTCGACCGCCTCGGCGATCTCGTCGACGGTGAGCGGTTCGTCGCGTCGGGTGAGCACACCGAACACCGTACGGTCGAGCGCTTTGAGTCCGTGGAAACACTCGAGGAGGCTCTCACACGTCATGTCCTGCGCCAGTTGGTCGCGCATCGAATCCGGCATCGTGTCCGTAGATACGAGACCGATATCGAAAAGTGTTGTGCAATATACGAACAACCATCCCAAGGCAGTCGATACCAGAATATATCAAAATCAACATATGAAAATCAGTACGACGCTCGTACCGTCGATGAGTGGTGAGGAGGTGAACTGTCAGAATCTAACCCGAGACGGGTCCGGCTCTCCGCGCCACAGTGTCGTGTGCTATTCTCACTCCACCGATGGGACTCACGGCCACTCCGTCTCGCGGTCCCGACGGAGGTTCTCTTCTCTGAGTTCGTCGCTCGCGTGCCACGTCCGTGGCCGGACGCTGACGACGACGGCACCGAGCATGAGGAGGGCGACGACGACGGTGACGACGACGCCGGGAATCCCCCCGATACTGGCGCTCGCGGGCCAGGCGACGCCCGTGAACGCGGTGATGCGGAGCACCCACGCCCCGTTCAGGAGCGCGAACAACGGGAGGTACACCCGGCGAAGCCGGTGGGCGACCGCCTCCTCGGTCGTAATCTTGAGCGTCGGACGGGCGTAGTCCTCGGCGAGCGCCTCGCGCCAGCGTTCGTTCGCGAGGTCACGCGTCGGGTCGAGGCCGGGCGCCCAGACGTTCCGCTGGAGCGAGCGGACGCGGCTCCGCCAACTGTCGTACGCGCGGTACCGGCGGGCTTCGATGCGCAAGAAGAGGCCGACGGCGAGGTTGCCGACGAGCAGGACGTAGTGAGGGTTCGCCTCGTTCGAGAACGCCCAGGTCAGAAGCCCCGCCAGCACCAGGACGGCCCAGTTCGTCGTCCGGTCGAGTCGTTCGCGCCACAGTTTCGTTCGGTGGAGTTCGCCCCGGTACAGGTGTGCGAGCGCCGAACTCGGTCCCATGTCGGCGTCGAGGAGTCCCGTGCCGACCCACGGGTCCGGACCTTCGTCGAGGCGCGGGGACGACTGCTGGGTCTCGTCCGCGTCGGTGTCAGCACTCACATCGACTAGTAGCGGTGGCTGGTCGAAAAGTGTTTTGATAATGTGCAATACTAACAATATAGATATCCGGCGGCGTCAGTCGCCCGCGGTGACCGCCTCGGTAACGGGAGACTCGCTGCGGGAGCGCCAGTACGCCTGCGCGTACGCGCCGAGGAACATGCCGGCGATGCCCCAGAGGATGGGGAGGTTGCCGATCCCGACGCTGGCGTAGGCGGCCCCGGGGCAGATGCCCGAGAGGCCCCACCCGACGCCGAAGACCACGCCGCCGGTGACGACGTTGCGGTCCATCGACTTCACGCGTCGGCCGTACGCGTCGCCCGTGAGGGGTGCGCGGTCGAGGTAGCGGGTGGCGGCGAAGAACGTGAGCCCCGAGACGACGGCGGCACCGCCCATGACGAACACCAACCCGAGGTCGTCGAACTGCAGGAAGTCCAGAACCACCTCGGGTCGGGCCATCCCGCTGTACGCGAGGCCGAACCCCTGAACGAGCCCCCGAGGACGACGAGCGGCATGAACAGGGGGTGTCTGCCGGTCGACCCCGAACTCATGGCGTCACCCCCAAAGCGGCGACAACCGCCGCGGTGAGGATGGCGACACCCACGAAGAGGACGACGTTCACGAGCGACGTTCGAGAGGCGGAGCCGAGCCCACAGACGCCGTGTCCGGCGGTACATCCCTTCCCGATGCGCGTGCCGATGCCGACGAGGACGCCGCCGCCGAACAGCCGCCAGGGCTGGACCTCGGTCGTGAAGGTGCCGGGGTCGAGCAGGAGCCCCCAGACGGCCGCGCCCGCGACGATGCTGAGCGCGAAGACCACCCGCCAGTCACGGGAGGCGAGGTACTTCGGCTGGTTCAGCCGGGAGAGGTTCGAGACGTACGAGAGCGTCGTCTCGAGGAACGTGCTGTTGCCGGGGATGATCGCGGTCCCGAGGTAGATGACGGCGATGCCGGCGGCGACCATGACACCGCCGACCACGTACTGCGTCACGCCACGGGGAAACAGTTCGGCCGCGACCTGGAGCGCGAGTCCAGTCATCGCGTCTCACCCTCGTTCGGTGCGCGCCATCCGGCGGTGCGCGTTGATACGATGTCCGTCATTCGACCGTATCTTGCACACGAAATGCAATAAAGATTCGGATACAGTGCGAGCGAGACGCGTTTAGATATATCGGCTATTTCCGGCCTCCAGACCCAATGAGCCGCATAGAAGCCATTCACTGATGTGAGTTCGAGCGGTCTTTTCGACAACGTTCGAGAGTTTGGTTGTGTTAGTATTGAGCACAACAATCGATAGACTTTTGCGTTCGCCACCGGTACGGGAGGGTGAGGAAACCACAAGATGAGCTCGAACATCGACGTGACCGAGACGCTGGACGTGAAAGGACAGAACTGCCCGATGCCCGTCATCAAGACGAAGGGGGCGATGGACGGCCTCGCCGCGGGCGATGTGCTGGAGGTCGTCGCGACCGACAGCGGGAGCATGAGCGACATCAAGGGGTGGGCCGACTCCACGGAGGGAGTCGAACTCGTCGATCAGGTCGAGGGCGACGGCGTCTACACCCACTACGTCCGCAAGACGGAGTGAGCCGATGAGCACGGACACCCCACAGCGGGCGGACGACACCCAGCAGGCCGACGGCGACGTCGACGTCGACATCGACGAGCGGGGGGACGCGGAGGTCCACGCCCGTATCGACGAACTCGAAGCGGAACTCGCCGACCTCCGCTCCGCGGTCGAAGACCGCCCGAAGAAGATGGTCATCATCGCGACGAAAGGGACGCTCGACATGGCGTACCCCCCGCTCATCCTCGCGTCGACGGCGGCCGCCTTCGGCTACGACGTCACCGTCTTCCACACGTTCTGGGGGCTCGAAATCCTCCACGAGGAGCACGCCTCGAAGCTGAAGCTCAGTTCGGTCGGCAACCCGAACATGCCGATGCCGAACGCCGTCGCGGCCCTCCCGGGGATGGACGAACTGAGCAGTCGGATGATGCGCAAGCGTATCGCCGACAACGACGTCGCCTCGGTGGAAGAACTCGTCCAGACGGCCCTCGACAGCGGCGTCGACCTCCAGGCGTGTCAGATGACCATCGACCTCCTCGGCTACGACGAGGAGGACTTCTTCTCCGGCGTCACGGTCGGCGTCGGCGCGGCCACCGCCTTCCAGGAGATGGTCGACGCCGACATCCAGCTGCTGGTCTGAGTGTCACCCGGACTCAGTCGTCCGTGCCGGCCTCGACGACGCCCGTGAGCTCCGTCACGTCGAGGCGGACGAGCGCGAACACCGTCTCCGACGGCGCCTCGAAGACGTGGTAGAACGGAATCCGTAGCTCGCGGTCGGCCTGGCTGACTGCTTCGCCCGGGAGGCGGTGTCGGGACAGGTCCTCGACCGTGTTCCGGTGTTCGAGTCGCCCCCGCGCGACGACGCTCTTCCAGCCCGCGTCCGTCGGGGCGGCGACGACGAACGTCGCGACGTCGGTCGTCTCGATGTACTCGCGCTTGCGGCTCCCGGGGGCGTAGCCGAGTCGGAAGTAGAGGTCCCTGGTCTCGGGCGCGTAGGTGTACGCGACCGGGATGGCGTACGAGTCGTTCTCCTTCGCGAGCGAGAGGGTGCCGGTCGACTGGCTCTCGAGGAAGGAATCGATCCCCGCCTGGTCGAGCGCGCGTGCCGTCGAACGTATCATGCGCCTACATGGCGCCAGGACGAAGTAAACACACCGAGCGGACGGATCTGCGGGTGCAGTTCACCGCGCGGTCGACTCCGGCGGGACCAACAGGACGTTGTTGTGCCCCTGTGCGACGACCGACTCGGAGGTACTCCCGAGGAGGAGTCGACGGAGACGACTCTGTCCCCGCGCACCGAGCACCGTCACCGTCGCTCCCACCCGCGTCTCCTCGGCCAGGATCTCGTCGACGACACCGCCCTCGCGGACGGAGACCTCCGTCTCGACGCCCATCCGCGTTTCGAGTTCGTCCGCGAGTTCGGCCAGGCGCTCGCGGGCCGCGTGTTCCGCGTCGGCGTCCCGCTGTTCGTGCCCGCGGACGTGCAGGAGAGTCACGCGCTTCGTGGCGCCCGTCAGTCGGGGGACGAACTCGAACGCGCGGTCGGCGTTCGCCGAGAAGTCCGTCGCGAACAGCACGTGCTGGAACAGGTGCTCCTTGGCGACGGCGTGAGTCTCCCCCTCTTTCGTGATGCGCTCGACCAGAAGCGGCCGCACGGCCGTCCGCGCGACGTTCCGCGCCGTGCTGCCGATGACTCGGTTCTCCAACGGGCTCTGCCCGCGGGAGCCGACGACGATCATGTCGGCGTGGAGCCGCTCGGCGAAGCCGTTGATGCGTCGGTGCGGCGTCCCGCGGGCGACGTGCGTCTCGACGGTGAAGCCCGCCGCCTCGAAAAACTCCCGCTGTGACCGGAGCGCCTCGT
This sequence comes from Salinigranum rubrum, assembly GCF_002906575.1. Taxonomy (NCBI): domain Archaea; kingdom Methanobacteriati; phylum Methanobacteriota; class Halobacteria; order Halobacteriales; family Haloferacaceae; genus Salinigranum; species Salinigranum rubrum. The sequence continues at coordinate 3,769,844 of NZ_CP026309.1, forward strand.
GGCGGTTCGAGGCGACGTCCATCCCGGGGAGACCGCTCGAAACGTTGTCGGGGACGACGGTGACCAGGTGGACCTCCGTGACGCCGATCCGTTCGAGGCACTCCAGACACGTCCGCGACCGCATGGCCGCCTCGTTCGCGTCCGAGAGGTCCGTGGCGAAGACGATTCTCATACCGTCTCTTGGCGCTGCAGCTACTAATATTGTGCTTTTACCCCAATATAGAGCAAACCGTCTCTCGACACGGAACCCGGCGGCGACTTCCCAACGGAACCGCCACGCCCGGCATGGCCAGCCTGACCGGGAAAGCGAGCAGTTTTATCGACGCTGTCCGTCGATTTACTCGTGAGGTGATGCGTATTAACGCTCTCGACAACAGACATCCTCGTCCGCGGCATCGTCCTCGGCGTCTCCATCGCGGCCCCCGTCGGCCCCATCGGCGTGCTGTGTATCCAGCGAACGCTCTCGAACGGCCGACGGTCGGGCTTCGTCAGCGGTCTCGGTGCCGCCTCCGCTGACGCCGTCTACGGTGCGGTCGCCGGGTTCGGGATCACGACGCTCTCGGCGTTCCTGCTCGACGCCGAGACGGAAATCCGCGTCGTCGGTGGTGTCCTCCTGCTCCTCGTCGGCGTGCGCGCGTTCCGAGCCGAACCGGCCGAGATGGCCGACGGGACGGAGACGTCAGGGGGACTGCTCGAAGACTACGGCTCGACGTTCCTGCTCACCATCACGAACCCGGTGACGATACTGGCGTTCGTCGGCGTGTTCGCCGGACTGGGCGTCGGGCTCACCGGCGACTATCTCGACGCGAGCGTGCTCGTGCTCGGCGTCTTCGCCGGCTCCGCGCTCTGGTGGCTCTGTCTGAGCGTGGGGGTGGACTCCCTCCGGGCGCACGTCACCCCGCGCGTCATGCGTCGCGTGAACCAACTCGCCGGCGGGGTCGTCGTCGGGTTCGGACTGCTCGCGCTCTGGAGCGTGCTGTGAGATCGGAGGTGCGCCGTCGGAACGCGCGTTAGCTGCTGGGGGCGGTATGGTGAGGGACGACGACGGGGTGGGCAGCGGGTGGACAGCACGGAGACCGCACGACACACGGGCGCGGTGAGGCCACAGCCTCCCCAGCCGACTGCGGTACTCGGCCGCTCACGTCCGTTCGCGGCTCCGGTGCTCATCCCTCGCGCGTGAGGGCTGGCGAGACCTGCGGTCTCGCCGCTTCCCGCTCGTTGCACTCACGGGAACGCGGGACGGAGCCGCGACCGTCACGCGCCACCGCATCGTCTCGTGGCGGTCGGCGCGCGAGAGCGAGTGAGTGAAACGAACGAGCGAACGCGCGAGGGTCGGCTCGCGCCTCCGTGCGCGAGCCACCGGGTGGGGAGGTGTGAGGCTGCGGTCCACCGCGTCCGTGTCCCGCGCGGCCGTCCCGTCCACACTGACCTCGCTGACGTCGCATCGATATCCATCGCTCGCTACGCCCCTCACCGATACGAATCAGTACGACCAACCGAACCGAACCGAACACCGTCTTCGAGGCTCGGGGAGTCGCCGCAAAACAGTATCAGTCAGTCCGCCGTCGAGTGGACCGTCTCCTCCGACGCGGTGCGGAGTTCGCGGACGCTGCTGAGGACGACCGCACCGGCCACGAGCAGCGCCGCACCGACGATGACGACCAGACTGACCGTGTTGAGCACGTCGATGCCGAGGAAGTTGCCGACCTGGCGGATGGCGACGGCGAACGCGCCCAGGAGGAGCATCACGCCGAAGTAGACCTTGATGCCCTCCTCGTCGACGAGGCTCGTCGCGGCCGCGCCGAGACGGGCGCCGAGGGCGCTCCCCGCGAGGAGGGGCGCCACGATGGAGAGGTCGACCGCACCCGACTGCGCGTAGAGGAACGACCCGATGCCGCCCGAGAAGACGATTTCGAAGAGGTCGGTCCCGACCGCGACGGGGACCGGAACGCCGATGGCGTAGAAGAGCGCGGGCATGCGGATGAACCCGCCACCCACGCCCAGAAAGCCCGACAGCAGTCCCGTGAAGAACGCCACGATGAGAACCATCCACAGTGAGACGGTGATTCCCCCTCTGAGAGAGATCATCGGCGGGACGTGGTACGACTGTATCTTCTTCGCGATGTCGGGGATGTCGTGCTCGTCGTCCCCCTCAGACTCGTCGACGTCGTGACTGAGACCACCGCCGCCGCCTCGGAGCGCCTCGCGGGTGACGAACGCGCCGATGCCACCCAGGAGGACGACGTAGGCGACGCTGACGACGCTGTCGGCGAGGCCGATGTGCTGGAGGTACTCCAGTCCGAGCCTTCCGACTTCGATGCCCAGGGTGGTCCCGACGATCATCGAGACGCCGAGTTTGTAGTCCACCTGCCCCAGGTCGCGGTGTTTCAGCGTCGCGATCACCGAGGTGCCGAAGACGAACGCCAGCCCGGACCCGACGGCGACGTTCGGTTCGTAGCCCATCACCAAGAGCGCGGGCGTGACCAGGAACGACCCGCCCATCCCGAAGAAGCCGAACAGGACCCCGATGAGGAGGCCGAAGCCGGCGAACATCGCGAGCAGGGCGACGCTCACACCCATGAGTTCCATCGCCATCGTCACTCGCCCCGCAGCAGCCTGACGACGTGCTTTCCGACCAACTGTTCGAGCGCGCCGTAGCCGACGTAGAGGATGGCCGCCTCGACGAGGACGAGGCCGACCAGCGCGGCCGCCTGTGTGTTCCCCGGAAGGGATTCGATACCGAACATCACCGCTCACCTCGTTGTAGTCTTGCACTCATTTCGGATTCTTGCACAGACCACACTACACTGTAGGCGGAGATAACAGTTTTGGGATTACTATGCAATACTATATTCCGCTAACCGACTGGTGGTGATAGATAGGTTATGGATACGTTTTCGACGCGAACCACCGCGGACCGAGTCCCACGTCCGCCCCGAGACCGAAAGGCAGGGCGGTTCACGCGGAGGTCACCGAGACCGAACGACGACGTACACGACAGCCCCGTGACTCCGAGGGAGTTCGAGGAGCGGTCGGCGTCAGGCGTGTCGTGGTGGTCGTGTCCCAGACCGACACGTGGGCTCGAACGGAGGCGGAGGACCGTCGACACGGCGCACTCGCCGACACGAGACGCCCGTCGACGGGGTCGGACGAGGGCGCTACGAGGACACGACTTAACTCGCTGTGCGTGGTACCTGCGCCGATCAGCCGGTCGAACGCCCGTCGTTCGGGCCGCATCGGCTTCACGAGCGCGCGTCTCCGGTCCGCTCTCGCCGTCGGAGAACGACCGGTCGCCGACAATCCCCATGAATACGAACCCACAGAAACTCTCGCCGGACGACGTCCACTACCTCTCCTTCGAGGGGGGCGGAGGGAAGGGAGCGGCCTATCTCGGTGCGCTGACGGCGCTCGCCCACCCCGACATCGGGCTCCTCCAGCACGAGGCAGCGACGGACGACTACCACCTACGACGCTGGACCGACGCGGACGAGTTCGGTATCAGAGGGGTGGCCGGCGCGTCCGTCGGCGCCATCACCGCCGCGTTGCTCGCGAGCGGGTGGGGTGTCCGTGCGCTGTACGAGAACGTCGTCTCGGATCGAACGGCGCTCGCGGGCTTCTTCGACGCCGCCGAACCCACACACCGCAAGGTGCCCGTCGCGCTGGATGCCGGACGAGAGTCGCCTCCGCGGCGTGGTGAGTCGTCGCAGCCCGCGAACTGTCTCGTCGAGAACCGGGGTGAGTTCGTGCGGCGGCTCGGCACGCGTTCGGCGGGGGCGGCGGTCGACGCTCCGCTCGGAAAGCTGGTCGGGCGTCTCACACCGAACCCGGCCGTTCGTCAGTTCTTCACCGATCCGATGAGGCATCTGCAGAACCTCTGGGTCGACTACGGGCTGTTTTCGGGCTGTTCCGGACGGTCCTTCCTCGAAACCAGTGTTCGGAACGGGCGGTTCGTCGACCGAGGGGACGACCCTCGCGCGGCGCGCTCCGAGGGCGGGGAGCAGGACGTCACGTTCAGCGAGCACAGGCGGCGCAGCGGTATCGACCTGGTCCTGACGGGGACGAACCTGCGAACGGGGCGCGCGGCGTACCTCTCCGCTCGGCACGGGCTCGGCGGGATGACCGTCGCCGACGGCGTTCGGATCTCGATGGGACTCCCGTTCGTGTTCAAACCGGTCCGGATTTCCCAGGAGGCGGACCCGCGCTACGCCGGGCTCTGGGTCGACGGGGGCGTCCTCAACAACAACCCGATTCACGCGTTCGACCACGCTGACGGCGCGTTCAACGAGGCCGTGCTCGGGTTGCGTCTGGAAGTTGACGGGAACAACGAGATAACGAGCCTGGTGAGCTACGTGAAGGCGCTCGGGAAGACGTACCTCGACGCCTCGGAGACGCGCGAGATCCGAACCGAACGGGAGGGACGCCAGACGGTCTCGCTCCCGATTCCGGACGGGACGCTCGGCCTCTTCGAGTTCGCGCCGAGCGAGGAGAGCGTTCGGACGGCCGGCGTCGCGTCCGCGAACGCGGTCTTCGACTACTTCGAGGTCGACGGGGACCCGGAGTCGTCACTCGAAGCGGTCGTCGGGCTGCGTGCGTCGTGAGGTGGTCGTGTCCGTCGACTCCGCTCAGTCGCCCGCGAGTGACTCCTGGCTTGCGGCGCAGTTGTTCGGGCCGAGTTCGAGTTCGAACGCCTCGTCGTCGTCGACGGATTCGAGGCCGAGGTTGGTCGCGATGATCTCCTCGTAGTTGCCGGGGCGGGGCGGCATATCGGAGAGGACGAGGTCGACGAACGCCGCTTCGTCCATCGTCAGCGCGTCCATCTTCTCGGCCAGGGCGCCGAGCGGCGCGGTGTACGTCCCGTCGGATGCGGGCGTCGCGGCGTCGCTGAAGTGCGCGCCGGCGACGAGCGTCTCGTCGGGGAGGGAGAGCACGCGCTCTTGGAGCGACTCGTACAGGGTCCGGGCCGCGTCGGGCGCGCCCTCGTCGCCCTCTTCGAGGTCGGGCCGGGCGACGCTCTCGGTGAAGAGGCCGTCGCCGGTGGCCAGCAGGCTCCCGCCGACGAGGTAGGAGGTCATCCCGGTCGTGTGTCCCGGCGTGGCGACGACCTCGATGTCGACGTCGCCCACCGAGAGCACGTGGCCGTCCTCGACCGTCTCGATGACGTCGGCGTAGGTCACACCGCGCCCCACGGCGGCCGCGGGGATGATGCCTCTGACGCCCGCGTCGTCCAGGTCGCGAACGCCGCTGACGTGGTCCGCGTGGACGTGGGTGTCGACCGCGTACTTCAGTTCCGCCCCCAGTTCCTCGGCGTCGGCGAGATACCGGTCGGTGAACGCGCGGAGCGGGTCGATGACGGCCGCCTCGCCGTCGGAGACGATCAGGTAGGCCAGACAGCCCGAGGAGGGGCGCTGGTACTGGTAGACGGCGCCGGGGCCGTCGTAGCGCTCGACTTCGATCCGGTCGTACAGCCGCGCCCAGCCGTTCATCCCCGCGTCGAGGTGGACGACGTCGCGGCCCGCCTGCTTCAGGACGCCGGCGACGTACTCGCTGGCGCCACCCTTCGCACAGAGCACGACCAGCGGGTCGCCCGCTGGGACCCGGCCGAGGAGGTCGTCGTCGACCTCGTCGAGGAACTCGTAGTACGGCACGTTCACGATTTCGACCGAGTCGCCGTCGATACGCCACTCCGCGAAGTCGCTCTCCATCCGCGCGTCGAGGATCGTCACGTCCTCGCTTGCGTCGACCCGCCGCTTGAGTTCGGCAGGAGCGATACTGTCCACCGTGACGTCCGGCATCGGGAAGTCGTCTGCATCCATCGTCGGATAGACGTATATTGTGCGCACCAATAAATATTGCGTACTTAGAGCAATACAATTCCGAGAGGAGGGTTCTCCGAAGTCCGTCACGAACGAACCGAATCACACGGCACTGATGTCCGCTTCGACAGTTTCATTGGTTATTCCCTCGGTTCATGGGCGTTTTGTCACCTCGAATCGGCTGCCCGACGCCACGTCGACTCGTCGCAAGAGCCGTCCAGTCGTGGGGGATTCGCGGAGTTGTATGGTTACTATCATACAATATACTGTGTGAGACGCTCACCGTCGGACGTCCGAACGGACGACCGAGTTCGTGTGAGAAGGGTTATTACGTGACATCCCGACGGCGGAGTATGGGTCACACGACGGTGGCCGTGCTCACGTTCGGTCAGTTGGCTGGAGTCGTCGCGACTGTCGCCGGCGTCGTCGCGCTGTACTTCCGCGAGGGCGTCGTCGACGCCGTCCGGGCACGGCGGCAGAAATAGAGAGTGCGAACGGGAACTAGAAGGAGACGTCCGTTTCGAGGTCCTCGGTCGCCTCTTCGAGTCCGTCGCGTCGGGCGTCGGAGGCGAACCGGGCAGAGAGGTCCTCGTCGCTCAGGAGTTCGGCGAACTCGTCGCGGAAGCGGTGACTCGCGCGGGCCGCGGCGGCCTCGCTCGTCGTCACGAGAAACGCGCGGCGGACGGCCTCGGAGTCGGCATCGACCGCCTCGACGCACTCGTCGAGCGAGGCGCCGTCGACGACGAGCGGACGGACCGCGTCGTCGACCGGCGTGCGGTCCGCGTCGGTCACGAGATGGAGGTCCATGCGCGCCTCGAACACCGTCTCCTCCTCGACGTCGAGTTCGTCGGCCAGGTCGGCGTCGGTCCGCTCGTCGAAGAACCCGCGGAGGACCGTCACGAGCGCGTCTGTTCCGAGCGACGACCGGAAGGGAAAGCGCTCGCGCATCGTCCCGATCAGGTCGGCGAGTCGCTCGTCGGTGACCTCGCCCCCCTCCCCCTTGATCGACCCGCGACCCGCCTCCTGGCGCTCGGTGACGGTGTCGGAGCCGGTCGTCTCGAGGAAGATGTCGCGGAGTTCCTCGGTCTTCTCGTCCATGGGGATGGGATACAGTCGGCGCGGCCAAAAGCCTGCTGTCGTTTCGCGCCGACCGTTCGTCAACCGAACTATTCAAGACGGTTTACGAAGCATCGTCGGGCACAATGGCGACGAACACAGAGTCGGTCGAACTCGTCGGCGACGAGGTCGTCGGCAACGTCGCGCGGGCGGTGCTCTTCGCCGCCGCGACTGCGGCGACCGCCCCCGTCGACCTCGTACACCCCCTCGCACCGAACGTTCCGATCACCCTCCAGACGCTGTGGGTCTACCTCTCCGGCATCGTCCTCGGGCCGATTTGGGCCGGGTTCGCGTTCGTGCTCTACCTGCTGGCGGGTCTCATCGGGCTGCCCGTGTTCGCCGGAGCGAACGCCGGATTGGGAGTCTTACTCGGCCCGACGGGCGGCTTCCTCGTCGGGTTCCCGCTCGCCGCGGTGACCATCGGCTTCGTCACCCACGGCACGGACGGTATCGACCCCCTCTCGGAGGTTCCGCTCCCCCGGATGGTCGTCGCGCTCGTCGCCGGGAGCGCCGTCGTCTACGCCGCCGGCGCGGTCGGCTTCTCGCTCGTCCAGAGCATCTCGCTCCTCGCGAGCGTCTCGGCCGTCGTCGTCCCGTTCCTGCCCGTCGCGGCGCTGAAGATGGCCGCGACGGTCGCCATCGTCCGGAGCGACGCCATCGTCGCGCGGTGATCGCGTGATACGGGTTCGGAACCTCTCTCACTCCTACGGTGAGGAGGCGGCCGTCGACGGCGTCTCGCTCACCATCGACGACGGCGAGTTCCTCCTGCTCGCGGGGCCGAACGGCTCCGGTAAGACCACGCTCGTCCGCCACTTCAACGGTCTCCTCGACCCCCACGCGGGGGCGGTCGAGGTGAACGGCCGCCGGGTCGAAGACGACGTCGTCGCCGCCCGAACCGCGGTGGGGATGGTGTTTCAGGACCCCCGCGACGGCTTCGTCGCCGCCACGGTCGGCGCGGACGTGGCGTTCGGCCCCGAGAACCTCGGAATCGACCGGGCAGAGATACGGAGGCGAGTGGACGACGCGCTCGACGCCGTTCGGATGGGAGACCGACACGAGGCTCGCATCGAGGAGCTCTCGGGGGCGAGCGCGAACGGGTCGCCATCGCCGGGGCGCTGGCGATGGACCCCGACCACCTCGTCCTCGACGAGCCGTTTACTGGCTTGGACTGGCCCGCGCGACAGGCCGTGCTGGAACGCCTCGACGCGCTCCACGAGTCGGGACGGAGCGTCGTCGTCGTCACTCACGACCTCCGCGACGTCGCGGCGCTCGCGGACCGGGTCGTCGTCCTCTCCGAGGGGCGAGTCGCGCTCGACGCCACAGAGCCCGACCCGGAGCGTCTGGTCGAACTGGGGGTCCGCCCGCCCTGAGCGGAGGTGAGCGCGAATGAGCCTCTCGTACGTCGCGGGCGACTCGCTCGCACACCGACTCGACCCTCGGACGAAGCTCGCGCTCCAGGCGGGCTTCGCCGTGGCCGCGGTCGCTCACACCACGCCGACGGGTCTGCTCGTCCTCACGGCCGTGACGCTCGTCTTTCTCAGGCTCGCGTCCACACCCGTCGTCGCGAGCCTCCGCTCGTACCGCGCGTTCCTCCCCTTCCTGGTCGCGGCCCCGGTCGTGGAGGCGCTGACGCTCGGCGCGCCGTGGCTGGTGGTAGGAGACGCCGTGCGGCCGGCGCTGGCCTCCTGTCGCGTCCTCTTGCTCCTCCTGGTGTCGACGGCGTACATCCGCACGACGCCGGTCCGAGCGTCCCGCGCGGCCATCCAGCATCTCCTGCCCGGTCGCGTGGGAGTCCTCCTCGGTGCCGGCGTCGGCCTCGTGCTCCGCTTCCTCCCGCTGATGCGTCACGACCTGGCGACCATCCGGAGCGCGATGGCCGCCCGCCTCGGCGACCAACGCTCCCTCTACGACCGGATCCGACTCGTCGGCGTGACCGGCCTCGGGCGGGTGTTCCTGCGGGCGGACCGCCTCTCACTGGCGCTCCGCGCGCGCTGTTTCGCGTGGAACCCGACGCTCCCGCCGCTCTCGTTCGCGCGGCGCGATTACCCCGTGCTGGCGCTCTCGATACTGCTGGCGCTGACCGCGCTGGTGTAGTGACACCGGGGGCGTCCACGGCGAAAAAGCGCCGCCGCGCCCCGGCCGCCATCTGGCCGCGAACGAACACCCCGTCCAGCACCCATCCAGCACAACGGTTAACACGCCTCCGGACCCGGAATCGTGTATGCTACTCCAGGCGGTGACCCGTGAGACGTTCTGGACTATCGGCCCGGTCGGCGAGGCCGTCTTCTACTTCCTCGCGGCCGTCGCGGTGCTCGTCTTCTCGTACGGCGTGTACGAGCGGTTCGCCCGGTACACGAAAGGGACGGCCGACCCGTTCGAGCGACTCGACGACCTCTCCGGTCGAGTACGGCGCGCGGCGCGGATGCTCGTCTCGAACGAGGCGCAGTTCGACCGCGACCTGTACGCCGGCGTCATGCACGCGTTCATCGTCTGGGGCTTTCTCACGCTCCTCATCGGCACGACCATCCTCGCCATCGACATCGACATCTACCGTCGTCTGGCGGGAGAGTCGTTCTTCGTCGGCGACTTCTACCTCTCCTACTCGCTGGTGATGGACGCGCTGGGACTGCTGTTCGTCGTCGGCGTCGGCATGGCGCTGTATCGGCGGTACGAGGTGAGAGAAGAGCGACTCTGGGGGAAACACACCGGCTTCGAGGACGACGCGTTCGTCTGGACGCTCTTCGTACTCGGCGTCGGCGGCTACGTCACCGAAGCCCTGCGCATCGTCGGCACCGGTTTTCCGCCGTTCGAGACCGTCTCGTTCGTCGGCTACTTCGTCGCCACCCTCTTTTCGGCCGGCGGGATGTCCGCCGGAGCAGCGGAGACGCTCTACACCTGGGCGTGGTGGTCACACGCGCTCTTGGCGCTCGCGTTCGTCGCCGCCATCCCCTACGCGAAGCCGTTCCACATGCTTTCGTCCCTGGCCAACGTCGTCACCCGCGACGAGAAGGCGGGACTGCGCCTCCCGCGGGTGCCGGAACACCTCGCGCCCGACGAGATCGGGTACACCGAGATAGGGGACCTCTCGTGGCGACAACTGCTCGACATGGACGCCTGCACCAAGTGCGGGCGGTGTTCCTCGGCGTGCCCCGCGAAGGCGTCGGGGCGGAACCTCGACCCGCGCGACGTCATCCTCGACCTGAAAGCGTACCGTGAGTCGGTCGACGCCGGCGGCGAGGAGGTCGACATCATCGCCGACGGCGGCACCTCGGTCATCGACTCCGAGTCGATGCGGTCGTGTATGGCCTGTATGGCCTGCATGGACGCCTGCCCCGTCGACATCGAACACCTGACGCACTTCACGGAGATGAACCGCCGCCTCACCGAGACGGGCCAACAGCCCGAGCAGGTCCAGGAGGCGATGATGAACGTCTTCCAGAACGGCAACGCGTTCGGCGACCCCGCGCGGAAACGCCCCGACTGGGTGGAAGAGTTGGACTTCGAGGTGCCCGACGCGCGCGACGAGTCGGTGGAGTTCCTCTGGTACGTCGGCGACTACCCGTCGTACGACGAGCGCAACCAGCGCGTCGCGCGGGCGCTCGCGCGCGTCTTCCACGAGGCCGGCGTCTCCTACGGCATCCTCTACGAGGACGAGGCGAACGACGGCAACGACGTCCGGCGGGTCGGCGAGGAAGGGCTGTACGAGATGCTCGTCGAGGACAACGCGAGCGCGATGGCCGACTGCGACTTCGAGAAGATCGTCTGCACCGACCCCCACTCGTACAACACGTTCGAGCACGAGTACCCCGAGATGGCCGCGGAACTCGACGTCGAGTTCGACTACCCCGTCTTCCACTACACGCAGGTGTTGCAGACCCTCGTCGAAGCGGGTCGGCTGGACCTCGGGTCGATAGAGAGGACGGTCACCTACCACGACCCCTGTCACCTCGGGCGGTACAACGGCGTCTTCGAGACGCCGCGCGACGTCGTGCGCGCGACGGGCGCGGACCTCGTCGAGATGCCGCGCAACAGGAAGGATTCGTTCTGCTGTGGGGGCGGCGGCGGCGGCCTGTGGCTCGACCAGGAGGAGGACGTGAAACCGAGCGAGGAGCGACTGAGAGAGGCGACCGAGGACACGGTTCGAAGGCCCGAGCAGTTCGTCGTCGCCTGTCCGATGTGTGCGACGATGTACGAGGACGGCCGGAAGACGGGGGGCTTCGAGGAGGAGTTGGAGATCGTCGACGTGAGCGAACTCGTCGTCGAGGCGCTCGACGCGCGAACGGGAGCGAGTTCGGGGGAGACGACGCCCGCGGCCGCGGACTGAGCCGAGGAGGGGACAGATACCGCTTTGACACGACCGCGCGAGAGGGAGACATGGACCCCCGCATCAGCCTCGTCACCCTCGGCGTCGCCGACGTCGACCGCTCCGTCGACTTCTACCGCGAACTCGGGTTCCCGGTCGAGCGGTGGGGAGACGCCGCGTTTTTCGAACTCGACGGCGCCTGGCTCTCCGTGTACCCCCGGGAGGCGCTCGCCGCGGACGCCGGCGTCGACGCCGGGGGCGTGAGGGGAGAGTTCGACGGCGTCACCCTCGCGCACAACGTCGGTTCTTCCGAGGAAGTCGACAGGGTGCTAGAGGAACTCGTCGCCGCCGGCGGGACGATGACCCGGCCCGCGCGGGAGACCGACTGGGGCGGCTACTCGGGGTACGTCGCCGACCCCGACGGTCACCTGTGGGAGGTCGCGTGGAACCCCCACGCGGACCTCACAGACGTGTGATACCGAGTCGAGGAGCCGACGGCAGGGTTATGTCCGGATACGTTGTATTCAACTGACATGCCAAACGGCGACGGTGACGACGTCGAGCGAATCACGCGACCGCTGGGGACGGTCATCCGCGACGTGGGGCTGGCAGTCGCGGAGGGACAGCAGGAACTCGACAGAAAGCTGCGCACGCAGTACCTCTCGGCCCCCGACGACGGGCCCGTGGACCTGGAGACGCCGTGGTACCGCTTCGCGGAGGTCGAGGTCGACCTGCAGTTACACTTTCACACCCACGAACTGGTCGAACGGCCCCCGGGGCACGTCGCGAGAGCCGTCGAGGGGAAAGGCGGCGTCGCCGCGGCCACGCCGCGGTACGAAGTCGCCGCCTCCGTCGCCACGCCGTCCGACCCGGGGTTCGCCGAGCACGAACGGAGCGGAGCCAGCCGAATCCGGTTCCGCATCATCCCCGTCACGCCGCCACCCCTCTCTCGGGCCGAAACGAGCGGGACGAACGAGGCTAACGGCGCGAACGGTGAGGGCGACGAGGACGGCGGGGACGACGAGAACGGTGAGGAGCGGGAAACCGAATGACGGACCACGACCCGTCCGCGGGGCACACGGAGCGGCGAACCGACGGCGGGGACGACGCTACCGACGAACGGCGCGGCGGGTGGTTCTCTCGGCTGTTCCCCGGTCGGGACGAGCGCATCCGTTCGCTCAGACGACAGCTCCGGCAGGCAGAGCGCGACGAGGCGGCGTTGAACGAGGAGGTGGAGAGGCTCCGCGGGCGCGTCACGGAACTGGAGGAGGAGAAGGAAGAACTGGCGTCGGTGAAGGGAGCGTACGAGCAGCGGGAGTTCGCCCTCGACGCGTTACTCGAGAGCGTCGGGGAGTCGTTCCGCGACGCGAACCGGGAACTCGCGAAGCGGAACGTCGCCGTCGGTGACCTCGACGTCACCCTCCGGGCGGACGTCTCCGGGGGTGGGAGCCGAGACAGCCTCTCGTTACGCCTCGTCGACCCCGAAGAGGGGATCGACGCCGACCGGTTGAGCACCCTCTCGTTCACCGTCGGCGGTCGTGGACGGCTCAGACGCTTCGGCCAGGCAGGGACCGAGCGCGGCGACACAGGCGCTGAGGGCGGCAGCGCCGCCGGGGGGAGTGAGGGTTGGACCGGTGGGTTCGGGGTCACAGCGCCCGACGAGACGGCGAGTGAACCGACCGGCCCTCCCGCCGAAGTGCCGGACGTGACGGGCTTGCCAGTCGGGAGGGCCGAGACGGAACTCCGTGCGGAGGGGTTCGGCACCCACCGCGAGTACCGGCCGGACGCGACGCCCGTCGGCACCGTCGTCGAACAGTGGCCGCGGGCGTTCGCCGTCGCCCCGCAGGGGTCGAACGTGGTCGTCTTCGTCGGTGGCGAGGAGAGGAAGTAGTGGACCTCGTAGAACGGTTCGGCGCGAGGGTTGACGTCTCGACCACGACCGCCGCCGTCGGGTACTTCCTGGTCTGTCGTCGCCCGTCGGCCGACCACGCACAGTTCCGAGGGGGCGTGGCGAGCGCCGTCGGCGGCGCCGAGTACATCCACCTCGACAACCCGAACGGGTTCGTGGTCGTCGCGACGGCGTACGTGACCGCACAGGCGCTCCGGGCGCACCCGATGGTCGACCACGTAGGGGGCGTGACGCTCGACTCGAACCGACTGCTGACCTCGACGGGAGAGCACCGGACCGCCGCCGGTCACGAGTCGTGAGTCGACGGGAGACGGGGAACCGGCGTCAGTCGGCAGTCAGCGCGGACGGCGGCGAAATGACGGAACGGGACACTGTCCGATATATAGTGACAATTGCTATCTCTATCCATTGCATCTGAAGGGTGAGGTATTTGTAAATGTCAGTAGGGGACGAACTTCTCGACGTGCCGTTGCCGTCGATGGTCGCCAAGCTCGGAATCGGAATCGCGGACGCGCAGGCCGCGCTCGATCAGAACTCGCTCAAGACGCTCGGGGAGTTGAACGCGGACGACAACAGGATCGAAGTCGTCACGAGCCTGACGAGGACCATCACCGACGAGGGGGTCGAATTCAAAGATGACGGGGTCGTCAAATCGGAGTTGACCCCGTTCCAACTCGGCCTGATGCCCGCGTTCTACCAGTTCAGCGAGGCGACCATCGACGTGAAGATGGACATCAAGACGACGACACAGACCGACACCAGCGTCACGGTCGGCGCCGAAGCGAAGGCCGGGTGGGGGCTGTACAGCGCCAGCATCAAGACCGACGTCGAACACAACCGCAAGTTCGGAAAGGAGGTCAACGGGACCAGCCACCTCGTGACCAAACTCGTCCCGGTGCCACCGCCGGAGCGGATCGAACCGGAGACGGTGACTATCGACCTCCGCACGCCCGAGGGAGAGGGCGAGGACGACGAGTGACCCGGCCGAGCCGACAGCCGTCGAGAGGTGAGTGATGTCGGCCGACGACCCCGACCGGAGCGACCGTGGGGAACTCGTCCGCTGGCAGGACGGGATCGACTTCCGCGACCTCATCTACGGGATGGCCGAGAGCGTCTCCGAGGCGCAGGTCGAACTCGACCGGAACCTGGCGGTGACGATGGTCGAGTTCGCGGGGACGACGGTCGACGTCGTACCGCGGGTGACGCGGACCATCGACGCCGAGGGGAGAGTCACGCACACCCCCAGCCCGACCGAGAAACGGTCACTGCTCGACCTCGGCCTCACGCCGACGCGCTACCAGTTCAGCGAGGCGACCGTCGACGTGGAGTTCGACCTCTCCTTCGTCGTCGACGAGACCGAGAAGGGAAACGAGACGCGGAAGGCGCGGTTCCGCGTCGACACGAGCGAGGCCCATCACCGTCGCCGGTACCACGGCGAGGCCAACACGACGGCGAAGGTCTCCGCGCGACTCGTCCCGGTTCCGACACCCGCGGCGCTCACTCCCGCGACGGTCGAACCGACTCCGGAGTCGACCACGGGAGACGGCGACAGCGAGGCGGACGCCGACGCGAACGGCGAGACGAGCGACGAGAGAGAGACCGAGACGGCCGGTGAACGTCGTGCTGGCGACGCTCGGGGCGGAGACGAGACGAACGACGAGGAGGGGACGCCCGACCGCACGGCCGACGAGTCCGTCGGCGACGCCTGACCGAACGGAACGGTTCGACGGTCAGGCGGTGAAGTCGGTGCAGACCGGGATGCCGATGGTGTCGTAGTCGCTCATGGCCGCGAGTTCGTCGGGTACCTGGTGGATGTCGATGGTGTCCTCGACGAGCGCCGTCGGGTCGAGCTTGCTCGATTCGATCATGTCGGGTACCTCGCTGTACCGCGACGGCTGGAGTCCGAGCGAACCCTTGAAGTCGATCTCCTTGGCGACGAACTCGTCCGTCGGGAACGACACCGTTCCCTGCTCGTCGCTCGTCGTCAGCCCGATCTGGACGTGCGTGCCGCTCTTCGGTAAACTGTTCACCGCGTTCTGACACGTCACCGCGATACCGAGCGCGTCCGCGGAGACGTCGCGACGCCGAGGCTAAAAACGAGGGGACGCGGACGTCGTTCGGGAACGGGGCTCAGTCGCGCTGGTACTCTTTCCGGTAGCCGCGGAACTCCGTGCGGTGGGCCTCCTCGTCGGCGAGGATAGTGACGGCGATGTCCTCAGTGACGGGGTCGTCCGCCTCCTCAGCCGCCTTGATGAGCGCGCGGTAAGTCTCGATAGCGTCCTCTTCGGCGTCGAGGACACCCTCGATGACCGAGAGGACGTCCATCGAGTCCTCGGGGGGCTGCAGCGAGTGCTGGTTCGCCTTGAACTCGCCCGACGCGGGCGGGCGCTCGTCGAGCTGTTTCAGCCGCTGACCCAGCTGCTCGGCGTGGTTGAGTTCCTCCTGGATGTCGGTCTGGAGAGACTCTTTGACCTCCTCAGCGCGGACACCGTCGAGGACGATGGCGTTGGTCATGTAGTTGAGTACAGTCTCGTGCTCGTCCAGGTACGCCTTCCGGAGGAGTCGGGTGACCTCTTCGGACATACTCAAACGTCACGCTCTGTCGACAAGAATGTACGGACGGCGGCAGCGTTGGGAGCGTTCGGGAACGCGAGACAGTCTCTCTGAACGGCGGTTCGGTGTGCCGGTGTGCTGAGCGATGGATGCGTGTCCGGAAAGCCGCACACGCGGTCGTGCACGCGCTCATCGCAACCGCGACACTCCCGACGGACCTTTATCCACTGTCGCCGACGTTCGCCCCATGGAACCAGTCAACGAGGAGACACTGCCGTGGAGCGAAACCGACCGCGGGACGACCGCCTTCCGCCGCAAGCAACTGGGGCGCGCAGCCGGCAGCGAGCGCCTCGGTGCTAGCCTCTACGAACTCCCGCCGGGGAAGCGGTCGTGGCCGTATCACTACCACACGGGCAACGAGGAGGCACTCTACGTCCTCTCCGGTGAAGGCACGCTCCGCGTCGGCGACGAGGACGAGTCGAGCCAGTACCCGTTGCGGGCGGGCGACTACGTGGCGCTCCCGGTCGGTCCAGAGAGCGCCCACCGCGTGTCGAACGCCGACGAGAACGGGGACGGAGGGACGGACGAGCGGGAACCGCTCAGATATCTCGTGTTCTCGACGATGAACGACCCCGACATCACCGTCTATCCCGATTCGGGAAAACTCGGCCTGTACGCCGGGGCCGCACCCGGCGGCGACTCGGAAGCGCGGGTCGTCGACGGCTACTACCCGCACGACGCGGACGTCGAGTACTGGGAAGGCGAGGAATGACGGCGACGCACGAGGCGGCCGCTGCGGAATCGAGACGAGTGAAAAGGAGGAACTGGCATGTGGGGGGAGAGGGGGGGGAGTCCCACGCAGTTCCTCGTTTCGACGATTGTGAGTGAGGGTCAATTAATTTTCGGTATCGGCTAGCTGTTACGTATTCTGACCCCCACAGGCGGAGTCTTACCTGGTCGAGTGTCCAAGATAGAAACAATGTGTATCTGCATAAACATTAGTATCACCGAGAAGCAGTCCGCGCGTCCGGACGCATTCGCTCGAACGGTGGAATTCCGGTTCCTCAGCGCGTTTCTACCGGATACACGACCGAACTCACTCGAAGGCCGGAATCCCGGACTCTCACCGCGATTCCACCGATCCCGTGACCGGACTCACTCGAAGGCCGGAATCCCGGACTCTCACCGCGATTCCACCGACCCCGTGACCGGACTCACTCGAAGGCCGGAATCCCGGTGAGTTCGTGCCCGACGATGAGCGAGTGGATGTCGTGGGTTCCCTCGTAGGTGTAGACCGTCTCGATGTTCGCCAGGTGACGCATCGGCGAGTAGTCGCGCGTAATTCCGTTGCCGCCGAGCATCTCACGGGCGGTTCGGGAGGCGTCGCGAGCCATCGCGACGTTGTTCCGCTTGGCCATCGACACCTGCGCGGGGGTGAGGTCACCGCGCTCTTTCAGTTCGGCGAGGCGGTACGCCAAGAGCTGAGCGGTCGTAATGTCGGTGGCCATGTCGGCGAGTTTCTCCTGTTGGAGCTGGAACCGTGCGATAGGGCCGCCGAACTGCTCTCTGTCCAGGGCGTACTCGCGGGCGGTCTCGAAGCAGTCGCGCGCGACACCGACAGCGCCCCAGGCGATGCCGTACCGCGCCTGCGTCAGACACGACAGCGGGCCCTTCATCCCCTCGACCCCTGGGAGCACGTCCTCTTCGGGAATCCAGACGTTCGAGAGGCCGATTTCGCCCGTGATCGAGGCGCGCATCGAGAGCTTCTCCTCGATTTTGTTCGTCGTGACGCCGTCGCGGTCGGTCTCGACGAGGAACCCTCGGACGGGCTTCCCCTCCGCGGAGGTGTCGCGCGCCCAGACGACCGCGACGTCGGCGATGGGCGAGTTCGTGATCCACGTCTTCGACCCCTGGAGTCGGTAGCCGTCGCCGTCCCTCTCCGCTCTCGTCTCCATGCTCGCGGGGTCCGAGCCGTGCTCGGGCTCCGTGAGACCGAAGCAGCCGACGGCCTCGCCCGTGCCGAGGTCGGGGAGCCACCGCTCCTTCTGCTCGTCGGAGCCGTACGCGTGGATGGGGTACATCACGAGCGCGCCCTGAACGCTCGCGGCCGACCGGACGCCGGAGTCGCCGGCCTCCAGTTCCTGCATCAGGAGACCGTACGCCGTCTCGCTCACTCTCGGGAGGCCGTACCCCTCCAGATTCGGCGCGAAGAACCCGAGTTCGCCCATCTCGGTGATGAGTTCGGTCGGAAAGGTTCCCTTCTCGAAGTGCTCGCCGATGTCCGGACGCACCTGCTCGTCGACGAAGCGACGGGCGGTGTCGCGGATCATCCGCTCTTCTTCGTCGAGGTCTGCCTCCAAGTCGACGTAATCAAGCATACTGGGTGTCGGAAGCCTCACGGCAAAAGCTTTCGCAGGGTCGTGTCAGTCGAGGAGTCTGTGCCGTCGCTGGCGACGGCGCGAGACGGACACGGGGTCGCGGTCAGCACCGGGAGCTGCCGGGTTGGGGTGGCTCGACAGAACACGAAGTCGTCGCCGCTCGGTCTATCCGCCGACAGCGTACCACGTCACAGCCAACCATTTACGTATGAGAACGCGGCCACACCCGAACGTGCGCTGAGAGGTACCGCAGGGCGACTCGCGGGAGCGTGGTGCGCCGCCCTGCGTCCGGACCGACACCACCAGTTCGCCAGCGGTCTCACTGGACGGGGAGAAACAGTCGAGGAGAGCGACCGAGCGTGCCGTGTGCGTCGCGACCCGTTCAGTCCGCGGCGGGGGTCGGGCCGTCGCGGACGCCGTGAGCGTAGGCGACGAAGTTCTCGAAGAGCCGTTTGGTCTCACAGGCTGCGGCGTACCGCTCGTCCGTGATGCCGTCGACGACGGATTCGATACGGTCGTCGGAGAGTTCGCCCTCCTTCCCGCGGGTCACCGACTCGGCCGTCTGGGGGTCGTACTCGGGGTGGAACTGGACGCCGAAGGCGTGCCCTTTCCGGAAGGCGTGGACGCCGTACTCGTTCTCCGCGAGCAGCGCCGCCCCCGGCGGGAGTTCGGTGACGGTGTCCGAGTGGGTCGTAAAGGCCGTGAACGAGTCGGGAACGCCGCCGAACAGTTCGTCCTCGTCGACGAGTTGTATCTCGCGGTAGCCGATTTCGTACTCGCCCATGTCGGCGACGCGACCGCCGAGCGCCTCGGCGAGGATCTGGTGGCCGTAACAGACGCCGAGGATCGGGAGGTCGCGACTCGCCGCTTCGGCCGTCCAGTCGAGGAGCGACCCGATCCACTGCTCGTCCCAGTAGACGGAGGCCCGTGAGCCCGTGATGACGACGCCGTCGTACGCGAACGTCTCCGGCAGTTCGCACTGTGTGACGTCGAACTCTGCGAGCGTCGCGTCGAGTTCGCGTCGGAAGTTCCGGCGGGTGTGTGACTCGCCGTGCGAGGCGTCCAGCAGTGCGAAGCGCGGTCGATCCATCAGTCGTTAGTTTCAATGTGAGCGCATCGGAAAGAGGTTGCGCTCGAACCGACGTTTGCCGCGCTCTCGGTCGTCAGGCGTTCGAACGGGCGTCCGAGTGCGACTCGACGTGTCCGACGAGTCGGTCGTTGACGAGCCGTGAGCGTTCGACGCCAACGAGGTGGCCCGCGTCTTCGTAGGAAACCCACTCCCCACGGGGGAGGTCGTCCGCGAGGCCCCGGGCGCCCTGGGCGGGCCACTGAGCGTCCGCTTCCCCGTGGACGACGAGCGTCGGTGTCGTCACCTCGTAGAGAGAGGGTGGTTCGTACCCCTCCAGTGCGGCCGCCTGCGCCCGCCACACGCGCTCGGGCGCGTCCTCCTGCGCCCGCCACGCGACGATTTGGTCGACGACCTCGGACTGTTCGGCGCAGAACGCGTCGGAGAGGAATCGCTCGGTCGACGCCCGGAGCGCCGCTTCGTCGTCCGGAGGGGCGAACGCGTCCATCGCGTCTCCCTCGAAACCCGAACCGACGAGCGTCAGGCTCCGAACCCGCCCCGAGTCGTGTGCGAGGTCGAGCGCGACCACACCGCCCAGTCCGGCACCGACGAGGTGCGCCCGGGAGACACCGGCGGCGGCGAGTACTGCCGCGAGGTCGTCCGCGAGGTCGGTGACCGAGTACGGCCCCGGAGGGGTGTCGGACCGACCGATGCCGCGATGGTCGAAGACCACTGATTCGAGTGGACCAGTGACAGCCTGGTGCTGCCAGCCCCACTGCCAGGAGCCGAAGCCGACGTCGCCGACGAAGACGACGGTTTCCTCACCATCGTCCGCGGACTCGTAGTACAGCGAGACGTCGTCGTTGGTTGCGAAGGGCACGGCGGGAGGACGAACCGAAGGCGTCTCTACGTTCCGGTCTCCGCCGGAAGCCACACGGCCCACGGGAGCGGTTCCGACGCCGACGCGTGGAGCGGTCGATTCTCAGTCCGTTGGAATCGACTCGGAGGCTTACGTCGGTAGCCGCCGAAGCTGAATACAGAGGTGACACACTCATGAACACGTTCGCTGTCCTCCTGCAGTGGGGCCCACACCGAGGACCACACCCTGGACCACACGCTCCGATGGGGCCGACCGGCGGTGCCGGTGCCGGTGCCGGGGCTGGGATGCCGTGGGGTGCCGGCGCCTGGGGGATGGGCGGTGGCCTCTTCGCGGGACTCGTGGCCCTGCTCCTGCTCGCCATCCTCGTGGTCGGAGCGGTCTACCTGCTGTCGACCGCTCGCCGGGAGACGGAGAGCGACGGAGACACCGACGCGCTCGCCGTCCTCAAGCGACGCTACGCACGCGGCG
This sequence comes from Salinigranum rubrum, assembly GCF_002906575.1. Taxonomy (NCBI): domain Archaea; kingdom Methanobacteriati; phylum Methanobacteriota; class Halobacteria; order Halobacteriales; family Haloferacaceae; genus Salinigranum; species Salinigranum rubrum. Next base: position 3,790,330 of record NZ_CP026309.1, read on the forward strand.
AGATCGACGACGAGGAGTTCGAGCGGCGCCGAGGACGACTCGACGGCGGAACCGTCTGAGCGGGACGCCGTGAGACCGAATCGGAGGACACCGGAGACGAGAGAGGCCGACTTTTGAGAGGGAAAGAATCCGCGCTGTCGCGCGGTCGGTTCAGGCGTCGAGGACGTTCCTGAGGACGTCCGGTGCCTCGTCGAGGACCTCGTCGAGTCGTTCCACGTCGGGGCCGCCACCCTGCGCGAAGTCCGGTGGGCCGCCGCCGCCCCCGCCGACCTTCGCGGCGAGTTCGCCGACGACCTCGCCGGCGTTCAGCCCCACACCGTCGGGGACGCCGACGACGAACTGGGCGCTTCCTCCCGCCGAAGACCCGAGGACGGCGACCTTACCACTGTCGACGAGCGCGTTCGCCGTGGCCCGGAGTTCGTCGGCGTCGCCGTCGAGACGTCGGACGACGGCCGGCGTGCCGCCGATGTCGACCTCCTCGCTCTCGGCCGCCGCGCGCGCCTCCGCGAGTTCGCGCTTCAGACGGTCGATGGTCTTGCCCCGAGCTTTCCACTCCTCGAAGAACCGCTCGGCCGTGTCGGGGACGTCGGGGGGCGAGACGTCGAGAACGTCAGCGGCCGCGTAGAGCGCATCCTCGGTACGCTGGGTCGCCTCGATGGCGGCCTCACCGGCCGCGAAGGAGATGCGTTCGACGCCGTCTTGGACGGGTTCGGTCGAGAGTATCTTGATCGCGCCGATGTCGCCCGTCCGCGTGACGTGCGTCCCGCCGCACGCCTGCACGTCGTCGGCGACGTGGATGAGCCGGATGTTCTTCCCCGGCGGGATGCCACCCTGGTAGAGGTCGAAGCCGTGTTTCTCCTCGGCCTCGTGTCGGTTGGGCCACTCCTGTTTCACCTTCACGTTCCGCGTGACGAGGTCGTTCGCCACGCGCTCGATTTCCCTCACCTCGTCGCGCGTGATGCGCTCGTAGTGGCGGACGTCGAGGCGGGCACGACGGGTGCCCTTCTGGGCACCGGCCTGGCGGACGTGTTCTCCCAGGACCTGTCGGGCGGCGAATCCGACGATGTGCGTCGCGGTGTGGTGTCGCATCAGCCGGCGGCGACGGTCGACGTCGAGTTGCCCGCGGACGAACTCGCCCTTGCCCGGGTCCTCGTCGGTCCGATGGAGGACGACGCCGTCGTGGACCTGAACGTCCTCGACTTCGACGGTGATGTCGTCGGAAGAGAGCGTCCCGTGGTCCGCGGGCTGTCCACCGCCCTCGGGGTAGAACATCGTCTGGTCGAGCACGACGTCGTAGCCCGACTCGCGCTCGAACACGTCGAGGACGACCGCCTCGAACTCCGTCCGCTCTTGGTCCTCGTAGTAGAGTTTCTCCGTCTCGGGGAGGTTCGCGAGCCGTTCGTCACGCCTCGTGGCGGTGTCGGCCTCGCCGGCGTCCTCGTGGCGCTCGGCGACGAGCGAGTAGAAGTCGTCCGGAACCTCGACCTCCGCCCCCTGACCGGCGGCGATTTCGCGGACCATGTCGGGCTGGATTCCGTGCGAATCGTACAACTCGATGAGCGTGTCGGTGGGAATCGGTTCGCCGCGGTCGGCGTACTCGTGGGCGAGTTGTTCGACCTTCCGCGAGCCGCGTTCGAGCGTTTCTCGGTATTTTCGCTCCTCGGTGCGGACGATGTCCCGAATCGTATCGCGGTTCTGGTACTGGAGACGGGCGGCCTGCATGTCGACGAGTTCGTCGAGCGGGGCGTCGACGCCGACCGAGTCGACGAGTCGCTTCGTTCTTCGAAGAACCATCCGGGCGAGGTAGCCCGTGCCGACGTTCGAGGGGACGATGCCGTCACCGAACATGTACGCGAGCGCGCGGCAGTGGTCCGCGATGGCGTAGATGTCCTCCAGCGGACGGAGGAGGTCCGTGAGTTCCTCGGCGTCGACGCCGAGTTCGTCTGCGACGTCGGCGCGCGCCCCCCGGAGGTCGTCGATTTCGTCGATGTCGAGGTAGCCGGAGAGTTTGGCGGCGCGGTGGACGAGTTCCTCCTCCTCGTCAGTGAGTGAGATGCCGGCGTTCTCCTTGAGGAACTCGATCATCTCGGGGTAGACCGCCTCGTACACGGTGGGAGTGCCCTGCGACACCCACGTCCACCGTTCGAGGCCGTACCCGGTGTCGACGATGTAGGTGTCCATCTTCGAGTATCGGTTGCCGTCTTTCATCTCGTAGTCGCCCTCGGGGTCCTGCTCCATCGACATGAAGACGAGCGTGGCGAGTTCCGCGCCCCGGTAGAGGACTTCGATGGCGGGTCCGGCGTTGCCGCCGCCGACCCACGGGTCCTCGATGTAGGTTATCTCGTCCAGGTTCGCGCCCATCGAGGCGAAGAACTCGTCGCAGTACCGCACCGTCTCGTCCTTCCAGTACACCTCGCCCTCGTAGGCGTACTTGTCTTCGGCGTCCTCGCGCGTGTTGAACGCGTGGTGGGCCATCATCTCGAACGCCATCGTGTGCCGACCCGTCCTGCCGACGTTGTCGATGTCCTGCATCCGGATACAGGGCTGGGAGATGGTGAGGGGGTTCGCCGGCGGGGGCGTCTGTCCCGAGGTGACGAGCGGCTGAAAGTCGTAGATAGAAGCCTGCGTGAGGAGAACGTCGTCGCGCCAGCGGTTCGCCGCCACCGGGTACGGCTCGATGCGTTCGTGGCCGCGCTCTTCGAAGAACGAGAGGAACTCCTCGCGCATCTCCTCTAGGGTGTACTCGCGGTCGAACCCGGGGTTGTCGATGAACGAGTAGTCGTCGGCCGGCGGCTCACCACAGGTCTCGCGCTCGGGGTCTCGCGTCCAGAACCACACGTCCGTCACCGGACACTGTTTCCGGTAGAACCCCTCCTCCTCGAAGTACTCGAGGCGGTACTCCTCTTCGAGTTCACTCATTGTCTCTTGTTGGCTGAGGACCGGGTAAAACAGTTCCGGGAAGGCGGTCGAGGGTATCAACTCCGAGTTTTCTGGCGATACGCCTTTATCGCCCCGTCACAAACCCAGGCCGAACACGGTGTGCGTCTGGCCGGCGCACCATGGAGCACCAAGAGCAGTGTCAAACGAACCAGAGCCGCAGTCAGTCGAGGGTTCGGAGGGGAGCGCGCTCGGCGTCCGACTGTGCGGCGACGTGGGTGACCGGACGGCCGCAGTACTCGCCAGCCGCGGCTTCGTCATCGCGGAGGGATCCGACGCCGACGTCGGAACCGGGGACACTGCCGATATCGACTGCATCGTCGTCGGCGTCGACGTCGCGGAAGACGGGGACGTCGAGCGACGAGCGGACCGGCCGGTCGTCCTCTACGCGCCGGAGCCGACGGCCGTCGACGACCTGTCTCGGTTTTCGGGGTACGCCCGGACGGGTGACGTCGACGCGCTGTGCGACCAGCTCCGCTGGGTCGTCGCACGAGGGGAGACACAGCGCGGGACGTGCGAAACGCGTGAGGGACAGGACGGTGCGCGAACGTCCGCGGCGCGGAGCGACGCGCGGCTGGAGGCCCTCCACGAGGGGACGGTGAGCCTCATCGGGGCGACGACGCCGACCGACCTGTTCGAACGGACGGTCGACATCGCGAGCCACCTGCTGGAGTTCGACAGCTGTTACATCGCCATCGCCGAGGACGGCGTCCTCGTCAAGCAGGCGGGCGTCGGCGACGTGACCGAGGAGTCACTCCCCATCGACTACGGACTCGTCGGCGACAGCTACCAGACCGGGAAGACGCACCTGGTGGGCGACACGTACGCCCACCCCGACGCGAAGCCGGCGCGCGCGTCACACCGGTCGGGAATCGCCGTTCCGCTCGGCGACGACGGCGTCTTCGTCGTCATCGCGGACGAGCCGAACGCCTTCACGGTGATCGACCGGGGGCTCGCCGAGTTGCTCGTCCGGTACACGGAGGGGACGCTCGCGCGCATCCGGTCGGCGGAGGCCATCCAGGAGCGACGCGACCTCATCGAGACGCTCCACGACGGAACGGCGGCGCTCGCCGCGGTGACGACGCTCGAAGACGCGGCGGTCGTCGCCGTCGAACTCGCCGAGCGAATCCTCTCGTTCGACACCTGTTACGTCGGGGTTCGAGAGGGGGACGTCGTCGTGCCGTACGCCGTCTCGTCGGGTGCACCGCCCGACGCGGCCCGGCCGATGAAGACCACCCAGGGGCTCGTCGGCGAGACCATCCGGACGGGAGAGTCACAACTCGTCGACCGCATCGAGGAGTCGAACGCCGACCCAACGAGCGACACGTACCGGTCGGGGATCAGCGTCCCTCTGGGCAAGGAGGGCGTCTTTCAGGCCGTCTCGACCGAGGAAGCGGCGTTCGACGCCAACGACCTCGAACTCGCCGAACTGCTGGGCGACCACCTCACCGGGACGTTCTCGCGGGTCCGCGCGGAGGCGGACCTCGGCCAGCAGCGCAGACGGGTGGCGCAACTGCACGCGGCCACCGTCGAACTGGTGAGCTGTCACGACGTCGTCGACCTGTACGAGCGGGCCATCGAGACGGCCCGGTCGGTGCTGGGTTTCGACACCGCATACATCTTCGTCGTCGAGAACGACCAGTTCGTCCCGGTCGCCCAGGCGATTCACGAGGACCACGACCCGGTGGGGACGGTGTCGCTGGACCACGGCGTCGCGAGCGAGACCCACCGGACCGGACGGTCGCGGCTCGTCCGCGACGTCTCGACCGCAGAGGGCGCGGAGCCGCTTCAGACGGTCGCCGGCGGGGGGATCAGCGTCCCGCTCGGCGACGACGGCGTCTTCCAGGCGGTGTCGCGCGACCCCGAGACGTTCGACGAGTCCGACCTCGAACTCGCCGAACTCCTCGCGTCGCACGTGACGGCGAACCGCGAGCGGCTCCGCGCCGAGACCGAGCTACGGAGCCAGCGCGACCGCCTCAGCGCGCTGTTCGAGAACATCCCCGACGCGGCGGTCTCCTACCGACTGGTCGACGGCGACCCCCACGTACAGGCCGTGAACCCGGCGTTCGAACGCGTCTTCGGCTTCACGAACGAGGAACTGGTCGGCGAGAACCTCGACGAGTACGTCATCGCCGACGACCCCGAACAGCTCGCCGAGGCCCGGCGGATGAACGCGCGGCTCAAAGCCGGCGAGAGCGTCCGCACGGAGTGTCAGCGCCAGACGAACGAGGGGCTCCGGACGTTCATCCTGCAGGTCGTCCCGCTCGAACTCGGGCAGGAGAACGTCGCCGGGTTCGCCATCTACACCGACATCACGGACCGACAGGAGCGCGAGCGCGAACTCCGCCGGCAGAACGAACGGCTCGAGGAGTTCGCCAACATCATCTCGCACGACCTCCGCAACCCGCTGGCGGTCGCGTCGGGCTACCTCGACCTCGCCGCGGAGACGGGCGACCCGTCGGCGTTCGAGCGGGTCGAGACGTCGCTCGACCGCATGGACCGCCTCGTCGAAGACCTCCTCTCGCTGGCGCGGAAGGGTCAGGTCGTCGGCGAACCGGTCCCGCTCGACCTGGCGACGGTCGCGACGCAGGCGTGGGGCGGCGTCCGGACTATCGACGCGACGCTCGAACGGCCCGAGTCACTCCCCGTGGAGGGCGACGAGAGTCGGTTGGTCGAACTGTTCGAGAACCTGTTCCGCAACGCCATCGAACACGCCGGCGACTCGGTGACCGTCCGCGTCGAGGCGCTCGACGACACGGCGGACGAGGTCCGCGGGTTCGCCGTCGAGGACGACGGGCCCGGCATTCCGCCCGAGAAGCGCGACCAGGTCTGTGACCCCGGAGAAACGACCAGCACCGAGGGAATCGGCTACGGGCTCGCCATCGTCCAGCGGATCGTCGAGGCACACGGCTGGTCGCTTTCGGTCACCGAGGGGAGCGAGGGCGGGGCGCGGTTCGAGGTCCGATTCTGAGACGGGGTGTTATCAGTCAGTCCCGGCTGTCGGACCCCGGGGACGGCGACGACCGGCACCCAGTGACAACGGACCGTCCGAGCGAGACGCCACGCGGCTCTCGGCGGGCAACAGGGAGGACGAGGGGCCAGAAGGCCCGATCCTGCGACAGTTATTTACATCGAAACGCCCTGCAACTGAAGGAGAACACACTGGTTCCGCGCCGTGTCCGCCGACCGTCGAGACGGGAGGTGGCTAGTTGTATCGGATTCGATGGTATCGCAGGAGGTCGACGGGACACCACCGCGGGCGGTGCTCGAACGTATGAGAGTCACGCAGAGACACACATCCGGGTGGGGGAGGGGACGCGAAAACGCCGACCGACCGACGAGGGCGTCGGGGGTCACACGCTGGACGGCCGGCGTGCGTGAGACACCGCTGCCGAGGACGCCCTGATGGGGAGGAGTGCGACCGAGACGCGTCCGAGTCGGGCCACGATTCGGACGCTCCACGTCGACGACGACGAGATGTTCGGTACCGTGACCGCCGAACTGCTCGAGTCGGTCGAGTCGCGACTCGACGTCGTCTCGGTCACGAGTGCCGCTGCGGGACTCGACCGCCTCGCCGCCGGCGACATCGACTGTGTCGTCTCCGACTACGACATGCCCGGCGGGAACGGCATCGAGTTCCTCGAACGCGTCCGCGAACAGTACCCTCGGCTCCCGTTCATCCTCTTCACCGGCAAAGGGAGCGAGGAAGTCGCCAGCGACGCGGTGTCGGTCGGGGTGACGGACTACCTCCAGAAGGAGTCGGGCATCGACCAGTACACCGTGTTGGCGAACCGCGTCGTGAACGCCACGGAGAAGTACTGGACCGAGACGGCCCTGGAGCAGCGGATCACACAGCAGGAGGCGCTCGCAGCGCTCGGACGGGACGCGCTCGCGTCCGACGACCTCGCGTCGCTGTTCGACGAGGCGGTCCGCCTGGTCGCCGACGGTCTCGACTGTGAGTACGCGGGGGTGCTCGAGTGGCAACCGTCGCGTGACGAACTCGACCTCCGCGCGGGCGTCGGCTGGGACGACGTCCCCAGCGGGGCGAGCGTCCCCGCGGGAGACAAGTCACAGGCGGGATACACGCTCGCGAACGGCGAAGCGGTCGTCGTCTCCGACCTCGACGAGGAGACGCGGTTCGACGGCCCGGGTCCGCTCGCCGACTACGGCGTGGTGAGCGGCGTCAGCGTCGTCATTGGAGCCACGGCGGCCCCGTGGGGCGTCCTGGGGACGCACGCGACCGACCGCCGCGACTTCACCGCCCAGGACGTCACGTTCGTCCAGAACGTCGCGAACGTCCTCGCGACCGCAATCGACCGCCACCAAACCGAAGAGCGCCTCCGCGAGAGCGAGTCCCGCTTCCGCGAAATCGCCGAACTCAGTCCCGACGGCATCTTCCGGACGGACACCGACGGACGGTTCACGTACGTCTCGCCCGCGAGCGAGACGCTGCTCGGACGGTCGTCCGACGACCTCGATGGGACGCCGTTCGAGCGGGTCGTCGCCGACGGCAGTCTCGACGCGGCACGCGAGGGCATCGACCGGGTCCTCGACGGTGAGGTGGTCCGTGGACTGGCGCTGACGCTCGTCGACGCCGACGGTGAGTCGTTCGAGGTAGAGGTGAGCGCGAGTCCCGTCCGCCACGACGGTCGGGTCGAGTTCGTCCAGGGGTTCGCCCGCGACGTGACGGAGGCGAAAGAACGCGAGCGGGAACTCCAGCACTCGCGTGAGCGGTTCCAGGCGCTCGTCGACGCCTTCCCCAACGGGGGCGTCTTCCTCTTCGACGAGGACCTCCGCTACACGATGGCCGGTGGGGACGAACTGGCAGAGGGAGGATTGACGTCCGAGACGATGCGTGGTCGGACCCCCTCGGAGGTGTTCCCCTCGGAGAACGCTGAACGGCTAGAGGAGAGCTACCGTGCGGCGTTGGTGGGCGAGAAGCGGTCGTTCGAGGACAGCTACCAGGGTCGACACTACCACGTCCAGACGCTCCCGCTCCGGGACGCGGACGGGACCGTCATCGCCGGGATGGCCGTCGCACAGAACGTCACCGAGCGCGTCGAACGCGAGCGGGAACTGGAGGAGAGCCGCGCGCGCTACCGGACGCTCGTCGACAACTTCCCCGGCGGGGTGGTGCTCTACGACCGCGACCTCCGGGTCGTCGCGGGCGGCGGGACCGAGTTCGAGCGGGCCGACTGGGACCCGACAGCGGCCGCGGGAGAGCCGCTCCGGGACAACATCACGCCGGAGGGCGCGGAGTACCTCGACACGCACTACCGGGCGGCGCTCGACGGCGAGGCACGGACCTTCCAGTACGAGGCGAGCGGGACCCACTACCAGCTTCAGACGATTCCGGTCCGGGACGCCGACGGCCGGGTCACGGAGGGAATCGCCGTCACGCAGAACGTCACCGAACGCGTCGAGCGCGAGCGGAAGCTCGCACAGCTCCGCGAGCGCTCGCGGGAACTCATGCACACCCAGACGAGGGCGGAGACGGCCCGAGCCGCAGTCGACGCCGCCCGTGAGGTGGTCGGTGCGTCGCTGAGCGGCTTCCACGAGGTGGACACGGACGGCGACCGGCTCGAACCGGGCGTAATGGCGGAGTCGGTCGACGACGTGTTCGAGACGCCGCCCGAGTTCAAACGGGACGCGGACCCGAGGACGCGCGCCGCCATCACCTGGGAAGTGTTCAAGTCGGGCGAGCCGCGCTACATCCCCGACATCGCGGCGGACGGGTCGGTGGCGGAGCAGTCACCGGCCGGCTGTGTGCTGTTGCATCCAATCGGAAAACACGGCGTGTTCGTCGTCTCCTCGCCCGAGACGGACGCGTACGACGAGACCGACCGGATGCTCGTCGACATCCTGGCTGCGTCGCTCACCGCGGCGATGGACCGTGTCGAGCGCGAGCAACGGCTCCGGACGCGCGAAAAACGACTCGAAGCGCAGAACGAGCGACTGTCGCGCTTCGCGAGCATCGTCTCACACGACCTCCGAAGCCCGTTGAGCGTGGCACAGGGGCGGCTGGAACTGGCACGCACGACCGGAGACGACACACACCTCGACTCGGTCGAGACGGCACACGACCGGATGGACCGGCTCATCGAGGGGCTGTTACAGCTAACGATCGACGGAGAGGGGGTCGAAACCGACCGTCTCGACCTGGCGACGGCTGCCCGCGCGGCGTGGCAGAGCGTCGAGACCACCGGGGCGACGCTCGTCGTCGAGACCACCCGCGACGTGGTCGCGGACGAGAACCGGCTCCGCCAACTCTTCGAGAACCTCTTTCGAAATTCGGTCGAACACGGTTCGACGGGTTCCGGAGACGATGTCGGGGACACCACGGTGACCGTGACGGTGGGCGACCTCGACGACGGCTTCTTCGTCGAGGACGACGGCCCGGGGATCGAGCCGGACCGACACGGGGAGGTGTTCGAGGCGGGCTACTCGACGAGCGCCAGGGGGAACGGGCTGGGGCTGCGCATCGTCGCCGACGTCGCCGACGAGCACGGCTGGTCGGTCACAGTCACCGACGGAACCGACGGGGGGGCGCGGTTCGAGTTCACCGGAACCGACGTCGACTCGCAAGACGACCGCGGGACCGGACGCGAGGGGGCGTGAACGCCGAATCGGCCGGCGAGCATTAGTAACGGCCGCTCCTCTGAAGGGGCAGACATGTCCCCCACAGACCCGTTGCACGTCGACTACGCGACGGTTCCGAAGCTCATCGAACTCATCACGTACGTCGCAGAGAGCATCAGTCTCGGGTTCGACCGGTGGGACGAACCGTACGTCCGCGGGCCGAGCCTCTACTTCGTGCTGGTCTCGGGGACGCACGTCCGCGAGTACGCCGACCCGCTGGGGGAGAACACGTGGCCGGTCGGAATCTGCAAAATCGTCACCGACGACCTCGACGCGTTCGTCGAGGCGGCGGGGTCGGTCGCGTTCGAGCGCGACGGCGCCGTCGTCGTGAGCGGCGACGGGACGATCCAAGAGCAGATGGTGCGCATCAAGAGCCCGAGCGAAGCCGTCGCCGCGGAGACGGAGGTCGAGTACGCCGACTGGATGGGAACCAAACACCTGAGCGCGGCCGAGTCGTCCGTCCGCGAGGCGGTGCTGGCGGCCATCACGCTCAGCGAGGAGAACGGCCGCGTGACCGTCTTCGAGGACGGCGAGTACATGGACTTCGAGCGGAGAGAACTCGGCGGTCTGTGGCGACCGGCGTCGGAGACGTAGGCGAGTGGCGGCGGAAGCGGAGGCGAGTGGCGGCGGAACGCGGCGTGACGTGACGGGACAGGCGACAGGCGGAGGGGACGAAGGCCGACGAGTCAGCCGTCGAGCGCGAGCGACGCCAAGAGCGCCTCTAGCTGGACGCGCTCGTTCGCGCCCTCTGCGATCCGGTAGTCGGCCTCGCCGATGCGCTCCATCAGGCGGGCCGCCTCTCTGTCCGCGAGGTCGAAGTCCCACACCGACCGATGCAGTTGGTCGATGATGTCGCCGCCGGCCATGCCGACGTCGTCGAGGAGCGTGGCGAGTTTCGCCCGCGCCGCCGGGAAGTCGCCGTCGACGGCGGCGCCGACCATCTCGCGGATGTCCTCGGGTCTGGCCGTGGAGGTGACGGTGAAGACGCCCTCCTCGTCGACGACCTCACCCGTCGTCGCCGCGGCCTGCAGCGCGTTGATTGCGCGGCGCATGTCGCCGTCGGCGTAGTAGACGAGGGCGTCGATGCCCTCGGCGGTGGTCTCGATTCCCTCCGCCGTGGCGATGTCCTCGACCTGTCTTCGGATGGCGTCCTCGGAGAGGGGCGAGAAGCGGAACACCGCACAGCGAGACTGGATGGGGTCGATGATCTTCGAGGAGTAGTTACACGAGAGGATGAAGCGCGTCGTGTCGGAGAACTGCTCCATCGTCCGGCGGAGCGCGGACTGGGCGTCGTCGGTCAGCGAGTCGGCCTCGTCGAGGAAGATGAGCCGGTAGTCGTGGTCGCGGCTCATCTGCGAGCGCGCGAAGCTCTTGATGCGGTCGCGGACGACGTCGATACCGCGCTCGTCGCTCGCGTTGAGTTCGAGGAAGTTGCCCCGCCAGTCGTCGCCGTACAGTTCCCGGGCGATGGCCGTCGCCGAGGTGGTTTTCCCGACGCCGGCCGGCCCGGCGAACATCAGGTGCGGCAGGTCGTCGCGGTCGACGTACGACTGGAGGCGCTCGATGGTGTCCTCCTGCCCGTAGATGTCTTGCAGGGTTTGAGGCCGGTACTTCTCGATCCAGATCTCGCGGCCCGACGGCGAACTCGCATCCTGGGAGGCCTCGCTCATGTGCAATGGAGGGGCGTGTCGCCTCATAAACTCCCCGAGACGACCGCCGGGAGGGGCGGGTGAGTCGAAGCCGATTTGCCCCTCGCTCCCCACCCGTGGGTATGCGCGTCACATGCGACGTCGTCGGCGAGGGGAGTCGGGAGGTGGACCTCTCCGAGACGGCGACGTACGCCGACCTCGTCCGCGCGGTGGGGTACAGCGTCCACGAGGTGACCGTCCTCGTCGACGGTCGGCCCGTCCCCGAGGACCGCACGGTCGACCCCGAGCGGGAGGACGTTCGAGTTCTCAGACTCGTGAAGGGTGGCTAGCTCGGACCGCCGACCGGCACGCGGCGAGCTATCGAACCCCGTGACAACACACCACATACGTATCGGACGTGTCACCGTCGTCGTCGACGGAAGGGATGTCGAACACGCAGTGAGTGTGCGGTCGGGCCGCGAACGACAGACGTCGGGTCGGGAGCGGTGTGTGTGGCGCTCGCGCTGCCGGAGAGGGAAAGGACGATACCGGGGGCCGTCGTTGGGGTGGTATGAACCGCGACACCCGGACCCGCGTCGATGAGGTGATGTCGACACCGCTGGAGACCATCTCGGCGTCGGCGTCCGTCACCGAGGCCGCACAGGCGATGCGCGACCACGCGATCAGCGCCCTCGTCGTGACGAGCAGTCCGCCGGGTATCGTCACCAGCACCGACGTGCTCGGCGTCGTCGCCGACGGTCGCGACCCGGCGGAGACGGCCGTCAGCGAGGTCATGACCGCCGGCGTCGAGTCCATCCCGCCGGACCTCCTCATCGAGGAGGTGGCCGCGATGATGACGAGCCTCGGCATCAAGCACCTCCCGGTCGTCTCGGGGACGACTACGTCGGGATGGTCTCGTCGACGGACGTCACTGCCGAACTCGCCTGAATGGGGTAAGAGTCAGGACGACTCGGCCGTCGGTCGGACGGAGACGGAGACCCCGTCGTCGCTCACGGCGACGACGATGGGGCCGTTCGGGGCACACCGGACCCAGTTGTACCGGTCGGTCTCGCTCCCGATTTCGACCTCGAACCGGAACGGCCCGGCCGGGTCGACCGCCGAGGGGACCGTCTCGACCTCGCGCGGGTCGAGTTCGAAGACGCGCTCGAACAGCGTCTCGTCGCCGGTCAGCACCCGGACGACGACGCGGCGCGCGCGGTCGGTCTCGTTTCGGACCTGCACGTCGTGGTCGGCGTAGCCACAGCGGAACGTCGGGGTTTCGGCGACTGAGGCGTAGAGCGTGGTCCGCACGCTCGGCTGCCAGTCGTAGATGGCCTCCCCGTCGGGGGTGCGGACGACGACGTCGTACCGCCGGTTTGCCGGGGAGACCGGGACGAGGAGGCGGACGTCGGCCGGGAGGACGAACGTCGACGCGAAGTGGAGGGTGCCGGCCTGCCAGACGTGGAGCCTCACCCGTCTGGACTCGGTGGCGTCGTTGTCGAGCGCGAGCGCCGGGACGCGCCCCAGCGCCGCGGCGACGTCGAGGTCGGCGGGGACGTCGTACGCGACGACCTGATCGCCGTCTCCGTCGTCATCGCCGTCGGTCACCGCGAACGCGCAGTCGGTGAGACAGAGCACGGGACGCCGGAACGAGAGGCCCGGTGTGAGGTCGACCCAGAGGTCGTCGAGTTCTTCGCTGACGTCCCACTCGTACCGGCCTCGGTCGCCGTCGGCCGTCTCGACGAGCACGTCGTACGTTCCCGCCGTCGCGAGGAGGTCCGGGAACGAGGCCGTCTCGCCCGCCGGAACCGGGGCGCTGTCGGCGAACACCTCTCTCTCGTCGTCGGACACGACCGCCGTCAGGAACCGCTCCGTCGACCCGAGGTTGCGGACATGGACGCCGCGCGGGCGGTCGAGGAGCGGTGCGTCGGCGGTGTGGTACGGTTCGGCCGTCGTCGAGGCGCTCGTCGCGACCGAGGAGGGTGACGACCGTGGGCCTCCCGACTCCGGGGACGAGGCGGCCTCCGCGGGGGTCGTCGCGTTCGAACCGACGAGCGCGTTACACCCCGAGAGCGAGCCGAGGCCGACCGTCCCGAGGAGGGCGCGGAGTGCCGAGCGACGGCGCATCGTTCCCGTATTCGAGTCGGTACGGATGTAGGTGTCGCCGCCCGGTTCGGAGCGCTCTATCGGGCTCTGTACTGGTCCTGTGGGGACGTTTCGAGAGGGTACGACTCGTGAGGTCGGTGGCCGAATCGGTTTTGTTTCCGGCGTCACTCGAAGGAAACGTATGTCCGACACCATGCGAGCGGTCGTCGTCCCCGAACCGGGCGCGGACTTCGAACTCAGAGAGCAGGAGGTCCCCGAACCGGGACCCGACGAGGTCCGCGTCGCCGTCGACGCCTGCGGCATCTGCTACAGCGACAGCTACGTGAAGGAGGGGGGTTCCCGGGCATCGAGTACCCGCGGGTCCCGGGTCACGAAATCGCCGGCCGCGTCGACAGCGTCGGCGACCGCATCACGGACTGGAGCGAGGGGGAGCGGGTCGGCGTCGGCTGGCACGGCGGGCACTGTTTCACCTGCGAGCCGTGTCGACGCGGGCAGTTCCTCCAGTGTCAGGAGGGACAGATCACGGGCATCAGCTTCGACGGCGGCTACGCCGAGTACGCGACGGTCCCGGCGGAGGCGCTCGCGCGCATGCCCGAGAGCCTCGCGAGCGTCGACGCCGCCCCGCTGCTCTGTGCGGGCGTCACGACGTTCAACGCCCTGCGGAACACCGGCGCGCGACCGGGCGACCTCGTCGCCGTCCAGGGTATCGGCGGCCTGGGCCACCTCGGCGTCCAGTACGCCCACGCGGCGGGGTTCGAGACGGTCGCGCTGTCGCACAGTTCCGACAAGCGGGACCTGGCGCTCGAACTCGGCGCGGACCACTTCGTCGACAGCTCCGCCGAGGACCCCGCGGAGGCGCTTCAGGAACTCGGCGGCGCGCGCGTGGTTCTCGGCACGGCACCCGTCGCCGACGCGGTCGAGTCCGTCGTCGGCGGCCTCGGCATCGACGGCGAACTCGTGATGGTCGGCATCCCCCACGAGGAGGTGGGCGTCGACGTCCAGCAGCTCGTCATGGGCCGGAGCGCCGTCGAGGGGTGGGCGTCCGGTCACGCTCGGGACTCACAGGACGCCCTGGAGTTCAGCGCGCTCCGCGACGTGACGCCCGAAATCGAGACCTACTCGCTCGAAGACGCCGAGGAAGCGTACGACCGGATGATGGCGAACGAGGCGCGGTTCCGGGTCGTCCTCGAACCCTGAACGGAGCCCCGCGTATTTCCCATCCGCGGACGAACACGGAGCAGTGACCGACGACAGAGGCCGACGGTGTTCCCCGCGAGGACGCCGTCGACCGGGAGAACACGCGTATGACCGGGAACGAGCCGATACTGGGTGATGACGGGCCGGACGTTCGGGTCCGCCAGGCGCGCGAGGGCGACATCCTCGCCGTTCTCCGGGTGGTCGAGGGCGCGATGCTCGAAGTGGGCGCGAACCAGGTGCGGCGGCGGACCGAGTCGGGAGGAGTGCTCGTCGCCGAGCGGGGTGGAAGAGTGGTCGGCGCGCTCGTCCGTGACGGCGAGCACGTCGAGGCCATCGCGGTCCATCCACAGCAGCGAGGGTCGGGCGTGGGCAGCCGACTCATCGAACGGGTGCTCGAAGAGATGGGTCGGGTGACGGCCGAGTTCCGCGCGGAGGTGCGGCCCTTCTACGAGTCGCTGGGGTTCGACATCGAGGAGCGAGCGGGGGAGAAGCGACTGTGGGGCGAACGCGAGCGGTGAGCGTGTTCGGTGTGTGAGTCGGTGAGAGGGTATCAGGGGAAGTGTTGGCCGAGTGAGAGCGGGGACGGTGACCACTGTGGGACACGGGCGCGGTGGTGTCGTGCGGTCACGCTCGCGCTCACCACCACACGACCGAATCCACTCGCGACTGCCGATACGCACACCGAATACACAGGACAGGTCACGAAAACCGACGACAGCGCCGACCGTTCAGACCAGCGGTTCGACGAGGTCGCGACCGGCGTCCAGCAGTTCCTCGATCCGTTCCTCGCTCGACGCCTCGGCGTACACTCGCAGCACCGGTTCGGTCCCCGAGGGACGCACGAGGAGCCACGAGCCGTCGTCTAAGAGGAGTTTGAACCCGTCGAGGGTGACGACCTTCGCGATTTCACGTCCGGCGACCGTCTCGGGCAGTTCCGATTCGAGGTCCGAGAGGACGCGCTCTTTCTCCGAGTCGGGACAGTCGACCGATATCTTGTCCGCGACGATGTCGCCGTGCGTCTCCAGGAGGCGGTCGACGCGGGCGTCGAACGGGTCCTCGCTGGCGATGGCCGCGCCCAGAAGCCCCATGAGGACGCCGTCCTTCTCGCGGATGTGGCCGCGGATCGAGAAGCCGCCCGACTCCTCGCCGCCGACGAGCGCGTCGTGTTCTTTCATCCCCTGTGCGACCCACTTGAAGCCGACCGGCGTCTCGAACACTTCCTGCCCGTGGGCCTCGGCGATGCGGTCGATGAGGAACGTCGTCGACACGGTCCTGATGGCCGGCCCGGAGTCCGACTCGAGCAGGTAGTCGTACAGCGCGGCGAAGAAGAGGTTCTCGTCTAACTTCCCCCGCTCGGGCGTGACGAACGCGACCCGGTCGGCGTCGCCGTCGTTCGCCACGCCGAGGTCGGCGTCGTGCTCGTCGACCGCCTCCTCCAGTCCGACGAGGTTCTCCGCGCTCGGTTCGGGGTGTGCGCCGCCGAACGTCGGGTCGTCCTCACAGCGCAGTCTGACGACGTCGGCCCCGGCCGATTCGAGCAGCGCGTCCGTGACGCCGCGACCACTTCCATGAATCGCGTCGTACACGACCGTGACTCCCGAGAGGTCGGCGTCGACGAGCGAGCGGGCGTGCTCGGCGTGGACGGCGACGAGGTCTTCCCGCCTGATTTCGCCGTGTTCTTCCTCGGGCAGGAGGTCGGGTTCGCGGAGGTTCGCCTCTATCTTCTCCGTCACCTCGGGGAGCGCGGGTGCGCCGTCGCTCGGAATGAACTTCACGCCGTTGTACTCCGGGGGGTTGTGCGACGCGGTCAGCATGAGCGCGCCGGAACAGCCGCGGTCGACGATGTTGTACGCCGTGACCGGTGTCGGACAGTCCCGCTCCGGGAGGACGACGTCGAACCCGTTGCCCGACAGCACCTCAGCGAGCGAGTCGGCGAACCCCGGCGAGGACTCGCGCGCGTCGTACCCCACGAGGACCGGGTCGTCGAACCCTTCCTCGGAGAGGTAGTCCGCGACGGCCTGGCCGACGACCCGCACCCGGTCGTCGGTGAACGTGTCCAGCGTGGCGCGCCACCCGTCAGTACCGAAGGAAATCGCGTCCATACGACCCACTCCGCGGGACCGACCTAAAAAGTATGCCAGTCGACAGCACGGCGTCTCCGGGGGAGCGCGTTCCGGCGCACACGGTGCGCTTTTCTCCGACTCTCACATAGGGAGGGCGATGTCCATCCGTCTCGTCGCTATCAGCGGGAGCCGCCGCGACGGCAGCTACACGAAGCAGGCGCTCGAACACGTCCTCCGGCGGGCCCGCGACGCCGGCGCCGAGACGACCCTGCTCGACCTCGGAGCCGTCGACCTCCCCCTCTATCACCCGGACCTCTCGACATCGGAGCGCGGTGACGCCGCGGAGGCGCTCCGGCTGGTTCGGGAGGCCGACGCCGTCCTGCTCGGGTCGCCGGTCTACCACGACTCGTACTCCTCGACGTTCAAGAACTTCCACGACTACTGTGGCTTCGACGAGTACGACCGAACGGTGGTGGGACTGGTCGCCGTCGCCGGGGGTGGGTCGTACGGGAGCACGTTCGAACACATGCGGTCGACGGTGCGCGGCGTCCACGGACTCGTGGTCCCGCGACAGGTCGGCATCCGGCGGGCGCGGACGAAGTTCGCCGAGGGAGAGGTGACGGACGAGGGAATCGAAGAGCGCCTCGACGCGCTCGCGGAGCAGGTCGTCGACTACGCCGAACGGCTTCGGCGGTGAACAGTCGAGCGAGTCGGAAGACGAAAACGACCGTCTGAGTCTCCCCAGCGGCTTTTGTCGTCGGTGATTCACCATCGCGTATGCAGACAGGCGCAGTCCCCGCGCTCGCACTGGCGACGCTGCTCCTGTGCGCCGGCTGTCTGGGTGCGCCGAGCGGGACACCCGTTCCGGACGGCTCGGCCGAGGCGACTCCTACCGGGACGGCGACGACACCGACACCCACGGCGAAACCGACGCCCACGCCCACGCCCACCTCGCTCGATTCGCTCCCCTCCCCCGCTCGCTGTCTCACCGACGCCGTCCCACGCCTGAGGGCTGTCGACGGCGTCGAGCCATCGACGTACCCCGAACCGCCCGCAGAGCAGACGCGGGAGGCCGTGGTGGGGTGGGTGCAGGCGTTCGAAATCGCGTACTTCCGGAACGCGATGCTGGTCGACGCGGCGGGGGACGAGGAGAACCTCACGCGCGTCAGCGCGAGCGCGGAGGTCCGCGCGGTGAACCGAACGCCCGAGGGGTACGCCGTCCGACTCAGTGACTTCGGGGCGACGAACTACGCCTCGGGCATCCACGGCGACCACTGGGCGGACGTCGGCTACGTCGTCACCGAGACGCGGCTGGTTCGCGTGCCGCTGGACGACCGGAGCGACCCTGTCCGCGCCAGCGCGGGAACCGTCGTCGTGGGGTGTGAGTGAACGCGGTCACGCCGGCGGCTCCTCGGCGAGCACGCGCTCGACGTCCGTCTCGACGGCGAGCCGTCGCTTCCGGTCGTGAGAGAGTCGCTTGAGCGCGTACTCGCGGGACATCGCCGCCGAGCGGGAGTCGAACGCCTCGACGTGGACCAGTTCGACGGGCGTTCGTCCCCGGGTGTACTTCGCCCCCTCGCCCGCGTCGTGTTCGGCCTCCCGACGGCGCGGGTCGGTCGTGTAGCCCGCGTAGTACGACCCGTCCGCACACCGGAGGAGGTACGCGTAGTGCACACTCGGAGGAGAGACCGGAGGCTCCTCAAGCTTTCTGGGAGTGCGGCCGCAGGAAAGTGGCTTCGCGTGGTGGTCGTTCGCGACTCAGCGGTCATGCATTGCGGGTCCGATTCCGTGCAACCTCCGCGATACCAGCGTTCGCCGAACAGTTTGGACAGGCGAGGACTCGCCCGATTTCGTCGGCGAACACGCGCGCGAAGCGCTCGGAGATGTGCGACCCGCAGTGGTCGCAACTTGGCATCGTGTGCGCCCGGCAACCACCTGTGCCGGTGGACGTTCGTTCGGGTTGCGCCGTAATAGGGCTTCGCGCGCACGCGCGAAGAGTGCCCGTTCGTCCAATTGTCCCCGGAGGGACACGACGATTGGAATCGAACCGGGGGGCGAAGACGCGAGAGACTGGACGAACGAAGCCCCGGTCAGTTCGAGCCCTCCCCCGACCGGGCGGCGTCGACGGCGCGGGCGACGAGGCCGGCCTGTGCGCCCGCGACGAAGCCGGCGTCGACGTTGACGACCGAGAGGACGGTACAGGACTGGAGCATCCCCGCGAGCGCCGCCTCGCCGTCGCCGCCGAAGCCGTAGCCCGTCGAGACGGGGAGGCCGACGACCGGCGTGTCGACGAGTCCGGCGACGACTGTCGGGAGCGCGCCCTCGCGGCCGGCCGCGACGACGACGACGTCCGCGGCGCGGATGGGGTCGAGCACGTCGAGAATTCGGCCCAGGTGAGCGACGCCGACGTCTTCGAGCCACTCGACGGTCGCACCCATCTCGCGGGCGACGACGCTCGCCTCGCCCGCGACGGGGGCGTCGGAGGTCCCCGCGGTGACGACGGCCACCGTCGCGTCGAGCGCGGGCGCGTCGAAGTCGGGGGCGTGGGCGACGAGCGTCCGCGCGCGCTCGTCGTAGTCGATGTCGACCGGGTCCGGGAGGCCGGCTTCGACGGCCTGTGCGGTCTCGCTGTCGACGCGGGTGACGACGGCGCGTCGCGTCGTCTCGACGCTCGTCGCGGCCAGGTCGGCGGTCTCCGTCGGCGTCTTCCCCTCTGCCAGAATCGCCTCCGGGACGCCCCGCCGGGTCTCGCGGGCGGCGTCGAAGCGTCCCGCCTCCGTCGTCGCGTAGCCGCGCAGCCGTGCCTCTGCAGCCTCGGGCGAGAGGTCGCCCGCCGCGACCGCATCGAGGATGTCTCGCATACCGCACCGTCGAGGCTCGGCGGTCACATAGGTGTCGTTCCGCCACGCCGACGCCCTGCCCTGCGCCGACGGGGACGCACCGGAACGGCGACGACAACGCCCACAAACCTTATGTTGGTTGATACTAACCGACTCGGTCGGCCTCGACAGCGTGCCGATTTCGGGGTCGAACGAGGACTGACACCCCCGTTATCGGGCATAGTATATAAATCCAGCCCCCCGAAAAGCGGAATTCGACCGACACACCGGCAGAGACCGTCGTTTGGGGAAATCTTATTAATAAGGGGCTAGTACTGTACCCTGTATGGCAGACCTCATTGTCAAGGCAGCCGTCAAAGAAGCGCTCAGCGACAAGAACGTAGCCTCCGACTTCTACGATGCGCTGGACGCGGAAGTGAAGGAGCTGCTCGAGGACGCCGCTCGTCGAGCCGAGGAAAACGACCGGAAGACCGTCCAGCCCCGCGACCTGTAAGTCAGCGTCGACTCACCTTCTCCGATATTTTTCGTCCTCCAGCGACAGGTCCGTCGTTCGACCGAGGAGAAGTCCGTCGCCGACGGGCCGCCGCTGCGACCCTCGCGCTTCACTCGCGTTCGAGGACGCGAACGCCGGAGTCGGTTCCGACGTGCACCTCGTCCGCGCTGCCGACGAACAGTCCGTGTTCGACGACGCCCGGCATCTCCGAGAGCGTGCGAGCGAGTGCTGTGGGTTCAGCGATGTCGCCGAACTCGCAGTCGAGAACGAGGTTCCCGTTGTCCGTCACGACCGGCCCGTCCTTGCGGTCGGCGCGGCGGAGCGACGGCTCACCCCCCGCGTCGCGGACAGTCCCCGCGACCACGCTGTGGGCGACCGGCAACACCTCGACCGGGACCGGATGCGAGAGCACGTCGGCCTGCTTCGAGGAGTCGACGACGACGACGAACCGCTCGGCGGCGGTGTCGACGAGTTTCTCGCGGGCGTGGGCCGCCCCGCCGCCCTTGACGAGTGCGAAGTCGGCGACCTGGTCGGCCCCGTCGATGGCGAGGTCGATTGTATCTACGTCTTCGAGGGCGCGGAGCGGTATGCCGGCGTCGCGGGCGCGTTGCCGCGAGTCGAACGAGGTGGGGACGCCCTCGATGTCGAGGCCGTCCGCGACGCGCTCCCCGAGGCGTCGAATCGCGTGGGCGGCCGTACTCCCCGTCCCGAGACCGACCGTCATCCCCGGTTCGACGAGCGCGGCGGCCGACTCGCCCGCCCGTCGCTTCGCCCCGTCGCTCCCGCCGGTCGTCTTCATACACCCTCGCCCGTGTTGAGCGGGTAAAAAGGTCCACGTCCCAGCCTCTCGCTCGCTCCACCGCTTCGCTCGCTCGGCAAGCCCTGGACCAAAACGACGACTACTCGAACCCCTCCGCGAGCTACTCGAACCCGTCCTCGAACACGAACGTCCACGTCCCAGCTTTTCCCTCGCTCCCTCGCTTCGCTCGGTCGCTCGGCAAAACCTGGACCAAAACGACGACTACTCGAACCCGTCCTCGAACACGAACGTCCACGTCCCAGCTTTTCCCTCGCTCCCTCGCTTCGCTCGGTCGCTCGGCAAAACCTGGACCAAAACGACGACTACTCGAACCCGTCCTCGAACACGAACGTCCACGTCCCAGCTTTTCCCTCGCTCCCTCGCTTCGCTCGGTCGCTCGGCAAAACCTGGACCAAAACGACGACTACTCGAACCCGTCCTCGAACACGAACGTGCCGTCTCGCTGGACGACTTCGCCGTCCACCTCGATGACGGACTCGGTGCTCATGTCGACGATCATGTCGACGTGCTCGGCCGACTCGTTCGCCTCGTTCTCCTCGCCGACGCACTCCTCGTAGGCCGCGCCGACGGCCATGTGGACCGTGTCGCCCATCTTCTCGTCGAACAGCATGTTGTAGGTGAACCGGTCGATGTTCCGGTTCATCCCGATGCCGAGTTCGCCCAGGTAGCGCGCGCCCTCGTCGGTGTCGAAGACGCCGTCGAGGACCTCCTCGTTGCGCTCGGCCGAGTACGACTCGACGCGGCCCTCCTCGAACCGGACGCGGACCCCCTCTATCTCTCTCCCCTGCCGGTACAGCGGCATGTCGAAGTGGACCTCGCCCTCGACGCTTTCCCTCACGGGGGCGGTGAACACCTCCCCTCCCGGGAGGTTCTTCTCGCCGTAGTCGTTCAGCGTCGTGTTGCCGGCGACGGACATCGTCACGTCCGTCCCCTCGCCCGATCTGATCCGCACTTCGTCGGCGTCGTCGAGAATCTCGACCATCTCCGCCTGGTGGGCGCGCTGGGCGTCCCAGTCGAGGCTGACGGCGTCCCAGACGAAGTTCTCGTACGCTTCGGTGCTCATTCCCGCTAGCTGGGCGTGACCGGAGGAGGGAAACTGCGTGAGACACCAGCGCTTCGAGAGCCGCTCTTTCAGCACCGGCTGCATCGCTCGCCTGTAGGCCGCGGTCGTCTCGGGCGCGACGTCGGACTGCTCGCTCACGTTGGCGCCGCCGCGAGCGATGACGACGACGTCGGTCTCCTCGTACAGCGCGAGCTGGTGGTCGGGCGTCTCGAACTCACCGCCGTCCTCGTCGCTCCCGTCGGCGCACGCGCGCAAGAACGCCCGCGAGGCGCGCTCGGAGTTGTTCAGGTAGACCGGGTTCGCCCCCCTGTCGCCGACCACCTCGTGGAGGGCGACGGCGAGGTCCTCGGCCTCCCGTGGCATGGCGATAACGACGTTCTCGCCCGCCTCGATCCCCGTCGAGTGGTCGGCGATGGTCTCCGCGTGTTCGCGGATGCGTGGGTCCATGTCTCATCGTTCCGCCCCCGCCCCATGCGTCTTTCGGCGTCGGCATCGGGCGCGGAGTGCGTCGTCGAGCGCCCGTGCGAGGTCGTATCTCCTGTTTCCCCTGATATCCCTGCGCGTGAGAGAAACTGACATGCCGTCCCGGCGCGTCTTATCCCCGCCCGCAGACGCGGGAGTGGTGAAACGATGCCTACCTACATTACGCTGGTCGACTGGACGGGAGAGGGGATCGCGAACGTCAAGGAGAGCCCCCGACGGCTCCAGCAGGCCCGGGAGGTCTTCTCGACACACGGTGGCGAGATGACGGAGTTCTTCATGACGATGGGGCAACACGACATGGTCGTCGTCTCGCAGTTCCCGGACGACGAGTCGTACGCGAAGGCGTTGCTGACGGTCGCCCGCGGCGGCTCCGTGCGGACGGAGACGCTGAAGGCGTTCACCGAGGACGAGTACCGCGACGTCGTCGACGCGCTCTGAGCGGCTCGCCGCTCGCTCTGGTTCTTTCGACCGCCTCGAAGCCCGCCAGTGGAGACGATGGGGTCGGCGTACCCCCGTCAGTCGGTCGGTTCGGCGGCCGACTCGGCGTACTCGGCTTCGGCAGGCTCGTCCATGAAGTACCCCGCGACGGCGGTCCCGAGGCTCGCGACGGCCAGGACGACGAGCGACGGCGCGAACGCCCCCGTCAGGTCACGGAGCGCGCCGATGAGGAACGGTCCCGCGAACCCGCCGACTTCACCGAACGTGAACATCAGTCCCGTCGCCACCGCGGTGAGTCGGGGACCGATCCCCGCCATCTCGATCGGAAGCGCACGAACGAGCGGCGACAGCCCGCCGATGACGAACGTCCCGATCAGCACGAGCGAGAGCGTCAGCGTCCAGACGCCACCAGCGACGACCAGTCCCAGGAGGCCGAGCGTGCCCGCGAGTCCACACGCAACGATGGGCAGCCGGCGCGTCGAGAACCGGTCCGAGAGGACGGGAACGCTGACGATGCCGAGGACGCGGACGAGGATGAACAGGCTCGTGAGCGTCCCCGCCAGGGTGGGCGTGACGCCCCGCGCTTCGAGTATCGTCGGGAGCCAACTCGACAGGCCGTGGGTGATGAACAGCCGCAACGTCGCGACGATAACCACGAGGAACAGCCCGTAGTGGGTGACGACGCTGACGAGGTCCTCGCGCATCGACGCCAGCGAGAAGGTCTGATCGTCGGCCTGCGCGGGGAACTCGTCGATGCGGCCCCACAGGTACCACGAGGCCACCGTCCAGACCGCCGCGAACCCGACCACGACCGCCCCGGTGTACCAGAAGAACGGTCGCCAGCCACCCACGAACGGGCCGATGAGCGGGCGAGCGACGGCGAACACGGTCGCGCTTCCGAGCGTGGCCCCGATCATGTAGACGGAGGACATCGTCCCCGACCGCTCCGGTGGAAACAGTTCGGAGACGAGCTTCGGGAGGCCGAACGTGACCGCCATCCCGCCGACGCCGATGAGCAGGGTCGGGAGGAGAATCGTCACGAATCCGGTTGGGAGTCCGCGCACGACGTGGGCCGCCCCGATGACGAACAGCCCCGCACCGAGTGCGCTCCGCGAGCCCAGTCGGTCGATGACGAGCCCCGACACCAGCGACAGGGGGATGTAGCTGAGTTGGATCGCACCGCTGACGATTCCCGCCTGCGTGCTGGTTAGCCCCAGTTCCTCGATGACGGGAGGGAGGAAGGCTGCCAGCGAGAACCACGTGAAGGTGAAGAGGAAGTAGCCCGCGCTGGCGAGTCCGAGGAGCACGTACGATTCGGACGGGGGTCGTCGGTCCACGGCTCTCGCGGAGAGAGTGAGGGGTCGGCCATATAGGTTCGCCGTTCCGTGGTGCTGTTTCGGGGGAGAACGCGTGCCCCGTCGTCGACTGACCACCACCGCTTTATCTCTCGCCGCACTCCCGAGAGCCATGATAGACCTCCGCTCGGACACCGTCACGAAGCCATCGCAGGCCATGCGCGACGCCGCCCGCGACGCCGAGGTGGGCGACGACGTCTACGGCGACGACCCCTCGGTCAACGAACTCGAACGCCGCGCCGCCGACCTCGTCGGCAAAGAGAAGGCGCTGTTCGTGCCGTCGGGGACGATGGGCAACCAGGTCGCCATCCGCACCCACACCGAGCGGGGGCAGGAACTCGTCGTCGACGAGCAGGCCCACGTCGTCAAGTGGGAAGTCGGCGGCGTCGCCGACCTCTCGGGGGTGCAGGCGCGGATGGTCGACTGCGGCCCGCGCGCGGTTCCGACGGCCGCACAGGTCGAAGCGGCCCACGTC
The DNA here is from genome assembly GCF_002906575.1 of Salinigranum rubrum. Lineage (NCBI taxonomy): Archaea > Methanobacteriati > Methanobacteriota > Halobacteria > Halobacteriales > Haloferacaceae > Salinigranum > Salinigranum rubrum. The sequence continues at coordinate 3,814,867 of NZ_CP026309.1, forward strand.
GAGGAGTCGCTGCACCGGCCCGGCACGGGCTTACTCTGCGTGGAGAACACCCACAACAGCCGCGGCGGCGTCGCCGTCGGCGTCGACGAAATCGCGGAGGCCTGCGAGGCGGCTCACGACCTCGGAGTCCCCGTCCACCTCGACGGGGCCCGCGTGTTCAACGCGAGCGTCGCGCTCGGCGTCGCACCCGAGGAGCTGACCGGGCCCGCCGACACGGTGAACTTCTGTCTCTCGAAGGGGCTCGGCGCGCCCGTCGGGTCGATTCTCGCCGGCCCCGAGGGGTTCGTCGAGCGGGCACGGCGAGTCAGAAAGCTGTTCGGCGGGGGGATGCGACAGGCCGGTATCGTCGCCGCTCCCGGGCTCTTGGCGCTGGAGAACGTCGACCGACTCGCGGAGGACCACGCGAACGCCCGGACGCTCGCTGCGGGTCTCGACGACATCGCCGGGCTGTCGACCCGGGAACCGGACACGAACATCGTGATGCTCTCCGTCGAGGCGGACGTCCACGCCGACGACCTCGTCGCCGCGTGCGAAGAACACGGCGTCGCCTTCGGGGCGCGGGACGCCTCGTCGGCCCGACTGTGTACCCACCTCGACGTCTCCCGGGCCGAAGTACGGGAGGCGGTCGACCGCGTCGCGGCGGCGGTCGGGAGCCTGCGCGCCTGACCGACCCGTAAGGCTCGGGCGGGTGTCGTGACGGTGTCCCGGCCGTCTCAGGTCTCCTCGTAGAGGTCGACGATGTCGTCGTAGTCGAGTTCGCCGTTCTCGTTGAAGTCGTAGGCGTTCGCGTTCAGGCGAACCGAGTCGGACTCGAACTGGTCGAACAGCAGGACGACGTCGTCGTAGTCGAGCCTCCCGTTCCCGTTGACGTCCTCGTACCGGCCGTCGCCGTCGAGGTCGGTCGGTTCGTCGCCCGAGCCACCCACCGACGGCGGACCGGTGACGACCAGCCCGTTCCGCGTCGCCACGTCGACCGACTCGCCGGCGTCGTCGTCGAACGCCTCCACCTCGACCACGAGGTCCGTCGTCCCCGCGCCGACGCCGGTGAGTTTGATGCTCGCCAGCGGGACGTCCGTCGCGCCCGGCGTGACGCTGTTCTCGACGTCGACGAGTTCCAGTTCGACCGACTCACCCTCCGTCACCGTCGGCGACCGCGTGAGGCCGACCCCCTCGGGGTAGCTCGCGCTCACGATTTCGGCGACGTCCGGGTGGGCGACGGAGACCGTGATCCGAGCGCCGGAGAAGCCGTCCATCGCCGACAGCAAGGAGAGGTCGACGCTGCCCGCCGCGCCGTTGCCGAGGGCGACCGAACCGACGCCGACGACGGTGGTCGCCACTCGGAAAATGGTGGTCGTCCCGCTGATCTCGTGACCCACGAAGACGAGCGGGTCGCCGATGGGGCTCTCCTCGGCGGTCGCGAAGGCCAGTCCTTCCGGGCCGAGGTCGCCGGCGGCGTACGACGGGGCGTCGCCCTCGACGATCTCCGCCTCGATATCGACCGAGAAGTCCCGCTCGTTGATGTACTGGACGAACGTCGGCGACTCGGGGTCGGTGATCTCGTACACCATCACCCCGCCGACGCGTTCGAGCCCGATGAACGCGTAGTGGCGGTCGCCGATCCGTCCGAGCGTGAGCCCCTCGGGTTCGGGACCCTTGTTGTCGCTGCGGCCGTCGGGGTCGCTCTCGGCGTTGTCGTTGTTGAACTCTTCGGGGAACCGCTCGGCGGTGATGCGCTCGAAGTCGCTCCCGCTGTCGAACACCCGCTCCCCGTCGGTGCTGAAGATGCTGAACGACCGTCCGCCGAAGACGTATATCTCCTCGTACTGCCCGTCGCCGTCGGTGTCGCCGAGCGTCGTCGTCACGCCTTTCGCGCCGAGGTTCTCGGGCCGCTGGAGCTCCTCGACGCTGTCGATCCCTTCTATCTCGTCGAAGTCGAACGCGTCGGGGTCGAGGTCGAGGTCGGCGACCTCGCTCTCCTCGCTGAACCCGTCGTAGTCGCGGCTGTCGCCCTCGTTGGCCGTGACGAGGTACGTCTCGCCGCCGACGCTGTACGCGCCGATGGCGTCGGGCTGGAGGATGCCCTTGATGGGCCAGTTCCGGATGTTGACGCCGCCGTCCTCGTTGCTGGCGTCGAGTTCGTTCCCCGGGAGGCTGTAGTCTTTGAACCCGAGCGGCAGGAGCTTCGTGACGCTGGCGCTCTCGATGTCGATCTCGGCGATCGCGTTGTTCTCCTGCAGCGAGACCCACGCGGTCGTCGAGTCGTCGCTCACGGCCACGTACTCCGGCTCGAAGTCCTGGGAGGCGCTCGCGCCCGGCCCGAAGACCCTGATTCCTCGGCTCCGCAGTTCCTCTTCCTGGCCGTCGAACTGGGTGAAGCCCGCGGTGCTGACCGTCGCCGCGTCCGCGCCCGCCGAGATATCGACGATGCTGACCGACCCCCGCGGGTCGACGGTGTAGTCGTCGTTCGGTTCCGCCTCGTTGGCGACGAGCGCCTGCTGCCCGTCGGGGGTGAACGTCACCTTGTCCGGGAGCGCCCCGACCGTCGCCGTCCCGAGGAGGTCGAGCGAAGCGGGGTCGTAGAAGCCGACCTGTCCCGGTTCCTGTGCGTTCTCGGCCTCGATGGCGACGGCGACCGTCTCCGTGGCGACCGAGACGCTGTTCGCGCTACTCACGCCGGCGAGTTCGCCCGCCACGTCGAGCGCGGCGACCTTCGTCGGCGCTGTCGGGTCCGAGACGTCGAGCACGTCGACGCCGCCGATGTCGGCGTTGATCACGAACAGTCGCTGCGTGGGCGGGTGGTAGTCGACGATTTCGGCCCCGCCCTCGTCGAACAGCCCCGACTCGTACCGGCCGATCGATTCGAGGTGGACGAGCCCGCTCTGTGGAATCGCCCCTCCCTCGGCCTGGGAGAGCGCCCCTCCGTCCGCTGTCGTCGCGTCGCTGTTTGCGGCCGCCGGCGCGGCCAGCAGTGCGAGTGCGGTACTCCCGGAGAGGCCGAGGAACGCCCGGCGTCCGAACCATGAGCCCTGTTGTGAATCTCTCACAGGCGGTGGTCTCGGGTTCCCGAGTTAGTCTTGTCCATCATATTATATATTCAGGTACGAAACAGTTACGAGACCGTCGTACCCAACAGACGCGGACTGATACGTCAGAGCATACAACAAGTAACTGATATTTGCGGTCGTGCCCTGTGACGTACAGTCTCGTGCGTAGTCCGACACCGTCCGCGAAACGGACACCCGTCCCGAGCGCGGGAGCTATCGCTCCGAGTTATGCGAAAGGGGGGCTCACAGTTCGGGTTCGATGTAGACCATCCCCACCCGGCCGTCGACGCGCCTGAGTTCCTCCTCGATGGCCGTGATGTCGTCGTCGATGTTCTCGGTGTCGGTGTCGGCGTCGAAGCTCACGTCGGCCGTGACGAGGACGTTCCCCGGACCGAAGAACACCGTCCGGAAGCGGTCGACGTGGACCACGCCCTCGTGGGTCCGAATCGTCTCGCGGAGCCGTTCTTCGACATCCCGCGGGAGCGACTCGCCGATGAGTAGCCGCTTGTTCTCCCACGCCAGCGCGAGCGCGAAGCCCATCAGGAGGAGGCCGATGATGACGGCCGAGGCGGAGTCGAAGATGGGGTTACCCGTCACCCGGGTGAGGACGATTCCGACGAGGGCGATGGCGGCGCCGCCGAGCGCGATGGCGTCCTCGGTGAACGCCGTCAGCGTGGTGACGTCGCTCGTTTTCTTGAACGCCTCGACGATGCCCGCCCACTCGTACTCGGTGATCTGTCGCTGGAGTTCGGCGTTGGCCTTGACGAGCGCGTACGTCTCGAAGGCGATGGCGCCGACGAGGACGACGACGTTCACGTAGAAGGGGTCGATGCTCGCCCCGAACAGCGTGAACGACGACCCGCCGCCGGCGTGGGCCGGGTGGAGGACGGCGTCGTAGCCGTGTTTCAGCGACTCCCACCCGGCGATGCCGAACAGGAGGACCGACACCAGAAACGCGTAGAAGAACTGCGCCTTGCCGTAGCCGAACGGGTGGCCGCGGTCGGCGTCCCGTCCGCTGTAGCGGATACCGATGAGGAGGAAGACCTGATTGCCGGTGTCGGAGATGGAGTGGTACGTCTCCGAGAGCATCGAGGGACTGCCGGTGAGGAGGAACCCGACGAACTTCATCACCGCGATGGCGCCGTTCGCGACGAGCGCGGCGAGGACGACGGAGGTGCTACTGCCCATACTCCCGGGTGACGCCCCCTCACGTTATACCCTTGGCTTGTGCCCGTCGCATCGTTCGGGAGGGTCAAGCGGTAGCTTCCTGTATCCTCCCTCCCCTACCCCCGCCATGCTCGTCGCCGTCTCCGACACGCACGCCCGCTCGGGTCACAAGCTCACCGGACGGACGCTGGAGGCCGTCCGCGAGGCAGAGATGGTCGTTCACGCGGGCGATTTCAACCGCGAACCCGCCCTCGACGCGTTCTGCGACGTCGCGACCGACCTCCACGGCGTCTACGGCAACACCGACAGCCCCGCCGTCCGCGAGCGCCTCCCCGTCGCGCGGAACCTCGAGTACGAGGGGCTCCGTTTCGCGGTCACCCACACCCGCGAGGGCGGACCGACGGCGCTGTCGCTGTTCGGCCGCGAGCGCGGCGCCGACGTGGTCGTCTTCGGCCACTCACACCGCCCGACGCTCGACGTCTCCGGGCCGGTCGCGCTGCTCAACCCCGGGAGCCACGCCCAGCCTCGGGGAAACCGACCCGGTCACGCGGAACTCGAACCCGTCGCGGGAGGGCTTCGCTGTCGGCTGGTGACGCCCGACGGCGAGGTGTTCGCCGAGGAGACGCTCGTCGCGAGCGGCTGACTCCCGCTATCCCTGCGCTCCCCCGTGCGCCAGGACGCGAGGGTCGGGCGTCTCGATGCCCTCCGCCTCGAAGGCCGCGAGCGCCCGTTCGGTCACGTCGGAGGCGAACGCGAACTCCTCGCGCAGATCAGCCACGTACGCCTTGCCGCGGACCGTCCGGTAGTAGGTCTCGTCCTCGACGAACACCGCGACCGGGTGGTCGTCGTCGACGAACGCGTACCGCGAGGTGACGAGCGCGTCCCGGACGACCGCCCTGGCGCGGGCCACGTCCGCCTCCGGCGCGACCGCGACCTCGACGACGACCATCATCTCCGGGCGGCCCGCGTTGGCGTTCGCCACGCTCTCGGTGAACAGCATCGCGTTCGGTATCCTGACCGCGGTGTCGTCGGGCGTCGTCAGCGTCGTCGCCCGGAGGCCGACGTCGGTCACCTCCCCGTAGTGGTCGCCGATGGCCACCTTGTCGCCGACCTGGTACGGCCGTTCGAGGATGATGACGAGCCCGCCGATGACGCCGGCGAAGAGGTCCTTCAGCCCGAACCCGAGCGCCGCCCCGAGGAGGCCCGAGACGGCCAACAGTTGGGTCGTCGACAGCTGGAAGAGCGGCCCAACCACGAGGTACACCGCGGTCCCGTAGATGAGGAACTTCGCCACGGGGATGAACATCGCGACGGTGATCCGTCGGCGCGAGGCACGTTCGGCGAGCGCCGAGAGGACGACCGTGACGCCGCGTGCCGCCAGATACGCCAGCGTCAGCACGACCGCGGCGTTGGCGAGAACGAGCGGGTCCAGATTGAGGGCCTCGACCCCAGTCTGCAGGAGCGTCACGGTATCCCCCACCGCTCGGTCGCGGTGACCGCGGTCGGAACGCCCGCCGGGACGAGCGACACGCGCCCCTGGTCGACCGCGACCAGTTCCGTGCGGGCGAGTCGCCTGAGCACGCGGTCGGTTCGCTCGCCGACGACCGCGGCCAGTTCCTCGCGGTCGACCTCCCCCTTCGACAGCACGAGACGGAGACAGAACGCGCCCTCGTGGGTGAGGTCGGCGTCGGCACCGGCCGCGACGAGGTCAGCCGGTCGCACCTCGTCGCGCCGTCCGCCACAGCGCTCCCAGATGTCGGCCGCGACGCCCCGGTTCCCGTTAGAGACGGCCGCGAGTCGCTCGAAGACCGCTTCCCTCGGACCGAGGTCGTCTCCCGTCGCGCCGCTCGCCGCCCGGGGGCGGTTCGGGACGGGAAGCGGGAGCGACACGCTGTGGTTTCCCCACCCGACCGTGTACCGACGGACCGTCAGCGCACCACCGGAGTTCGGCGCGTCACGGACGAACGTCGGGCGTCGTTCGTCCCCCGCGAGCAGACGGTCGGCGAGTTCGGCGGCCGTCGCCGCGCCGACGTCGACACGAGCGGGGAACTCCCGGTCGACGTCGAGGACGGCCGAGAGGTACGACCACGCGTACCGGTTCCACCCCGTCACGACCGTCGCGTCGGCCCGTGCGAGCGTCCGGAGGAACTGCTCGACCGGTTCGAAGCCGCCGATTCGCCGGGCGAAGAGGTGGTGACACCCCCGACGACGACCGGTCCGTCGTCGAGCGCCTTCCGTACGACCCCGACGCCGTCGCCCGGGCCGAGGCGGAGCCGTGTCGCTCCGAGGCGGTCCGACGTGGCGTCGAGGACGGCGTCGCGTCCGCTGAACGGCTCGCCGATCACCGCGAGCGGGCTCGTTCCCTCGGAGACGAGCGCCTCGAACGCCTCGGGGTCCTCGACGAGGTCGAGCACGTCGACGCGCGCGGGAGCGAGGATGTCGGAGCCAGTCGTGGGACGGCCTTCGCCACCGTCCGTCGGTCCGGTGTCGACGGGGCCGGACGCCGTCATGTCGTCGTGCTCCGCTCCGTCCGTCTCATCGCGTTCGCGTCGGCACGCCGTGATATTGTATCTGTCCCCGGTCGTGACTCGTCGCTCGTGGGGGTGAAGAACAGGAGCTCGCACCCGGCCGGTCGGTGGAGGCGTTGGGAGGGCAGGCATCAGCGGGGACCGAACCGGGCGCATTCACCTGTAGGGGGCTCCGGGTCAAGAGACCACCTAAGAGTCAAACGCCGATTTTACCTTGCTGTATGTTATCACGCGCCTTAGCGTCGGACCCACCAGAGTGCGAACCCACCGAGCAGCACCGTCGTGCCACCGAGGAAGAACAGCAGTCCGGGAGAGGCCGCGAGCCCGTCGAGCACGCCCGGCTGCGCCGCGGCCGTGGTGACCGCGGTCGCTTCGGGAGTCGCCTCGACGACGACCGTCGGAGTCTGGGTGGCGGCCTCGGTCGCTGTCCGCGTCGCCTCGGGCAGCGGCGTCGTGGTCTGAGTGGCGGCCTCGGTCGCCGTCCCCGTCGCCTCGGGCACCGCTGTCGGCGCGGGCGTCGCCGTCCCCGCGGCCGCGTCGGTCACCGTCGTTGCCTCCGTCGGCGCAGTGGTGGTCGTCGTCGCCTCCGCGATTTCGAATCCGCCGCCGGTCTCGGTCTCGGTCGCGACGTCGGTCGCCGTCTCCGTCGTCGTCCGTGTCGCCGTCGGCTCGGGCGTCGGTGTGGCGCCGCCGCTCGCACCGGCGTCACCGGCCGGCGTCTCGGGGGGTGCGGCCCCGCCGTCGGCACCGCCGCCGCCCGTACCGCCACCCTCTGCATCGCCGGCCCCGCCCGCACTCGTCCCGAAGCCGACGGAAGGGCCCTCGCGCGCGAGTCGGTCGACGACGACGCTGGCGAGACCGAGCACCCCCACCCCACCCAGGAGGCGTGAGAGGGCGGCTTTCAGCCCCGTTGTCTCCTCTTCTCTGCCGGCGACGACGACGAGCGCGCGGTCGGCGGGGACGTAGACGTTCATCTCCCGTCCCTTCTCGGAGTAGACCGTGTCGCCCACCTCGACGAGGCCGGCGTCTTCGAGTTTGCGGAGGTGGTACTGGACGTTCTGGAGGGAGGTATCGACCCGTGTGGCGAGTTCCGACGCGGAGGCGGGGTCCTCGTGGAGGGCGGCGAGGACTTCGCGCGTCGTCGACGACGACAGGGCGTCGATGAGTTCGTCCGCATCGTCGGAGTCGAGGCCGACGACCCGGGGCTCGTCGTTCGGGTCGATGTCGGGTTTGGAGGGCAGGAGACCGGCCATCGACGGTGTTTTTCCGACGCGGCGGGTATGAGTGTTATCACTTCTCTGAATCCCCGCCTCCGGGGCGACGACCCCGAAACGGCTTTACCCGCGCCGTCGGTACCGCGGTACATGCTCCCTGTCGCACTCGCGACTGGAGTCGTCGACGCGCTCGCGAGCGACCCCATCCTGGTCGCGCTCGTGGTCGGCCTTCTCCTGATCGTGTTCTTCGCGTACCTCTACATCCGGCGGACGCTCATGAATCTCCGCGACGGGTACGAGGACGCCTACCGCGGGAAGTAGCCCGGATGGTCACTACCGCGACTCTCGCGACGTTCCTCGTCGCCGCCATCGCCTCCCTGTTCATGGCGTGGGCCATCGGCGCGGGGTCGTCCGGGTCGACACCCTTCGCGGCGGCCGTCGGCGCGAACGCCATCTCGGTGATGCGGGCCGGCTTCGTCGTCGGCCTGCTCGGCTTCCTGGGTGCCGTGCTCCAGGGCGCGAACGTCACCGAAGCCGTCGGCACCGAACTCGTCGCGAACACGACGCTCACCGCCCCCGCCGTCATCGTCGCGCTGTTGGTCGCCGCCACGCTCGTCGCGCTCGGCGTCTTCGCGGGCTACCCCATCGCGACGGCCTTTACGGTCACCGGGGCCGTCGTCGGGGCCGGCCTCGCGCTCGGCGGCGACCCCGCGTGGGCGAAGTACCGCGAGATCGGTGCGCTCTGGGTGCTCACCCCGTTCGTCGGCGGCGGCATCGCCTTCTCCACGGCGAAGTTCCTCCGCGACGAGCGCGTCCCCGAGCGCCTCGCCGTTCCGTTCCTCGCGGGGCTGGTCGGCGCCATCGTCGTCAACATCAACTTCGCGATCCTCCCGGGCCCCGCCGGCAGCGGGTCGATCACGGGTACTGTCGTGCGTCTCACGGTCGGCGTCGATCCCGACCCGACGGTCTTGCTCGGTATCCGACTCGCCGCGACGCTCGTGCTCTCGGCGCTCGTCGTCGTCGCTCTCGCTTACGAGATGGCCGACGACGAGGCCCGCGGTCAGCAGCGGTTCCTCCTCGTACTCGGCGCGCTCGTCGCCTTCTCCGCCGGGGGGTCGCAGGTCGGCCTCGCCATCGGCCCGCTCGTTCCGCTTCTGGGCGACTTCTCGGTTCCCCTCCCGGCGGTGCTGGCCGGCGGCGGCCTCGGTCTCCTCGCCGGGTCGTGGACGGGTGCGCCCCGGATGATCAAGGCCCTCGCACAGGACTACTCCTCGCTGGGGCCGCGTCGCTCCATCGCGGCGATGATCCCCTCGTTCGCCATCGCACAGACGGCGGTCGCCTTCGGAATTCCCGTCTCGTTCAACGAGATCATCGTCAGCGCCATCATCGGGTCGGGCTACGCCGCCGTGAGCGAGGAGGGTGGCGGCGGCGTCAGCGCGGCGAAGATGGGCTACACCGTACTGGCGTGGCTCGGATCACTCGCGCTCGCCTTCGGGCTCTCCTACGGCGTCTTCGTGCTCGTCGACCGCCTCCTCCTCGGCTGAGTCGAGTGGGTCGGCCGGCACTCCTCGGTCGTTCCCGGTTTCGACCGAGTCGCCCGCGTCGGCTGCGATCCGCTCTGCGGCCTCGGCGAGTCGTTCGTGTGCGCGGACGAACCGCCAGACGAGGTAGACGCCGAACAGCCACAGGAGGGTGGCGACGAGCGCGAGAACCTGCTGGACGACGAGGACGCTGTAGAGGAAGACGACGAGGAGCGCCACGCTGGCCACGACCATCAGAAGCGAGTCGCGGTCGACGCCGAACACGGTGGAGGGCGTTGACATCCCTTCGAGGCTCTCGACCGCGTCTCAAAAGCGTTCGCGTCGCAGCATCACCCCCGTTCGAGCCCGTTTGCCTTCGACCCCGGTCGGCGTCCACCCCTGACAGCCCCGGGTGGGTCGTTATGACACGTCACTGCGTACAGGGACGAGTGCGCTCGCGCACCTGACCGAGCATGAGCCAGACCACCGGACCCCCCGACGGCCAGCACCGAACGTCCTCGTTCGACCCGCTCGACCACGACGACCCGCGCGTCGAGGCCGCCCGGCGGGCCGAAAGACGGGCGTACGAGGCGTACGGCCTCGGGGTCACGGAACAGTTCGTGGACGTTTCCGCCCTGGACCTCCACGTTCGCGTCGTCGAGGTCGGGACGGGTCCGCCGGTCGTCGTCGTCCCGGGCGGTGTGGGGTACGGGGCTGTCTGGATACCGTTCCTGCCCGAACTGGACGGCTACCGCCTGCTCGTCGTCGACCGACCGGGCGGGGGCTCAGCGACGGCATCGACTACCGTGCCGCGTCGCTGGAGACCATCGCAACGCACTCGACGGCGGCCGTGTTCGACCACTTCGGTCTCGACGAAGCACCCGTCGTTGGAAGCTCGATGGGCGGCCTCTGGGGGCTCCGATTCGCTCTCGCTCAGCCAGAACGAGTGTCCGCGCTCGCTCTGCTTGGCTGTCCCGCGCTCTACCCGACTACGAGCGCGCCGGTTCCGATGCGACTCGTCACGCTTCCCCTGCTCGGGCCACTCCTCGCCGCGACGGTAATGACCGCGGGTGACGTCGACGGGGCGCGGCGGACGTGGCGCGTCCTCGGTCACCCCGAAGAGACGACGGCGACTCTCCCCGACGCGTTCGCCGAGGCGTGGGTCCGGATGGACGACCTCCCTCACACCACCCGGTCGTGGGTGGGACTACTCCGGCGGGCCATCCGACTCCGGGGCGCTCGCCCCGAGGCAGCGTTCAGGGCTGACGACCTCAGGCGCGTCCAGTCGCCGGTTCTGCTCGTCTGGGGACGCGCCGACCCGTTCGGAACCGTCGAACAGGGGCGACGGGGCGCGTCGTTCTTCCCGGATGCGACGTTCCACGAGGTCGGCGTCGGCCACCTCCCGTGGCTCGACGACCCCGAAACGTGCGGCGAGTTGGTCACCGGGTTCCTCGACCGCCACGGCTGACTGTCACGACGCGTCCGGTACTCCGCAGACGCAGGGCCGGCGTCTCCCCACCGAGTGACGGCGCGGGGTCGACGTTCTCCTCGGTGGGCGACGGCGCGGCTCAGCTCTCGACTTCCGCCTCTGGCTCGTCCGCGTCGTCGACGTCCTCTTCGGGGAGCGTGGAGAGACGCGCCTTCATGATGCGGGTGTTGTCCACCTGCTCGATGCGGATGACGACGTTCTCGTAGGTTATCTCCTCGCCCTCCTCGACGAGGCGGCCGGCGCGGTTGAAGATGAAGCCGGCGAGCGTCTCGAACTCCTCGCCCTCGGGGAGTTCGATCTCGAGCACGTCGTTGACCTCGTCGATGTTCACCTCCCCACGGACGAGGCAGTCGCCGTCAGGGAGGAACTCGAACGGTTCCTCCTCGTCGCCTTCGAGGATGTCGCCGACGATTTCCTCGACCATGTCCTCCATGGTGATGAGGCCCTCGGTGGTGCCGAACTCGTCGATGACGACGACCATCTGCATTCGCTCCTTTTGGATCTCCTGGAGGAGTTCGTCGACGTTCTTCGACTCGGGGACGTGCAGCGTCGGCTGGACGAGGTCGGTGAGCCGTGCTGTGCCCTCGCCGTAGTTCTTCTCGCGGACGAGGTCACGGATGTTGACGATGCCGATGACGTTGTCGAGGTTGCCGTCGTACACGGGAACGCGCTCGTGGTCGGACTGGACGCACGTCTCGATGGCCTCGTCCAGCGTGGCGTCCTTCGGGACCGCGGTCATGTCTAATCGAGGCGTCATCACCTCCTTGGCGATGGTGTTGTTGAAGCGGAAGATGCGGTCGAGCATCTCGCGTTCGTCCTCCTCGATGACGCCCTCTCGCTCCCCGGTCTCGATCATGTTCTGAATCTCGTCGCGGGTGACGTACGTCGTCTCTATCGCGGAACGCCCACCGGTCACGCGGTTGATGACCCGGGTGAGGTAGTCGAAGACGACGATCAGGGGAAAAAGCAGGTACTCCGAGAGCTTCAGCGGACGCGCGATGCGGATGGCCCACGACTCGGTGTTCTCGACGGCGTACGACTTCGGCGCCGACTCCCCGAAGAGGAGCACCAGGGCCGTGATACCGAACGTCGCGGCCAGCACCGCCTGCCCCTGCGAGAGGTAGATGCCGAACAGCCCCGTCGCCACCGACGACATCGCGATGTTCGCGATGTTGTTCCCGACGAGGATGGTGACGAGGAGCCGGTGAGGGTCCTCCTTCAGCTCCTTGACCGTCGCCGCGCCGGGAACCCCCTCCTCGACCATGTTGTCGACCCGGTGTTTCGCGAGCGAGAACATCGCGATCTCCGAGGACGAAAAGAACGCCGAGAGGGCGATGAGGACGACGATTGCGATGATCCCACCGACCGTGACCGTCGTGTTGTTCACCGGGAGCACGTCAGTCACCTGTCCGGCGGCGGTCTGCGTGAGCGTGGCCATCGAGTGCAGCGGCAAACCCATATAACACCAGACGTTGTCGGGGCGCCGAATTAAGAGTTGTCCATCCGCGGCCCACTCGACCGGTTGCGACACGCTTAGGCCGCGCACCTCCTAACCGGCGGGTATGAGCGACTCGACCATCACCCTGTACCGACTGCAGGCGTGTCCGTACTGTGAGCGCGTCGTCCGGACGCTCGACGAGTACGACCTCGACTACGCCTCGCGGTTCGTCGAGCCGATGCACGGCGACCGAGACGTCGTCAAACGCGTCTCGGGCAAGCGAACGGTTCCCGCCATCGTCGACGAGAACACCGGCGTGACGATGTCCGAGTCCGCCAACATCGTCGAGTACCTCGAGAAGACATACGGGGGGAGTTCGTAGATGGTCGACTTCGACGTGGTGGAACTCCCCGACGCCGAACACGTCGACGTCGACGACACCGCCCCCGACTTTACCCGCCCGCTGGTGAACGGCGAGTACTGGGAGGACGTCTCCCTCTCGGACCTCACCGCAGAGGGTCCGGTCTGTCTCGTCTTCCATCCGATGGACGGCGCCTTCCCGTCGACGTACATGTGGAACGAGATTCGCGACCGCGGGTGGGGCGACTCCCTGACCGTGGTCGGCGTCTCCATCTCCACCCCCTACGAGCACAAGGCGTTCATCCACGAGCGGGGGATGGACTATCGGCTCTTCTCGGACCCTTCGAACGCCGTCGGGCGGGAGTACGGCATCCCCAACCCGATGGACGGCATGACGGGCGTCGAGGAGCCACGGCCCGCCGTGTTCCTCCTCGATTCGAGCCGGAACGTCGAGTACGCGTGGGTCGCCAGCGAGTGGCCCGACTTCCCCGACTACGACGCGGTCGAAGCAGCCATCGAGGCGCTCGACTGAACACGTGAACGGGTGAACGCGTGAGTCCCGACGCCCCCACCGACGACCGGGTCGCGGCCGCGGCCAGCGCCATCGCCGACGGCGACCTGGTGGTCTACCCGACGGAGACGGTGTACGGCCTCGGCGCGGACGCCTCTGACTCGAAAGCGGTCGAGCGCGTCTTCGAGACCAAGGGCCGCAGTCGGGACAAGCCGCTCTCGCTCGGCGTCCCCGACGTGGAGACCGCGCGGCGCTACGCGCGGCTCACGCCGCTCGACGAACGCTTCGTCCGAGCGTTCCTCCCTGGTCCCGTGACGGTCGTCGTCGAGACCGACCCGTCGCTCCCCGAGGCGCTCACCGCGGGCCGCGACCGCGTCGGCCTCCGCATCCCGGACCACGAGGTCGCCCTCGCGCTCTACCGGGCCGCGAAACCGCTCCCCGTCACGGCGACCAGCGCCAACCGCTCGGGCAGCGGGAGCGTCCGCCGCGTCGACGACCTTGCGCCTGCTGTTCGAGACGCCTGCGCGGTCGTCCTCGACGGCGGCGAGACGCCGGGGACGGAGAGCACCGTCGTCGACCCCGGCCGCGGCGTCGTCCACCGCCGCGGTGCCCACGCCGACCGGGTGGAGGCGTGGCTGGCCGACCACGCCGACGACGACCACGCCGGCCACGACGGGTAGCCCGGAGCCTCACCGCCGCAGGAGCGACCGCATCGACCGCGTTTTGACCCCGCAGCGGTCCCGGAACGAACACGCCCGACAGCGTGCCGTGTTTCGCAGTCGCGGCGGCGGGCCGTCGAGCGACCGCACGGCGCGGAGTGCCCGTCGGTACGCCGCCTTCGCCCGCGTCGAGAGCCGGACCGTCCGGACCGCACCGTACGCCGGATACTCGACGAGCGCGTGCGACGTCGCCTCCCCGCGTTCCCACGACAGCGCCTTCGCTGCCGCGACCGCCCGCACCTGCTGGGGCTCCCACACGCCGCGCTCGGGCGGCGCGCCGGGCGAGACGAACGACGGCACCCTCCCGTCGGCCGTGTCGACGAGTTTGTGGACGCGGCCGCGACAGTCTTTGCCGGCGAGCGAGACGTGGGTTCCAGCCGGGTCACAGAGGGCTGCCCAGTCGTCGCGCTCGGCCAGTCGTTCCAGCGCCGCCCGGTACGCGCTCGGCGCGAGCGCGGTCGGTTCCGCGTCCAGTTGTGCGTCGTCCGCGTCCCGGAGTTCGTCGTACCGGAACGCGAGCCGCTGTCGGCGTCGTTCCTCCCGAGAGGGGCCGTCGTCGCCGTCGCGGCGGGCGTAGTACAGCTGCCGGGGGCAGTACGCCGCCTGCGACACGGCAGTAAAGGTGGGCATCCACGGTGGGGTGGCCGCCCGTTCGTACTTGAACTCTCGGCCAACATCGCGCCGCTCGAACCCAGGTCGTCCCGGTCGCTGTGCCGTCGAGTCTCTCGTCTCGGACGTGACTCGACTGGGCCGTGCTAGCGCGGTGGAACCGTCACGAACGGAGAAAGGTATATCCCGTCGAACAGCGTATCCAGAATTAACAGAAATCTGTCTCATGGTCGAGCTAAGTATCATCATTCCAACCATCAGACCGGAGTCGGAGATCGACTGCCTGCGCTATCTCGACGCGCAGGAGTTCGACGACTACGAGGTGATCATCCGCTCCGATCCTGGTGCCTCCAAAGCCCGGAACGAGGCGATCAAACGGGCGAACAGCGAGAAGCTCGTGTTCCTCGACGACGACTCGATGCCGCGTCCGGGCTACCTGCAGGCGGTGAGTGATGCGCTCGACGAACACGACGTCGTCGCCGGTCGGGTGTTCCAGCCGGACGACGCCGTCATCACCTACAAGCAGTTGCCGTGGTACGACCAGGGCGACGAGGGGAAGTACACCGACCTCGTCGTCGGCTGCAACATGGCGATGCGGAAGTCGGTCATCGACGCCGTCGGTGGGTTCAACGAGACGTTCTTCCACGGCCACGAGGAGACGGAACTGGGCCGGCGCATCAGCCAGCAGTTCGACATCTGGTACGAACCGAGCATGGTCGTCGAGCACTACTACGCCTTCTCCGTCCGGCAGTACTGGGAGAAGTCCTACCGGCACGGGAAGGCCGACGCCGACTGGTGGGTCGTCGACGAGGTTCCACTCTCGACGCGCCTCCGCAAGTGTCTCCCGTGGAACGTGCTCCGCCGCCAGCCGGTCGAAACCGTCGCGATGCTCGTCCTCAAGTTCGGCCGGGTCCGTCGGCTCACCGCACAGCTTCTGGGGCTCGTCGACATCCCCGAGCGTCGACAGGCACACGGCAACGCCTCCCAGGTCCGACGCGAGTCCTCCGAGGGCATCTCGCCCCTCTCGTCAGGCCGGGACTAACGACCCGGATGGCCGACCCTGTTACTCGGTTCCGCCCGCGTTAACGACTGCTTGTTTATCCACCTCGCATTCGTACGACGAGGTACCATGACCTACACCGTCGCGTTCATCGGCACCGGACCCGACCCGAAGAACCCCAGCACCGACGGCTTCGCGATGGCGTACCGCCACGCCCCCGGCTACCAGCGCCTCGACGACTGCGAACTCGTCGCCTGTGCCGACGTCGTCCCCGAGAACGCCCAGGCGTTCGCCCGCATCCACGACATCCCGCCGGGACACGTCTACACCGACTACGAGGAGATGCTCTCCGAAATCCGCCCCGACATCGTGAGCATCTGCACGCCCCCCGCGATTCACGCCGACCTCGTCATCGGCACCGCCCGGAGCGGCGTCGTACAGGCCATCCACTGCGAGAAGCCCATGGCGCTCACCTGGGGCGACGCGCGGGAGATGGCCCGCGTCTGCGAGGAGGAGGGCGTCCAACTCACCATCAACCACCAGAAACGCTTCGGTAACCCGGTCCGACAGGCGAAAACCCTCATCGACCGCGGCACCGTCGGCGACGTCGAACGGCTCGAGTTCAGCGCGGAGACCCTCTACGACATGGGGACGCACTTCTTCGACATCTGCAACTACCTCAACGACGGCTCGCCCGTCGAGTGGGTGCTGGCCAACATCGACTACACCGAGGAGAACGTCCTCTTCGGGACGCACAACGAGAACCAGGCCATCGCGCAGTGGCGCTACGCGAACGGCGTGAGTGGGTTGGCGTCGACGGGACGCGCGGCGGACTTCGTCGGCTGTCAGCTCCGCGTCGTCGGCGCAGAGGGCGTCATCGAACTCGGCGCCGACGAGGCCGAACTCCGCTACCGCGCCGACGGCTCCGACTGGACCGTCGTCGACACGGGTCTCGACACGGTCCACAAGCCCATGCCCGGTCGCGTGCGCTCGGGGCTGTCGACGGTCGCGAGCAAGCTCCCCACGACACTCTCCGCGAGGGTCACCGACCGGCTCTCGACGACGAGCTACGAGGAGCGCGCCATCGAGGAACTCGTCACGGCGTTGGAGGCGGGGACCGAATCGGAGCTCTCGGCGGACAACGCGCTCGCGGCCGAGGAACTCATCTTCGCCAGTTGGGAGTCCGCGCGTCGCCGCGGCCGCGTCGACCTCCCGCTCGACATCGAGGACAACCCGCTCGAATCGATGGTCGAAGCGGGTGACCTCCTCGTCTAGTCGTCGAGCGCCTGAGACGACCTGGTGTGAGTCGATTCCGGCGGGTCGGCTCACGCCGCCGTGGTGGTCGTCGCCGTCGTCGTCTCCTCGTCGTCGATACCGAACTGTTCGCGCGTCTCGGTCGCCATCTCGGTCGCGAGGCCCTCCAGCGACTCGCCCATCTCGGCCAGCGAGTCCGCCGGCTCTTCGAGGTCGGTGGTGAACGTCGCGAACGCCGCCGCGACCTCGTCGAGTTCCCGCGCCGCGTCCCGTGCGATCTGTCTGGCCTGGTCCGTCGAACCGTTCAGTTCGAGCGCGCGCGCCGTCCCGAGACGTCCGACCGCGGTGGCGAACGTGTCGAGCGGGGCGCGCAGGTCGCCGAACGCGCGTATCTCCGCTTCGAACTGTGTGAGCTTCCGACGGTACCGTTCGGTGTCGAGTTCCGAGAGGACGCTGGTGGCCGACACGGCCGTCTCTTCGACGAGGGTCTGGTAGGGGCTGCTCGCGATGCGACTCGCCGCGTCCATCTCGCTCATGGCGTCCTCGGCGGCCCCGTCGTCGGCCGATGCGAGCGCCTCGCGGGTCTCCGTGAGGTGGTAGTACGCGTCGACGAGGCTGGTCTGCGTCTCGGTCGCCAGTCGGAGAAACCGCGTCATCTCTTCGAGGCTCGCGAGCGTCTCTTCTTGTTCCTCGGTCACCACCGCCTCGCGGGCCCGCTCCAGTTCCCGCTCCGCCTCCTCGACGGCCGCAACCACCTCGTCGCCGTCGAACTCGAGATACGACGCGTCGGCCGCGAGGATGGTCTCGCCCGCGTCGCCGACGTACTGTTCGACTGCCGCGTCGAGCGTCGACGTCACGGCCGAGAGCCGCTGTTGCGCCTCGCGCACCTCGGGACTCGGCGTATCCGTCGGGGACTCTGTCGGCGTGTCCGTAGCGGTCTCGGTCGGTTCGGTAGCCGTCGGGGGCGACTCCGTCGGGGTGTCGGTCGGTGGGGCCGTCGGCTCCGGAGTCGACTGGTTGGTCGCGCCACACCCTGCGAGTGCGGTCGTCAGGAGGACCAGGAACGGTCGACGTTCCATGGCCGGCCAGTCATGTCTTGAGACATACATATTTTGGGAAGCGGAGTCGGCGGGAGTCGCACCGTGCAACGAAACGTTTTACCGCTCCGCTCGTCCACAGTCGAGTGCGGGACCGTGGGTTAGCCTGGTATACTTCGGGCCTTGGGTGCCCGTGACCCCGGTTCGAATCCGGGCGGTCCCACTTCTCCGCGGATTTCCCAGCGAGCACCGCGAAGCGTGTGCGAGCGACGCCCGAAATCCGCGGTGTGTGGACGACCCCGCGATTCGAGCCCTGCAAGACGAGCGAAGCGAGTCTTGCTCAGGTTCGAATCCGGGCGGTCCCATTCCACTTTTTGCTCGGTCGCTCCGCTCCCTCGCAAAAACGTGGGGAAAAGCGCTCCTTCCTCACTTCGCTTCGCTCCGTTCGGTCGTCAGCCCGCGACTCGCGGTGCTCGTCGCGGGACAGTACTTGAACTCCCCCACGGACATTGCGAGCCGTGTGCGATTCGACCCGCTCACAACCCGAAGAAGAACACGATACCGAGCGTCGTCGCCACGGCGAAGATGAGTTGCATCGGGCCGCCGACGCGCATGTAGTCGGTGAACCGGTAGCCGCCGGGACCGTAGACGAAGAGGTTCGTCTGGTAGCCGACGGGCGTCATGAACGCCGTCGACGCCGCGAACGTGACGGCGAGAACGAACGAGAAGGCGTTGGCACCGAGTGTCGTCGCGGCCTCCACCGCGACCGGAACCATCAGCACGACGCTCGCGTTGTTCGAGATGACGTTCGTCAGGAGCGCCGTCACGACGTAAAAGAGTCCGAGGACGCCCACGAGGGGGAGGAGTTCCGAACTCAGGACGACGAACTCCGCGAGGAGTTCGGCCGCACCCGTCCGTTCCATGGCGATGCCGAGCGGGATGACGCCCGCGAGGAGGAAGATGACGTCCCACTGGACGGCGTCGTAAATCTCGGTCGGGCGGAGACAGCGCGTGGCGACCATCGCCATCGCGCCCGCGAGTGCGCTCACGACGATGGGGACGAAATCGAGCGCCGCGAGCGCGACGACGACGGCGACGATGCCGACGGCGACGGGAATCTTCGACTCGCGGAAGTCGTGGCGCTCGACCTCCTGGGCGACGATGAAGTCGCGGTTCTGGTCCATCCGCTCGATGCTCTCGGTGGCGGCCTGCACCAACAGGGTGTCGCCGACGCGGAACTGGACGCTGTCGAGGCGTTTGCGGACGAGTTCCCCGCCGCGGCGGAGCGCGAGAACGGTCGCGTCGTAGCGCTGGCGAAACCGCGAACTGACGAGCGACTCGCCGACGAGCGACGACCCGGGCGCGATGACCACCTCGACGAGGTTCTGCCCCTCGCCGGCGGCTTCGAGTTCGGCCTCGTCGACGGTGACCGGGACGAGGTCGAGCCCCTCCTCGTCGAGAAAGCCCACGAGGGTGTCGCGGTCGGTCCGCAGCGCGAACACGTCGCCGACCTGTATCTCCTTCGGGCCGAGCGGTTCGAGGAACACCTTGTTGTGGCGGATAAGCTGGAGGAGGTCGACGTCGAAGTCGGTCTCGACCAGCGCCTCGGACACCCGCATTCCCACCAGTGGCGAGTCCTCGCGCACCATTACCTCGGTGAGGTAGTCGGCCATCTCGAACTCCTCGGTGAGGTCGATTCGCGGTTTGATGCGCTCGGGCGTCAGCACGCGCCCCAGGGTGAGGAGGTAGACGGTGCCGACGAGGCTCACGACCAGTCCGAGTTGGGTGAACTCGAACATGCCGAACGGCTGGCCCAGCAGCCTGTCCGACAGTTCGGAGGCGAGGATGTTCGTCGAGGTGCCGATGAGGGTGAGCATCCCGCCGAACATCGACGCGTACGAGAGCGGTAAGAGGAGCTTCGAGGGGGAGGTACCGCCGCGCTCCGCCAGATCGGTCACCATCGGGAGGAGGATAGCGACGGCCGCGGTGTTGTTGATGAAGCCCGAGATGGGGGCGACGACGCCGATGGTCGCGCCGAGTTGGCGGCTCTCGCTGTCGACGGTGTACCGCGAGATGAACGCCCCGAGTTTCTGGACGATGCCCGTCCGCTGGACGCCCTCGCTCAGGATGAACATCGCCAGTACGGTGAGCGTCGCGGCGTTGGCGAAGCCCGACAGCCCCTCCTCGGGTGAGACCATCGGAATCGGCGAACCGAGGAGGCCCACGTCGACGAACAGCCCCGACACCGGCTCGACGAGCATCAGCGTGACCATCACCGAGATGGCCGTCACGTCCACCGGTACCGGCTCGGTGGCGAACAGCACGAGGGCCACGAGGATGAGCGCGAAGACGACGACGATGCCGGGTGTGAGCGCGACCACGGGCGGACGTTACCACCTGCGGGCAAAAACGTGCTGGATGAGGGCGCCACGGTGGTCGAGTTCTGTGGTGTCCGCGTGTCGACGGACCGGTCGAACGGACGACCGTTCACCGGTCGACGGTGGACGGAGGGGGGCGCCGACGACTCGAAACGCTGGTATGCGCGGCCCCGCTACGGACGTGCGTCGTGGTCCTCTCGCAGTTCCGCCCGCGGCGGCTCGTCCTCCCTGCACCCCTGTTGTCGCGGCTTCGGGCGCACATCACGGAGGAACACCCCAGCGAGGCAGGGGGGTATCTCGTCTGCGAGTGGGCGGACGCCTCGCTGCGGGCCGTCGACACCGTCCGACTCGACAACGAGTCCGACCGCCCGCTGTGGCAGTTCGAGACGACGGTCGACGACGTGCCGGCGATGCCGCGTGTGTTCTATCACTCGCACACGACCCCGGCGTCGCCCTCCGGCCTCACCAAACCCGACCGGAAGGTCACCGAACGGTTTCAGCTGGTCGTGTTCGCACCGGGCGGTGAGCCGGGGAGCTACCGGCTCTTTCACCGTGGCGTGTTCAACTGGCGGGAGTTCGCCGTGGTGGTCGACTCCGAGAGCGGTCGGACGCGCCTCCCGCGACTCGTCTGACCGCCCCGTCCCGCGTCCTCGACCTTATATTCCCTAGGGACTCGTGAAGTCATGATACGCATCTAAAGTGTTCGTTCGAACACCAGTACACTCCAACAGTGGTTGTGCATTGGATTTTACACCCACACAGTAAACAATAGCAGGGCAAGGTCTTTTTACCGTGGAAATTTCGGCATTCCTGTGTCACAGATGCGGCAGACCGTACACGAGTTCGCCGAAAACGCTGGTGAATCGACCACTGATCGCCCGTCGGACTACCGGTTCTGGAAGGTGGGTGAGCGCGAGTGAGCGTCATCCTCTACGGTCTGGTCGGGATGATACTGCTGACGATGGCCGTCGGACTGTACGTCGCCAAGAAGATCGAGGGCGACAGCGTCAACTACATCGTCGCGGGCCGTGGACTCGTCCTCCCGCTGGCCGCGGCCACGCTGATGGCGCAGTCGCTGGACGCGAACGCGACGCTGGGGAACACCGACCTCACCGCCAACTTCGGGTTCTGGGCCGGCGCGGCGCTCCCCATCGGCCTCGCTGGCTGTCTGTTCCTCACCGGCCTGTTCTTCGCGAAGCCGATGAACCGCATGGACCTCATGACGCTCCCGGACTTCTACCGACGCAAGTACGGTCGGGTGACGGAGGTCGTCGCGTCGCTCATCATGGTGCTGTCGTTCTCGCTCCTCCTCGGCGGGAACCTGGTCGCCGGTGGCTTCCTCTTTCAGACGTTCATGGGGACGACGTTCGTCCAGGGCGTGCTCGTCATCTCCGCCGTGGTGTTCGTCTACACCATCGCGGGCGGACTGTTCGCCGTCGCCTACACGGACGTCATCCAGGCCGTCGTCGCGCTGACCGGGTCGCTCGCCCTCATCGCGTACGTCGCCATCAACTACGGGATCACGATTCCCGACGGGATGGGGCCGACGGCGCTCGTCCAGATCAACCCGCTGGACAACTCCGCCGGGTCGTGGATAAACCTCGCGACCATCTTCGCGCTGGCGCTGGGCGACATCGTCGCCATCGACTTCATGGAGCGGGTGTTCGCCGCCGACAGCCCCGAGACGGCGCAGAAAGCGTGTTTCGCCGGGTCGGCCGGGACGCTCATCATCGGCATCCCCTTCTCCATCGTCGCGCTGTCGGCCGGCAGCATCCTCGACTCCATCGGCGTCGAGGCCGGCAACCAGGCCGTCCTGTACGTCCTGCTGCAGGAGGCGGTGCCGCCGTGGCTCGCCGTGTTAGTGCTGGCGGGCATCGTCGCCGCGTCGCTCTCGACCGGCGACGGAGCCATTCTCGGCACCTCCGCGGCCCTGGCGCGGAACGTCCTGGGTATCCGCGACCCTGATTCGCCCGGCGAGGGCGTGAAAGCCGACGGGTCCGGGTTCCTCAGCGAGGGGTCGGACAAACTCCTGGCCACCACCCGAGTCATGGCCGTCCCCATCACGATTCTCGGCGCGTTCTTCGCCATCCAGGTGAGCGCCACCGGGATGTTGCTGGTGCTGGCGTTCGACGTGGCGTTCGCGGGCCTCTTGGTTCCGCTGGCGTTCGGCATCTACAAACCGGACATCGCCACGGCACCGGCCGCGCTGGCCGGGATGCTCGCGGGCTCTCTGACCCGGCTGGCCTTTTTCGTCCTGCTGCCGACCACGTACGCCATCCAGAACAACCTCCTGTACATCGAGAACAGCCTCGTGCCGGCGGGCTGGGACGGGCTGGTGACGTTCATCGCACCGGTTGTGGGGCTGGGCGTCTTCCTCGGCGTCGCCTTCGTCACCAAGGACGACTACCCGACACCCACGGTCACCGCGGGGAGACGGCGCACCATCGTCGCCGGGGGTGACGACGATGGGTGACCTCTCGACCGGCGACCGCTTCTTCCTGGCGGGGCTCGGCCTCGTCTGCTTGCTCCTCGTGGTCGGCGTGGCCGTGGTTGCGATCGGATGATATCTGTCGTTATTCGGTGATTATCGCACGAATTGTAGCGACCACAAGCCGTATTCAGTCGGAGTCAGTCCTTGTTCCCAGCGTCAGATGGACGATCGTACACCGACCGACCTCGGGAGCGTTCTCGGATGAAACACGAAACGATCCGCATGAAGCGGAAGGTACAGCAACTGGGTTCGTCGACGCTCGCGGTGACGGTCCCCGCGGACTGGGCGCGGACCCACGACATCCAGAAGGGTGACGAGGTGATCATCCAGCAGGACGAGAGCGGCGGTTCGTTGCTCGTCGTCCCGGACCAGCCGACCATCGAGGACGTCGAATCGACGATCGATGCCGGGTCGCTCGACCCCAAGGCCCTCGAACGGGCGGTGGTCTCCCAGTACGTCCTCGGCCGTCAGCTGATCCGTATCGAGGCGGACGAACCGCTCGACCCCGCGTACCACGACGCGGTGATGCGGGCCGAGCGTCGGCTGATGGGCCTCGGAATCGTCGAACAGGCCGAGTGCGAGATAACGATCCGGTGCACCGTCGCGCCGAGCGATTTCGACCTCCCGACGCTCCTCGGTCGGCTCAGTCGGACGGAGCGCACGATGCGGACGGCGGCGGTCGCGGCCGTCCTCGACGGCGACCCCGACCGGGCCCGGACCGTCGAAAGCCGGTACGAGCGGGCACAGAAGCTGTTCCATCTCTTTCTCAGGCTCGTGTTCGCCACCTACCGGAACCCGCGGCTCAACCACGCGGTCGGGTTAGACACCGGCTTTCCGCTCATCGGCTACCGGTCCGTCGCGCAGGACCTCTCGTTGATGACCGGAATCGCCCGGGAGATCGCGTCGCTCGTGGCCGACGGGGAGATGGAGGCGACCGACGACGAGACCGCGGCGCGCTTAGACGACCTCGCGGACGCGCTCGACGAGGCCGTGACGGCGACTATCGCCGCCGTGACGACGCCGGAGTACCCCGCCACGGAGGCGGCCCGTGACGCGTTCGCGACCGTCGACGACCGGGTTGAGGCGATGAACGACCACCTGGCGGCGGCGCGTCCGGAGCCGCTGTTGGAACTGCAGCGAACCGTCGTGCTGCTCGAACGGAGCGCACAGCACGCGCGCGACAGCCTCTCGGTGGCGACCCACCTCGCGCTCCGGTCGTCGCCGGAAATCGTCGAGGAAGAGTAGCCCCGTCCGCGGCGCTCCCCCACGTCGTCCACCTCCGTCGCGCTGCTGTTCTCGATGGTCGGCGAGTGTGAACAGCGTCGGCGACGTTCACCGCACCGCCGTTCGAGGGGATGGAGCCGTCCTTAAACACCTAAAGGGGACTCGAACCGTACATGCCTACCCATGGTCCCGCAGGAGGGTATTACGTATCCCAAGCAACGCTTTTCAGTATTGCTCAGACATCCACAATCGCCGAGAAAAAGGCGAACTTCGTGGGTAAAACCGCGAACGGAGCCGACGAGTACCCATGACAGAACGCACTGGCGAAGACATCTACGGCGACAAGCACAAGGAAGCGAACGAACCCATCTTCAGCGGCGTCCCGACGTTCCTCAAACTGCCCGAGGTCGAGCGGGACGAACTCGACGAGGAGGACGTCGACGTGGGTATCCTCGGGGCTCCGCTGGACACCGCGACGACGATTCGGCCGGGGACCCGGTACGGGCCCAGAGCGGTCCGCGCGGCGTCGACCGTCCCGTCGCCGCCGTACGAGCACTTCAACATCGAAACGGGCGTCGACCCCTTCGACACCTACAGCGTGGCCGACACCGGCGACGCCGCGGTCTCTCCCGGTGACACCCGACAGAGTCAACTGAACATCGAGGAGGCCGTCGCCGAGGTCAGCGAGCAGGCGACGCCCATCGTCATCGGCGGCGACCACTCCATCAGCTACCCCGACATCAAGGGTTGGGCCGAGGCCAACGGCTACGACGACATCGGCCTCGTCCACTTCGACTGCCACGCCGACACCGGCGACGAGGGCCTGACGGGCTTCAAGTACGACCACGGCGCGTGGGTCAAGCGCGTGTACGACGACGGCCTCATGGCCGGCGAGAACTACACGCTCATCGGGCCGCGCGGCTTCTGGCCCGGACCCGACACGTACGAGGAGATGCGCGAGGCCGGGATGAAGTGGTACACGTCGATGGACGTCGGCGCGATGGACCTCGACGACATCGTCACCGACGCCGTCCAGCGGGCGACCGACGGAACCGACGCCGTCTGGGTCTCCTTCGACGTGGACGTGATGGAACCGGCGTACGCGCCCGGGACCGGTGAACCCGAGCCCGGCGGCCTGATTCCCCGAGAGGCCATCTACATGGTCCGGGAAGTCGTCAAGGCGCTCGACCCCGACGACTTCGGGTTCGACGTCGTGGAGGTGTCGCCGGCGTACGACGCGAGCGACACGAACTCCTACAACGGGGGCATCACCAGCGGCCTCGCCAACCGCCTCATCATCGAGGTGCTGGGGAGCATGGCGCTGGCCGAGAAGGGCGTACAGAGCGGCGACCCGATCCGGCCGAAGGAACCGCTCGGTCCGACCGCGCCCGCCGAGTCGCCCGCCGACGACTGAGTTTCCCGTTCGCGCCCGTCTGCGACTGTTCTCCGTGTTCCGCCCGCGCTGTTCGCACTGACCCGGTCGGGCCGACCGACGGAGACGTCTCTCGACCCGTCTGCGTCAGTCGTTCGTCGGATGAAAAAACGATGGCAGCGCCGTGGGGAAGCCCCGTCGGCCGTCGCCTCGTGAGCGCGTTCGACACCGCGTCGGCGTCGAACCGCCCTCACCGGCGGACGACGGACGGGAGACCAAGCCGAGTTCGGGTGTGTTCGAGCGAGTGAGTCGGTCCCCGGCCGACCGCGCGCTCAGTCCGCGCTCGCACCTCCCGAGAGCACGTCCGCCTGCCGCGCGCGGGCGACGATGCGCTGTGCCATCTTGTTCGTCGCCTCGTCGACCATCTCGCCGTCGACGCTCACCGCGCCCTTGCCCGCCTCCATCGCCCGCTCGTACTCGGTGACGATGCGCTCGGCGCGCTCTGCTTCTTCCCGAGAGGGGGCGAACACCTCGTTCGCGGGTTCGATCTGGTTCGGGTGGATGGCCCACTTGCCGTCACAGCCGAGCAGCGAGGCGTGCCGGCAGGAATCGCGGAACCCCTCGGTGTCCTCGATGTCCGCGTAGGGACCGTCGACGACCTGCAACCCCTCGGCCTTCGCGGCGTGGGCGATGCGAGCGAGTTGGTAGTGCCAGTAGTGGCCCGGGTAGCCCTCGCCGGAACCGATGGTGAGTCCGGCGGCGCCGACGCTCGCGGTGTAGTCGCCGGGACCGAACACCAGCGACTCGATTCTGGGCGAGGCGCGGGCGACCTCCGCGACGTTCGTCATCCCCGTCGCCGACTCGATCTGACACTGCAGGCCGATCCGGCCGACTTCGAGCCCCGCGTTGTGTTCGACCTGGGTGAGCAGGTCGTCGACGCTCTGGACGTAGGAGGCGTCGTGGCACATCGGCACCATGATGGTGTCGAGATACTCGCCCGCCTCGGTCACCACCTCGATGACGTCGTCGTACCACCACTCGGTCTCGACGCCGTTCATCCGGAAGCAGGGCTTCGTCTCCGACCAGTCGTACTCGCGGAGCCCCTCGATGACGTTCTCCCTCGCGCCCACCTTCTTCGCGGGCGCGACGCTGTCTTCGAGGTCGAGGAACGCCTCGTCCGCCCCCGAGTCGGGGGCGCGCGAGATCATCTTCGGGTCGCTCCCCGGGGTGGCGAGTTGCGACCGGCGGAGCGTGACCGCTTCAGTCATCGTCGCTCTCGCTCGACACCGGGTCGGCCTCGTCGCCGCTGGTCAGGGGGTCGCTCTCCTCCTCGGAGAAGCCCTCGGAGCCCTCGATGCGTTCTCGGGCGAGCGGGTCGAACTCCATCTCGATGTCCTGGTACCGCGAGACGAACGAGAGTTCGTGGTGGGACTCGGTCGGGTGGTCGAGGTAGCGGCCTTCGAGGTCGAACTGCGCCTCTTCGGCGTCTTCGGCCAGCCGTCTGAAGTCCTCGTAGACGGCGTGCGCGCCCGAGTGCAGCCCGAAGAGCGTGATGAAGATGTACTTGTAGCCCATCTCGCCCAGTTCCTGGAACGTGAGCGGGTCCTCCTCCTCCGACCACGCGAACGACGACGAGTAGTTGAACGCGAGGTCGAGGTCGGGGTGCGTCTCGTGGATGGTTTCGGCGTAGTTGATCGCGTCTTCACGTGAGGGGTCGGGCATCTCCGGCCAGACGAGGTCGACCCCGGCGTCGGCGTATATCCGTCCTCTCTCGAGGTGTTCCTCCCAGTCACCGTTCGCCGAACCGTAGGCGTCGGTCCGGGCGATGATGACGGTGTCCTCGCTTTGCTTCGCGTCGACGGCGGCGTCGAAGCGCGAGCGGGCCTCCTCGCGGGAGACGATCTGCTTGCCCGCGATGTGGCCGCAGCGCTTGGGCGACGTCTGGTCCTCGATGTGGACCGCGGCGACGCCGGCCTTCTCGTACTCGCGGACGGCGCGTCGAACGTTGTGGACGCCGCCGTAGCCGGTGTCGCAGTCCGCGACGACGGGGATGTTACACGCCTCGACGATTCGCTTGGCGTTCTCGACCATCTCGGTCATCGTCACCATCTCCAGGTCGGGGAAACCGAACTGACCCAAGACGGTGGAGTAGCCGGACATGTACGCGGCGTCGTGGCCCGTCATCTCGGCGAGTCGGGCGTCGAGCGCGTGGTAGAGTCCGGGAGCGAAGACGTACGTCTGCTCGTCGAGCTTTCGCCGGAGTTCGCGCGCCATCGGGTTGTCGACGTCGCGGGTGAACGTGTCCGAGTCCATCGCCGTCGGTTCGAGCGGGGCGTCGCTCATCGCTCGCCCTCCAGGCGGCGTTCGATACGGTCGAGTTGCTCGCGCATCGCGCGGAGTTCGCGCTGGAGTCTCACGGTAGAGTCGGTCCCGCTCCGCCCGAGGTCCGGGCAGAGCGGCGCTTCGGTTTCGAGTTCTTCGCGGTTGATTCGGTCGGCGGTGCGTCGGGTCGTGTCCGGGTTCGTGCTCATGTTAGAGGCGCGTGGGTGGTGTCGGTGGATACGTCGATTCGGTCGGCGGGCGGGTCCGTGCTTTGGATACGCGTACGGTCGACATCGGCAGGTGAGGCACACTCGAGTTCGGGAGATAAAGTTTATGATTTATAATGATAATATTCTTTAGTCATATTGTACTATGCAGACTGAATTTAGGTGTATAAATGTTTGTCATTGTCTATCACGATCTGGACGAAACGAGGGTTCGTTGGCGAGTTCGTGCTTCGTTTCCGAGTAAACGACCGCACGTCGGGTCGAGAACCGACCGAACGGACACGTTACTCACGGACACTGTCGCGCCCTCTGGTCGGTTCAGACGACGGAGGACAGCCGACTTTTGTCCGCTCGCCGACAGTGTGCGGTCCTCCGATGAACCTCGTTCCCGCCGAGGGTGGCCGCTGGCCCGATATGGATCGGTGATAAGTCCACACAACCGCACATCGACCCGGCCACGATGCGCGCCGACGGACGAGGCGAGGGGAAAGTCACGAGACACGCTGACTCGGCACACTCGTCGGTCGATGTCGTCGGCCTTAATCGTCCTCGCACCGTTCTCACAAGCAGTGACATCCGCCATCGAGGTCGAGAACCTTCAGAAGCAGTACGGCGACGTGAAGGCACTGAAGGGCGTCGACCTGACCGTCCCCGAAGGCTCGTTCTTCGGTCTCCTGGGCCCGAACGGCGCGGGGAAGACGACGTTCATCAACATCCTCGTGGGCCTCGTCCGCAAGAGCGGTGGCACGGCGAGCGTCTTCGGCCACGACGTCGAGACCGACTACCAGGCCGCACGCGACTGCATCGGACTCGCCCCACAGGAGTTCAACGTCGACCAGTTCTTCCCGATTCGAGAGATCCTCACCCACAAGGCGGGCTATCACGGGATACCCCGCGCCGAGGCCCGAGAACGCGCCGAGGAGGCGCTGAAGCAGGTCGGAATCTGGGAGAAACGCGACACGCGCTTCAACTGGCTCTCCGGCGGGATGAAGCGACGGTTCGTCCTCGCCCGCGCGCTGGTGACCGAGCCCGACCTGCTCATCCTCGACGAGCCCACCGCGGGCGTCGACGTCCAGCTTCGGAGGGACCTCTGGGAGCTCATCACCGAACTGAACGACCGCGGAACCACCATCCTGCTGACCACCCACTACATCGAGGAGGCCGAACGCCTCTGTGACGAGGTGGCCATCCTCGACGAGGGACGGGTGGTGGAGGTCGCCAGTCCGGACGAACTGATGAACCGCGGCACCGACCGCGTTCGGGTCACTCTGCGTAACCCCCGAGCGAGGTGCCCGACATCGCCGCCGGCAACGGTCAGGTCGAGGCGGTCGAACTGGTCGACTCCGACATCGTCGTCACCGCCCGCCAGGGCGGCCTGCTCGCGCCCGACCTCCTCCGCGAACTCGACCGCAAGGGGTTCGAGATAATCGACCTCGACATCTCGCGGACCTCCCTGGAGGAAGTGTTCGTCGAGATGACCCACTCCCAGGAGACGATTCCCGCGGGAGGCGTCGAGTAGATGTCCGTCCTCTCGACCGTTCTCGCGCTCGTCTCACAGCTGTCGTCGGTGGGCTTCCGGACCGTGGCTCGCCGCGAGATAGAGCGGTTCCTCCGCCGGCCGAAGAACACCTTCGCCCCGCCGCTCATCACGAACGTCCTCTACTTCTCGGTGTTCGGCGTCATCCTCGGCCAGCGAATCAACACGGTCAACGACATCCCGTACATCCTCTTCATCCTCCCCGGACTGGTCGTCCTGGGGGCCATCTCGAACGCGTTCGAGAACGCCTCCTTCTCCATCTTCCACGGCCGGTGGAACCGCTACATCGAGGAGGCGCTGACCTCTCCGCTCTCGTATTCGACGATGGTCGCCGGCTACACCGTCGCCGGCGTCGTCCGGGGACTGCTCGTCGGGTTCCTCATCGCCGTGGTCGGCGCAGTCTTCACCAGCGTCGGCGTCGCCCGACCGTTCTACCTCGTCGCGTTCGGTCTCGTCATCACGTTCCTCTTCGCCTCCATCGGCATCGTCGGCGGCCTCTGGGCCGACGACTGGGACGACCTGACGATGATGAACCAGTTCATCGTCCGCCCGCTGGTCTTTTTCGGCGGCGTCTTCTACTCGCTGGCCGAACTCCCGCCCCTCTTGCGGGACCTCTCGCTCCTCAACCCGATGGTGTACATGGTCAACGGCGTCCGGTACGGCTTCCTCGGCCAGAGCGAGGTCGACCCGAACGTCTCGCTCGTCGTCCTCGCGGGGCTGACGGTCGCGCTCGTCGGCCTGAACATCACGCTGTTCAAGCGCGGCTACGGCCTGACCGAATAAGGAGGGCAGCCAACACAGCTTTCTCCTCGCCACCTGTCGACCGCCGTATGTCGACCGTGTTCGTCACCGGCGCCGCCTCCGGCATCGGCCGCGCCACCGCGCTTCGTCTCGCCGGCCGCGGCCACCGCGTCGTCGCCTTCGACGTCGACGCCGACGGCCTCGCCTCGCTTCCCTCCGCCATCGAAACGCACGTCGGCGACGTCACCGACGAGGAGCGCGTCCGCGAGACGCTCCCGTCGGACCTCGACGCGCTCGTCAACTGCGCGGCGACGTACGAACTCGGAGCCGTCGAAGACGCGGACTGGGAGGTCGTCGAGAGACAGTTTCGCGTCAACGTGTTCGGCACGCTCGCAGTCACGCGAGCGGCGCTGCCCCTCCTGCGGGCGAACGGTGGTCGCGTCGTCACCCTCTCGTCCGTGCTGGGTCGAGCCTCACTCCCCTTGCACGGCGTCTACGCCGGGACGAAACACGCCGTCGAGGGCGTCTTCGACGCGCTCCGCGCCGAGCAGGACGACGTCGACGTCGTGCTCGTCGAACCCGGGGCCGTTCGGACGGGCTTCACCGAGCGGGCGAAGGCCGGCCTCGACGGCGACTCGGTCCATCGTGACCTCTCCGACCGCGTGGCCCGCCACTACGACCCCGGCGGCGTCCCGCCCGAGCGGGTTGCCCGCGTCGTCGTCAGGGCGGTCGAATCGTCGGCACCGAAGGCGCGTTACCTCGTCACCGGCCAGGCGCGGTTGCTCCTTTTCTGCCGCGCACTCCTCCCCGAACCGCTCTACGACCGGGTCGCGCTCGCTCGGGTGCGGAACCGCAGCGTCCCCCGGGCCTCGCTGGAGTTGATCGGAGACGCGCTCTCCGCGGGCGTCACCCGTGTCCTCGGCCGTCACGGCTAGCGGTCGCGTCCCCTCGCCGACACTCACGACCGGCCCGAGAAGGCGTTCGGGCTTTTTCCCACTCGCCGTCCAACGGGTGGTATGCCAGCGCCCGACCTCGACCGCTTCACCTCCCGCCGCTCGACCGTCTACGGCTCGCAGGGGGTGGTCGCGACCAGCCAGCCGCTCGCTGCCGAGGCAGGCGTCGAACTCCTCCGCCAGGGTGGGAACGCCTTCGACGCGGCCGTCGCGGCCGCCGCCGCGCTCAACGTCGTCGAACCGACGAGTACGGGGTTGGGGGGTGACGTCTTCGCGCTCTACCGAACCGCGGATGGGGAGGTCGGCGCGCTCCGCTCGTGCGGCGGCGCGCCGGCCGCGGCGACCATCGACGCGGTGCGCGAGTCGCTCGGAGACGACGACGCGCGAATGCCGGAGGCCGGCCCCCACACCGTCACCGTCCCCGGGACGGCGCGGGGCTGGGAGACGACCGTCGAGGAACTCGGGCTGCTGACGCTCGCCGACTGTCTCGGTCCGGCGATTCGGTACGCCACCGACGGCTACCCCGTGAGCGAAGTCGTCGCCGCGCAGTGGGAACACGGCGAGGAACTGTTCGAGGCCGAGAACGCCCGCGACGCGTACCTCTTCGACGGGCGCGCCCCCGAGGTGGGCCAGTACGTCACCCTGCCGCTCCTCGGCCGCACGCTCGAACGCCTCGGTGACGAGGGGGCCGACCTGGTGTACGAGGGGGCGGTTGGCGAGGCCATCGTCGACACGGTCCGGTCGGCCGGGGGCTTCCTCTCGATGGACGACCTCTCGGGGTTCGAGCCAGAGTTCGTCGACCCGCTGTCGACTCGGTACGGCGGCTGTGAAGTGTACGAACTCCCGCCGAACAACCAGGGGCTCGTCGCGCTGGAGGCGCTGAACGTCGCCCGCGAGGCCGGTGCCCGCGAGGCGACGGGCACGGAACGGATCCACCTGCTCGCCGAGGCGACGAAGCGGGCGTTCCACGACGGTCACCGCTACATCACCGACCCCGCGTTCGAGGAGGCACCCCCGCTGAACTCCCGCGAGTGGGCGCGGACGCGGGCGGCCGACATCGGGCCCGAAGCCTCCAACGACGTCTCCTTTCTCCCGGACACGAACGCCGAGGACGCCGACACGGTCCTCGTCTGCGTCGCCGACGCCGAGGGAAACGTCGTCTCCTACATCAACTCCCGCTTCGCGGGCTTCGGCTCCGGCCTCGTCGCCGCCGACACGGGTATCGCGCTCCAGAACCGCGGCGCGTCGTTCTCGCTCGACCCCACGCACCCGAACCGGCTCGAAGGGGGAAGAAGCCGTTCCACACCCTCATCCCGGGCCTGCTGGACTTCTCCCCCGACGGAGGAGACGACTGGGCCGCCTTCGGGGTCATGGGCGGATTCATGCAGCCGCAGGGACACGTCCAGGTGGTCTCGAACCTCGCTGACCGCGACTTCCCGATTCAGCGCGCGCTCGACGAACCGCGGTGGCGCTACCGCGAGGACGGGTCCCTCGCCGTCGAGGAACGGCTGGAGGGCAAAACGAAGCTCGCCCGCCGCGGCCACGAGGTCTGCGTGCTTCCATCGTCTATGTTCGGCGGGGCACAGCTCGTCCGCCGCTCGGGCCAGGTCCTCTCGGGAGCGACCGAGCCCCGAAAGGACGGCACCGTCGCGGCGTACTAAGGGGGAAAGCGAGGCTATCGGGCCCGGAACGCGACGGCGTCGGACGCCGTTTCGAGTCCGGTTACTCGGTCGACGACGCGGGCCGTCGCGGCGTACCGCCCCGGACTGAGCCCGGGCTCGCCGAACCGCACGGGGAGTTCGCCGAGCGTCGCGTCGGGGTCGAGGACGAACCGGACCTCACGGGCGTTCCGTGCCACCCGCCGACCGTCGGCGTCGGTCAACTCGACGGTGAGCGAGACGTCGACTCGACCGCTCGACCGGATCGGATAGGTGAAGCTCACCGCGACGGCCAGCGGGTCGCCCGCGCTGACCTCGTCCGTCCCCCGGACGACCACGTCGCCGATGCGTTCCCACCTTTCGACCACCGAGACGGCGTTGATTCGTGGGCCCGCGAGCCGCCGCCGCAACCGCGCGACCTCCCGTTCGAGCGCCGCGATGCGCTCCTCCCGGGCCTCGACGGTCGCTTCGAGTTCCGCGAGGCGCACCCGGCGGTCGGCGACCGTCTCGCGCTCGACGACGTCGTAGCCGAGACAACCACCGAGGCCGGCGAGCCCACAGAGCGCGAGCAGTTCCCGTCTGTCCATGTCGTGTCGAGAGAGGGCACCTCACCGTCATGAACCCTGTCCCCGTGCACGTTCAGCCGAGTCTCTCGGTCCCTGCGGGGAGCGAGCCTTCGAGTCCGTACGTCTCGGCGACCCGCTGGAGTTCGGCGACGGTCCCGGGGCCGAGTTCGAGCCCGTGTTCGTCGGTCTCGCGCATCGCCCGGTACTCCGGTTCGCCGGGCAACAGCCCCGTGCCCTCGATGTACGTCGCGTTCCGGACGAGCGACGCGAGCGCCTCGACTCGCGCCTCGATCTCCTCGACCGGAAGGAAGACCGTCGGGTCGACAGCGACGAACGCCGCGGCGCTCCCCGTGGCCTGGCCGATGACCGGCGACGTCCCGAGGATGGCGGCGAAGAGTTCGGCGGCGACACAGAGGCCGTACCCCTTGTGTCCGGCGACCGTTCCCCCCAGCGGGAGGATGGCACCCCTCCCCTCGGCGAACGCCCGCGCGTCGAGGAGCGGTTCGCCGTCCTCGTCGATCGCCCACCCCTCGGGAATTGGCTCTCCGTCCGCCGCTTTCGTCCGTATCTTGCCGTGGGCGACCTGGCTCGTCGCCATGTCGATGACGATGGAGAACGAAAGCGCGTCGAACGTGGGCACCCCGAACACGACCGGGTTCGTCGAGAAGCACCGGTCCGCGCTGTTCGGCGGTGCGACCGACTGGGTCGACCCCCTGACCAGCGCGACGAACAGGTATCCCCGCTCCGTGGCACGCTGTGCCCACTCGCCGATGCGACCCAGGTGGCCGACGTTGGTGATGCCGACGGCCCCCACACCACCCTCCGCTTGCGCCGTCACCTCGTCCGTCGCGACCCGTCCGACGGCCTGTCCGAACGCGCGGTTTCCGTCGACGAGTGCGGTACCCGCTCCCGTTCGTTCGACCGTCGGAGTCGCCGTCGCGTCGACCGCACCCCGCTCCACGCGGTCGGCGTACTGGCCGATGCGGAAGACGCCGTGGGAGGCGTGTCCCTGTCGATCCGAGAGAACGAGCGATGTCGCGACGGCGTCCGCCGTCTCCTCGTCGCATCCCAGCGCGCAGCAGACGTCTTCGACGAACGGTTCGACCTCGGACGGGGCGACTGTGACCATTGCTGTCCGTCTCGCGCTCGTCGATAAAGCGTTACCTGCGAGCACAGGACTCCTGAGACGTCGCCCCGGCGGGGCGGATATCAGGTCACGGCGAACCGCGTCGCGACCGGTCGCGAGTCGACCCCGGCGACCACGTCCCGGACGCGGGCTTCGGCGACGTACTCGCCAGGAGTCAGCCCCCCGGTGTCGAACAGAACCGGCGTCTCACCCAACCGCCCCGTCTCGACGAAGTAGCGCAACTCGCGCTCGCGTGTCTCGACGACCCCCTCCTCGTCCGAGAGCGTCACCGAGACGGCCGTCAGCCGCTGTGCGGCCTCCTCCTGCCTCCCGCGCTCACTGTCGAAGTCGACGCTCGGGGTCGTGAAGTTCACCGCGATAGTCGCGAGCACGCCGCGGTCGACGCTCGTCGTCGCCCGATGGGCGACGTCGCCGAGGCGGTCCCACGCGGAGACGAGCGCGACGTCGTTCACCCGGGGGCCGTCGACCCGGCGTTCGAGCGCCTCGCGGCTCGATTCGGAGGCAGCGAGAACGCCTTCTAACTCGTCGATGCGGGCCTCCAATGCCGCGATGCGTTCCTCTCGCGCCTCGACGGTCGCTTCGAGTTCCGCGAGGCGTACCCGGCGGTCGGCGACCCGCTCCGTCTCCTGGAGTTCGTAGCCGAGACAGCCTGAGAGCGCCGCCAGCGCACCCACCGCGAGCAGGTCGCGTCTGTTCATGCCGCGGGGAGGGACGCCGTCGTAATCAACCGCTCCCCCGTACCGACACACCGAAACCGCCGACGCCCGTACGACGGCCGATGGGAGTCGCTGGTGACGACGACCGCCTCGGCTTCGACGAGAACCGCAACGTCCTCACCGAGACGCTCGGCAGACTCGTCCCGCAGTCGGTCGCCCGGCGGGCGCTGTCCGTCGACGTCGAGACGGACCGCGCGAGCTACGCTCCGGGCGACGACATCGCCTTCCGCGTCACCTTCGAGAACAGACTCCCGCTCCCGGTCGTGGTCGAGACGCCCGACCGACGGCTCTGGGGGTGGACGGTCGACGGCGAACTGGAGGCGTCGGACGAGTCGCGGTTCGACGACCCGACGCGCGAGACGCCCGGGAGCTTCGCCTTCCGCGGCGGGGAGCGCAGAGTCGTCTCGCGGACGTGGCACGGGCGCGTCCGCCGCGTGAACGAGGGGGAGTCGAACCGGTGGGTCGACCTCGACCCGGGGCGACACGAACTCGGCGTCTTCCTCGCGTACGAGGGCGGCGCGCGCGCCACGACGACGTTCGAGGTCCGAGGGTGAGTATCAGACCCAGAGCCAGACGCTCTCGCCGTGGCCGACTGCGGGGAGGCCGACGTCGACGTTGGCACCGACGAACCAGATGGGCTCCGAGAGGTGCACCCCCGCGGTGTTGATGACGACGCGCTCGACGGCGTGTGTGTGGGTCGTCCCGTCGGCTTCCCGGACGGTCACGGCGTAGTGGTCGGGGCCTTCCGGCGTGACGACCGTCTGGACGTCCTCGTAGCTCGTCGTCCCGTCTGCGAACCGCGAGGGCGTCGTCGGGGTGGTGTCGGGCATCGTGTCACCTCTTCACACACCCTTGGCGCCGCGTCCACTTTAGC
This sequence comes from Salinigranum rubrum, assembly GCF_002906575.1. Classification (NCBI taxonomy): domain Archaea; kingdom Methanobacteriati; phylum Methanobacteriota; class Halobacteria; order Halobacteriales; family Haloferacaceae; genus Salinigranum; species Salinigranum rubrum. The sequence continues at coordinate 3,850,963 of NZ_CP026309.1, forward strand.
ACGCGCCGCCTATACCCGCGGTAATCGGTGATTTAGCGGCCGATATCGACGCGCGGGTCGAGTATCTATCCCCTCGCCGTCTGTCGATAATTATCCGTTATCGACTCCCTATCGAACCGGGGTCGACGGTCGTGGTCGACTCACCGGTGGAGGTGACAGGCCGAGAAGTGCCGCCCGGTGCCGACCTCCGGTTCGACCTCGTACGCCGGTTCCTCGCGGGCACAGATGCTCCGCTCGGCGAACGTCTCGGTCAACACCGTCTCCGCGCGGTCGACGTCGTCGGCGAGGAGCGCGTCGATGGCCTCCGCGACGGCGTCACCCGCCTCGCCCGATGGCGTTCCGTTCGGGAAGAACTCCGAGCGGACGGCTTGCTCGCCCGTGTCGTCGACCACGAGGGTGCGGCGGGAGACCGCCCGCATGAATCGCCGGACGCGCTCCCACTCCGCGTCCGTCATCCCGATGTCCGGTGCGATGAGCTTCGGACACCTCGTTCTGAATCGACAGCCCGAGGGAGGCTCGATGGGGGAGGGGACGTCCCCTTCGAGGACGCCGCGCGCCCCCGTCGCCCGGGGGTCCGGCACCGGAATCGACTGCAAGAGGGCGTCGGTGTAGGGGTGTTGGGGGTTCTCGAACAGTTCGTCCGTCCCGGCGAGTTCGACCAGTTGTCCCAGGTACATCACGGCGACCCGGTCGGAGATGTGTCTGATGACGCTCAGGTCGTGACTGATGAACAGGTACGTGAGGCCGAACTCGCGCTGGAGCTCCCGCATGGTGTTGAGCACCTGCGCCTGGATGGAGGCGTCGAGCGCGCTCGTCGGCTCGTCACAGACGATGAAGTCGGGGTTCACCGCGAGCGCCCGCGCGAGGTTCACCCGCTGGCGCTGCCCGCCCGAGAACTGGTGGGGGTAGCGGTTGTAGTGCTGGGGGTCCAGCCCCACCTTGTTCAGGAGCATCCGCGCGCGCTCCTCGCGTTCGCCCTCGTACAGGCCGTGTGCGCGCATCGGCTCCTCGACGATGGGGCCGACTTTCATCCGCGGGTCCAGCGACGACTGGGGGTCCTGAAAGATCATCTGCATGTCCTGGCGCTGCCGGCGGAGCCGTTCGCCCGACATCGCCGCGAGGTCCGCCCCCTTGAAGTACACCGACCCGTCGGTCGGGTCCAAGAGGCGGAGCACGGTCCGCGCGAGCGTCGATTTCCCACAGCCGGACTCGCCCACCAGCCCCAGCGTCTCCCCGCGCTCGATGTCGAAGCTCACGTCCTCGACGGCCTTCACCGTCTCCGTCCCGAAGAGGCTGGAGAGGAAGCCGTCCCCCTGCGTGAAGTGCTTCGTGAGTCCCTCGACGCGCAGGAGCGGTTCGTCCCGCTCGTCGGTGTCGACGCCGGCGTCCGACGACCGTTCGACCGCCCCGCTCATCGGCTCCCTCCGTCGGTTTCGGCCTCTTCGTCGAGCATACCGCTCGCCGCGAAGGCGTTCGTCGCCTCGGTGTCGAGCGGTGGCGACTCGTCGTAGCCGACGTCCTCGTACTTGACGCAGGAGACGTGGTGGCCGTCCGCGACTTCCTGGTACGCCGGCTCGACGCGGGGACAGACCTCGCGCGCCTCGGGACATCGGGTGTGGAACCGACAGCCCGAAGGGGGATCGATGGCCTCGGGCATCACGCCCGTGATGGGTTCGAGTTCGTCGACGCGCTGGTCGGGTCGCGGAATCGACCGCAGGAGCGCCTCCGTGTAGGGGTGTTTCGTCTCGTAGAAGAGGTCGTCCACGGGGGCCTGTTCGATAATCTCGCCGAGGTACATCACGTTGACGCGGTCGCACACCTCGGCGACGACGCCCATGTCGTGGGTCACCCAGATGAACGAGGTGTCGTACTTCGCCTGGAGGTCGTCGACGAGGTCGAGGATCTGCCCCTCGACGGTGACGTCGAGCGCCGTCGTCGGTTCGTCGGCGATGATGAGCGACGGCTCGCACGACAGCGCCATGGCGATGAGGACGCGCTGGCGCATCCCGCCGGAGAACTGGTGTGGGTAGCTGTCGTACCGGCTCTCCGGTTCGGGGATGCCGACCTCGTGGAGCATCTCGATGGCGGTCTCTTTCGCTTCTTGCTTCGAGACGTCGCGGTTGATCTCGATGAACTCCCGCAGCTGAGAGCCCACCGTGAACACGGGGTTGAGCGCCTCCATCGGGTCCTGGAAGATGATGGCGATTTCGCGGCCGCGGATGCGCGTGCGCATCTCGCGGTTCGAGAGCATCTCGTCGGAACGGCGTCTCTTCCCCCCGTCCTCGACGATATCGACGATGGGTTCGCCCTTGAACTCGACGCGCCCGCCGACGATTTCGCCGGGTTCCTCGACGAGTCGCATGATGGACGTGGTGGCGACGGACTTGCCGGCGCCGGACTCCCCGACGAGACCGACGATTTCGCCCTCGTAGACGTCGAAGCTCACGCCGTCGACGGCGCGGACGACGCCTTCTTCGGTGTAGAAGCGGGTCTGTAAGTTCTCGACGCTGAGTAGTGGTTCGGTCATGGATCAGTTGTTGATTCGGGGGTCGAGTGCGTCTCGCAGGCCGTCGCCGAGGAGGTTGAACCCCACCACGGTGACGAGGATAGCGATACCGGGCCAGATGCTGAACCAGGGATTGGGAAGCATGTAGTTGCGTGACGACGAGAGCATCTGCCCCCACGACGGCGTCGGCGGTTGCGCGCCGTAGCCGAGGAACGAGAGACCGGCGATGATGAGGATGTTGATGCCGACCTGCAGCGTCGCCTGCACCAGCACGGGGGCGAAACTGTTCGGGATGACGTGTCTGAGGATGATGTTTCGGTCTCTCACTCCCGCGGCGCGGGCGGCCTCGACGAAGTCCTCTTCTCGCACACTCAGTACGCGCGAGCGGATGAGCCGCGCGAACGTCGGAATCGTCGCGATGCCGACGCCGACCATCGCGAAGGTGAGGTTGCGGCCGAACGCCGTCATGAACGCGATGACGAGCACCAGGAAGGGGATAGCGAACAGCACTTCGGCACCGCGCATGAGCGCGTCGTCGATGCGGCCGCCGTAGTACCCCGCCACGCTCCCGACGAGCGTCCCCAGAATCATCGCGATGCCCGTCGAAACGATGCCGACGGTGATGGCGATTCTGGTGCCGTAAAAGAGGCGCGCGAGGATGTCGCGGCCGCGGTCGTCCGTTCCCAGCGGGTGTGCGAGCGTCCCCGGCTGGTTCGGGTAGAGTTCGTTCGTCATGCCGACCGGCGGCAGGAGCGCCTCGACGTTGTCCGGGTCGTTCACCGGGTTGTACCAGACCGCCTCCGCGAGCATGTACTGCCTGACTCCCAGGTCGGCGAAGAACGCGACGTCCGCGAGGACGTCGAAGACGATGCTGTCGACGAACGCGACGAGGGCGACGGCCGTCATGACGCCGATGATGCCGAGGCCCAACAGCGCGGTGGGGTCGCGGCGGACCTGCGAGAGCGTGTACCGGAGACCGACGCGCGCTTCGGGTTGGCTCTCTTCGGAGGTGTCGAAGCCGTCCTCGCTCACGGTGCTCTGCCACGACTGCTGGCTGCGGTTCGAGGTCGATGATGAGGTGTCCTGTGCCATGTTACTCACTCTCGTCGAACGACACGCGCGGGTCGACGTACGCGTACGACAGGTCGGTGATGATGACGCCGATGACGAACACGAGGCCGAACACGAGCGTCGTCCCCATCACGAGCTGAAAGTCCTGGTTCTGGATGGCCGTGATGATGAGCCGGCCCATCCCGCTGATGGAGAAGACCGTCTCGGTCAACACGGCACCGCCGAGCGCCTGGGTCAACTGGAGCCCGACGATGGTGATGAGGGGGAGCTGTGCGTTGCGGAACGCGTGTTTCCGGACGATGGTCGACTCCTTGACGCCGTACGCCCGCGCGAGCTTGACGTACTCCTGATTCAGCACTTCGAGCATCGACGACCGTTCGATACGCGTGAACGCGGCCATCTGGAGCGTCCCGAGGGTGATGGTCGGGAGGATGAGGTGCTCGACGGCGGTCGCGACGACGCCGAGTCGGGTCTCTGCCCCCTCGACGTTCTCGGGGGCGGCCCACGGCATGACGAGGTTCGTCGCCGGGAGGAGGTCTAGCTGGAACGCGAAGACGATGATGAGCATCAGCCCGATCCAGAAAGAGGGCGTTGAGACGCCGAGCAGGGCCACGACGCGCGAGACGTGGTCGGTCGGCTTGTTCCGCCGTCGGGCCGAGATGATGCCGAGCGGGACCGCCGTCACGAGCGCGAACGCGAAGCTCGACGCGAGCAGGAGGAGCGTCACCGGGAGCCGCTCCATGATCTTCTCGGTGACCGGAACCCCGTAGTAGATGCTCGTCCCGAGGTCCCCGCGGACGACGTCGAGCAGGTAGTTGAGGTATCGAATGTGCAGCGGCTGGTCGAGGCCGAACTTCGCCCGGATGGCCGCGGCCTGCTGGGCGCTGGGCGACGGCCCCAGCATGATCTGGACGGGGTCGCCCGGGATGGCGTCGGTCAGCAAGAACGTGATGGTGATGATACCGACGACGACCGGAATCGCCTGCAGGAGCCGATTGATCGTGTAGCGGAGTCTGCTCACGGTCTAGCCCTCCGACGATGTCGCTGTCGGTTCATACGTCTCTGTCGCGCGTGTGCGACCGTCGTGTACATAAATGTGGATGGGGGTCTCGTCCGACTACTTGTCGACCGAGACGTTGTTGTGGTTGGTCGCGATGTGGAACTGGTCGACCGGGTGCGACGCGAAGCCCTCGACGTAGTTCTTCACGCCGAAGCTGTTCTTGAGGTTGTACGCGGGGATGTGCGCGCGCTCTTCGAGCGCACTCGTGATGCCCTCGATGTACAGTTGCCGCCGCTGTTCGCGGTCGGCGAGCTGTCGGGCCTGAACGAACTTCTCGGCGGCTTGCTTGCCGACGTCGCTGTTCGCACCCCAGTAGGTGCCGTTGGTGACACCGAGCGTGTCCTCGGTCCGCCCGAGGAGGAAGTACGTGAACGCGTCGGGGTCGGGGTCGCCGGACCAGCCGAGCGTGTACATGTTGTAGTCGTCCTCGCTCCCGCTGACGTACTGGTCGAGGAACGCCCCCCAGTCGAGCCGCTGGACCGAGACGTTGTCGAAACCGGCCTCCTTGAGGCCGTTCGACACCGTGACACCGATCTGTTCGCGCTTGTCGTCCGGCGGGACGATGATCCGCCACTGGTAGTCCATCGGGACGCCGGCCTCTTCGAACAGGGCCGTCGCTTCGTCGATGTTCTTGTCGTGGGGAATCTGTGACCACTCGTCGACGGGCATGTTCCAGTCTTCGGCGACCGAGGCCGGGAGGGGGCTGTACTGTCGGATGCCGGTCGGCTCGACGTAGTTGGAGACGGCCTGGTCCATGCTGAAACAGTAGTCGATGGCCTCCCGGACCATCGGGTCCGCCGTCGGCCCCTCGTTGCAGTTGAACGCGAGGTAGAAGTAGCCGATGCCCGGCACCTCGTCGATACTCGCGTCGGAGATTCCGCGAACGGTCGAGTACAGCTTCGGCGGGATTTCCTTGATGACGTCGTTCTCGCCGTTCCGTAGCGTCGTGACCCGCGTGGTCGCCTCCTCGACGGGAACGAACTCGACCTCGGCGAGGTTGGGCACGGGGTCGCCCCAGTAATCGTCGTTGCGCTGGAGGCGGACGAAGTTGCCCTCCTGCCACTCGACGAACTCGAAGGGACCCGAGCCGACGGGCTGTTGAGTGTTGAACGCCTCCTTGTCCTCCTCACGGACGGACATCGGAACGATACCGAGGTCGAGCAGGTGCCTGAACGGGCCGTAGGGGAACTTGAGATCGAACTGAACCGTGGTCTCGTCGACCACGCTGATCGTGTCGATCATGTTGTACTCGCTCGCGTTCTCCGTCTCCTCGGCCACCGGCGCCTCGTACGTGTACTTGACGTCCTCGGCGGTGAGGGGGTCGCCGTTGGTGAACGTCGCGTCGCCGGTCATCTCGACGACCCAGCGCGTCCCGTCGTTCGATATCTCGGGCTCTCCGGTCGCCAGTTGCGGGACGAGTTCGGTCCCCTCGTTGTACTCGTAGAGACCGTCGAAGATGTGCTGAGAGACTTCCAGCGACGGGACGTCGTTCAGGACGATCGGGTCGAACTCCAGCGGGCTCTTGACCTGCGCGAGGCGGAGCCTTCCGCCGGACATCTCGCTCGACGAACCGGATTCGGTCCCGGTCCCGGATCCGGATCCGGACTCGGTCGAGTCCGACCCGCCGCTTCCCTCGTTCGAACCGGATGAGTCGCCGTCACCGCTGGTACACCCGGCGAGGCCTGCCAGGCTGGCCGCACCGAGCCCGAGGACTCGCCGCCGATTCAGTACGCTCCAATCAGGGCTGTCGCCTTGCATTTGACTCACTCCTCGTGTCGGAGGATAGTCGAATCAATGTCGGGCGATGTAAATACCTGACGAAAAGGCACCCTTTCAGGTAAATATGGCCTACAGACGCTGTCAACGCCGATATAGCCAATTTACACACAGTAAACTCGCGCATGATTCATCGTATGAGACAACTTTTCACACCGGTCTAAAGACGCTTGCGCACTGAACGTTCACATTCGCGTACGTATGAACAGTTATGACATCTCTCGTCGATTCTTAGTTCACTCGTGTAATATAATGTTCGTTCACAAGAGTTCTGGGAGGGGAGAGAGGCGGGAGGTCGACGAGTGGACAGAACAAAGGCCGCAGAACGGGAGAGGGGGGTATGCGACAGTTCGTGGTCACGGGACACGACGCCCCCACGACCCCCGATTTCAGCCTCGATGACCTCCCGAGCGGTGCCGGCCGGTTGGACGTCCTCTGTCGGTGTGTCAACTCGGCGTTCTTCCTCTCGCACGCCATCAGAGAGGACGTCCGTGCGTACCTCGTGCTCGCCGACTCGTTCACCATCGAGTTCGACGGCCGTGAGGTTCGAAGGCTGAACCCCGACGAACGGAGCACCGCCGCCCGGATTCGTGGCGCCCTCGAACAGCGCGAGGAGGCCATCGGTCACATCCCCGCCGAGACGAGTCCGGGCGTGTCGATTCGGCGGGTGGGGTTCGAGCAGACGCTCCGGGATGTAGCGGAAGAATCGACTATCGTCGAACTCCACGAAGCGGGCACTCCGGTGGTCGACGTCGACCCGCCGGAGGACCCGACGTTCGTCCTCTCGGACCACCGCGACTTCACCGACGAGGAAGCCGCTCTACTGGATGAACTGTCCGACCAGCGCGTCAGGCTCGGTCCGCACGCCATGCACGCCGACCACGCCATCACCGTCGCGCACAACTACCTCGATACGGCGGGGTACACGGCGTACTGACAACGGCGAGAGGCCGCTAATCACAACTGTTAAACACGGGTACGCCATGAGTCAGAGGTGCGGGCCGGTGGGGTAGCTTGGTATCCTTCGGCCTTCGGGTGGCCGTAACCGCAGTTCGAATCTGCGCCGGCCCACTTCTCCCGCATTTCTCCAGACGAGCATAGCGAGGCGGGAAAACGCGAGCGCAGCGAGCGGCAAACCGCCTGTGTGCGAACGGACGAAGTCCGTGAGCACCGCGAAGCGTTCGCGAGTCACGACGAAATGCGGGTGTGGGGGAACAAGTAGATTCGAATCAGGGAGTGAAGCGAACGCAGTGAGCGGAACGACCGTGGTTCGAATCTGCGCCGGCCCATTTTCACCCCACTCCGCAACAGCGAGCGTAGCGAGTCGTCCTGCCATCGTCTCAACTCGAACCCTGCGGGACTCACCTCGCGTACACCGAGTCGAGACGTGGCCTCTCGGTCGGGAGTACGCTGGCGGCGACGGGTGCCGTGGTGGCCCTTGGGGCGGCCGCTCGTGTCCCGTGAAGCGGGGGGCCTCACCCCGTCGTGACATCGACCTAGTCTCTCATCAACGACGAGACGTGCTGTCTCACAATCAGGGATGGGCGACGTCACGGCGAATCCACTCACGAGACGAGGGGCAGGTGAGAGTCCACACCCGTAAACTCGAATCGCGCGCCGCCGTTGCGACCCTCGACGAGACGCACCGACCAGCCGTGAGCCTGCGCGATCGTCTGGACGATCGCCAGACCGAACCCGGTTCCCGACGACAACGAGGAGTACCCACGCTCGAAGACGCGCTCGCGCTCTGCGGCTGGAACGCCTGGCCCGTCGTCTTCGACGTAGAAGTCGCCGTCTTCACGTCCGACGCGGATCGCCACGTCCGGCCCGGCGTGTTCGATCGCGTTCCGAAAGAGGTTCTCGAACAGTTGCTGGAGACGCTTGGCGTCGGCTTTCACGACCCCCTCAGCCTCGTTGACCAGCGTGGCCTCCTCGCCGCCGTCGACGTTCTGCCACGCCGCGTCGACGACCGACGCCAACGGAACCCGTTCGACCTCGTCCACCGACTGCCCCTCGCGGGCCAGCGTCAGGAGGTCCTCGATGAGCGCGTTCATCCGACCGATCGCATTGGCCGCCCGGTCGAGGTGGGCCGTGTCGTCCTCCTCACGCGCGAGGGCGACGTACCCCTCCACGACGGATAGCGGGTTCCGCAGGTCGTGGCTGACCACGCTCGTGAACTCGTCGAGACGTTCGTTCTGTCGTTCCAGTTCCGCCTGCCGACGCACCTGTTCAGTGATGTCACGCAGGACGAGCAGCGTTCCCCGCCGAATGCCGAACTGGTCGTGGATCGACGTCACGCTCGGATCTAACTTCAGCGAGTGGCCGACCTCGTCCGTCGTGTGGACGAAGAGGTCACCGCCGTCCACCGCCTCCGCGAGCGACGGCGAGACGGCCGGCAGTGACCGCCCGACGAGGTCTCCCTTCGACTTCGAGACCGAGTCCTGCACCGAACCGTCTCGCGTCGAGGCGAACAGCCTCTCGGCCGCTCTGTTGGCGTCGAGAATCTCCCCCGCTCGTCCGGTCACGAGGACCGCATCCTCCATCTCCTCGATGAGCAGGTCGGCCGCCAGTGGCGTGACGTCGAGGAAGTCGTACCGGAAGAGCGCGACCCAGACGACGATGCTGTTGACCACGAGCGCGAAGGGAGTCAGATCGATAGGGGTCACGTCCCCGCTGTAGAGAAACGCACCAATCGGGATGAGAAGACCGCCGAGAAAGATCAGGCCCGTCTGCTTGCGGTAGACGTTGCGCGTCCGGAGGTAAAAGCGCGCCAGGAGAGCGTAGCCAGCCGTCGTCAGGAGTAGCGTGTACAGAATCTGGAAATTCGAGAGCACCGTGGCCCGACCCTGCATCGTGGTCAACCCTTCGAACTGGACAGTGTAGACGTCAGCCAGCATCAGACCGTGGAACGGGTTCGTGGCCACCAGAAGGACGTACACCACCGGCTCGGCCACGAGGAGTCCGACCCGTCGGGGGGTGAGCCAGTGACGGTTCCCCGTGTACACGATTACGAACAGGACGAACACCACGGCGGTGCCCAGGATGGAGCCGAGGTAGGTCACGTGGGCTGCGAAAGCGAGCGGTAGAGTCGGACTGAGATACATCGCTATCAGTGCGACACAGACCATTGCACATACGAGATTGAGCCACCGGTACGTGCGGGCGACCGGCGCGTCTCGCCTGGTGGCGACCGCTGCGAGCCAGAAGCTGACGCCGGCGCCGAGCGCGACACCGATCAAGATTACGAGACCTGTCCAGGTTATCTCGCCCAGAGCCATTGATTAGAGCCGTGTGTCGGTCAGATAATGAAGACAGTGGCGCGATTACCGAGTTTGATACGCCAGTATGCGAGTACGTTACCAGAACCTACAGCGCGAGTATAACATCACGACCGAACACGACCGTCGGTCGCGCACCCAACGCCGTCGACGTCGGTCCCAGTGGCTCCAGAGGGGCTCAACGCTCGAGACAGCCCTCAGTCGACCGACTCGGCGCAGCCACCGCGCTCAGGACATCTCCTCCGCAGTCTCGACCCCGACCACGATACCGACGTCGCTATCGTCGAACCGCACGTCGCTCACGGCAGCATCCACCAGCAACCGCGCTTGCTCCGTGTGCGCGCGTCTCGCTGTGTCGACGAGCGCCGAATCGAGGTCGAACCCCTCGACGACCGCCTCCCACGCCTCCCTGTCGACGACGTACGCGCGTCGTCCCTCGACGGTGACGTAGTCGTGCTCGCGCTCGAACTCGGAGTGCAGCCCTCGTAGTTCGGCGTCGAGCACGGTCAGCACGTCGGCGAGGTCGTCGATGGAGACGCCGGCGTCTTCGACGACGCGTTCGGCGACGGCCGCGTCGACCGGCACATCGGCTCGCTCCAGCGCGGACGGTGTGTCGTCGCTCATACCGCTCGGCCTACACTTCAGAGACGGGTCGGCGTTTGGGTCGAGGCGACATCATCCGGTCCCGACTCCTCGTCGCCCGTCCGGGCGCGGACCGACCGTGGACCTCGCTCGGGGCCGTTTCGGTGCCGTTCTCACCCCGTCGAGCGCCCGCTTTCGGAGCCGTTATTCCCCCGCGTCCCCTAGTCCAAAAGTGTCCGACAGCATCGACTTCTCCCTCCTCACGACGGCCGATGTCGCCGCCAGACGTGACGAACTCGTCGCCCAGACCGAAGAACACGCCGGCCGCATCGCCCGCGAACTCGCCGTGCTCCAGGGCGGCGACTACGGTTCCCGCGAGTTCGACACCGACTCGGGGACGTGGACGGTCAAGTACGAGGGGGGTGCGATCCAGTACCTCCGGTACGACGGCGGCCGCGAGGAGGTGTACGTCGTCTCGGCGCACAGTCCGCCCGAACCCGAAGAACTGGCCGAGGCCCTCCGGGACTACGGGGCGTTCGTCGCGGCGTACAACGCGTACGTCGAGAGCCTCGCGGGCGTTCTCGACGGTGTGGAGGTCGACTTCCCGGACGTCGCCTCGACCGAGTCGGTCGTCGCCGAACGGGACCGCGTCCTCGACCGGATTCGGGAGGTCTGTGCGGCGATGGCGGGCCAACTCCATCGCGTCGAGGGGACGGACTACGGAACCTTCTCGACCCGAATCGACGGGACGCGGTGGGAACTCAAGCGCGAACGCGACCGGGTGTCGTACCTCCGCGTCGGCGGCGACGGTGGCGTCTACCTCCTCTCGCAGTACCAACACCCCGCCGCCTCGGACGTGCGCGAACTCGCCGGGGACGTGTCGGCGTTCGTCACGGCGTTCAACGACCACGTCGCAGCCATCAGCTCGGAACTGTCTGGCGTCGACGTGTGAGGCATCTATCGTCCGCCCGGCGAGTAGGTGTCCCTCGTCACCAGCCTCGTTCGCACCGTTCTCGCGCACGAGAAACAGGCACCGAACACCGTGGCCGAAGCCAGTTGGTCGTCCCCGTCCTTCGCTCACGCATGGTCACCGAAGACATCGACGACATCCCTCCTCGGTGGTGCCCCGACTGCGGCGACGAACTCGCGCTCGCCGGCCTCCAGCGGGCCGGCATCGGCCAGTACTTCTGTGAGACGTGTCGTCGTCGACACGACCGCTACGTCGGACAGTCCGACGCGAGCGCGTAGCGCACCGACCGCCTCACCGCCGCGGTCGAGAACGCCGGCCTCGTCGACCACCGCGACGACTCCTCGCGGTGCACATCGTACCAGGGTCGCGCGACCTGGGCACGGTCGCTCGGTTCTCACCCGCCGTTCTCAGTTCGGGAGAGTCGGCGAAGTCCTCATTATCCACCTGGGTGAATACACACTCGTAATGACACGTATCCTCATCGCCATCGACGGCTCCGAGCCCTCCGAGAAAGCACTGGACTTCGCGCTCGACCGCCACGCCGACGCCGACCTCGTCGCCGTCGCGGTGCTGGACCCGACGGCGTACGTCCAGGGCTCGGCGGACCTCATCCTCCCCGACACCGAGTCCTGGCGCGAGGACGCCGAGGAGGGGGTCAAGGCAGTGCTCGAATCCGCCGCCGACAGGGCCGGAACGCACGGCATCGACCTAGAGACCGAGATGGTGTACGGCGCGCCCGCACGCTCCATCGTCGAGTACGCCGACGACCACGACGTCGACCAGATCATCGTCGGCAGCCACGGTCGAGACGGCGTCTCGCGCGTCCTCCTCGGGAGCGTCGCCGAGACGGTGGTTCGGCGGTCGTCCGTCCCGGTGACGGTCGTTCGGTAAACCGATAGTGGCCTTCCTGTCCGGCCGAGACGTTCCTCGGTTCGGTCGGTGCGTTTCGCAGCGCAACGGACAGAGCGCGTGAGTCACGCGCCATCACGTGTCTCGCCGTCTCTGTCGCCCCGCCTCGTGCCGATGGGGTGTCTACAGAGATTCGAGGCGAGTGCCTCGGGGCTCGACCTCGAGGCGGTTCACACCGGAACGACGAACCGGATCACCCACAGCGCCGCCAGCCCCACCAGAATCGTCGCCGTGACGTCCTCCGTGTACCAGGCGACGAGCGCGGCGACCACGCCCGCGAGGAACCGGTCGGCGGTGAGCGTCTCCCCCAGCGAGGGCTCGATGGAGACGATGGCCGGCACGACGAGCGCGGCGAGCACCGCCGCGGGGACGTACCGGAGCGCCTGGGTCACCCGCGGCGGGACGGCGTCGACGTGGCCGAACAGGTAGATGAACGACAGGCGGATGCCGAAGGTACAGACGCCGACCGCGACGATGACCGCCCACACGCTCGCCGGGCCGTAGGTGGTCTGTGCGATCGGTGATGTCACCGACCGCGCACCTCCTCGGCGACGAGGCCGACGCCGACGCCGACCGCCGCGGCGAGCGGGAGGCCGAGTTCGTACGGAAGCCCGCTCCCGAACAGGGCGACGAGACCGGCGACGACCCCGGCGGCGGCGGTCGTGCCGTCCTCGATGCGCGGGACGAGCAGCGCGAGGAAGATGAGCGGAACGGCGAAGTCGAGGCCCCACGAGTCGGGGAGGCCGCGGCCGAGACCGACCCCGACCGCCGTCGTGACGACCCACCCCACCCAGAGGCTCGCCCCGACGCCGAGGTAGAACCAGTCGCCCCGCTCCCCGCTGGCGTCGCGCTCCTCGCCGTCACGCGCTTCGAACCGCGCGATGCTGACCGCGTACGCCTGGTCCGTGAGGAAAAAGGCCAGGAACGCCTTCCAGCGCGCGCGGTACCGCTGGAAGTACGGCGCGATGGAGGCCGAGTACATCATCATCCGGAGGTTGACGACGACGCCGGTGACCACCGCCACGACGAGCGACGCGTCCCGTCCGAGCAGGTCGATGACGGCGAGTTGGGCGGCCCCGGCGAAGACGACGACGGACATCCCGAGCGCGGCGACGGGCGAGAGGCCGGCGTCGACCGCGGCGACCCCCGCGACGAGGCCGAAGGGGACGATGCTGACGACGAGCGGGAGCGACGTGCGCACCCCCTCGCGGGCGGCCGGTGGAAGGCGTGACATGCTGTACTCACTGGACGACCGGCGGGGGAGAAACCGCTTTCCGTTCCGCCCCGTCCCTCAGTTCTCGACGCCGACGACGACCACGCTTCTGATCTCCAGCGCGCTCTCGAACTCCTCGCGCCGCTCCGTCTCGCTCCCGACGCGTCTGAGTTGTTCCTCGTGCGCTCGTCGAACGGCCTCCCGCTCGCGGGGCGCGAGGCCGACGCGGTCTCCCACCGCGTCCCAGTGGTCGGGCGGGACGAGGAACACCCACCGCTCGGGCGACTCGTAGACGGCCTCGTACGTCCGACGGTAGGTCTCGAACCGCGGGCCGAGGTCGGACTGCACCCGGTCGACCAGGTCGGGCAGACGCTCGGCGGGGACGCTCGCCTTCGCGGCCGCCAGAATCAACACCTGTCCGTCGAGCGGGTCGCCGCGCGCCACGCTGTCAGCCTCCGGCGCGCATCGCCTTCTGGGCGAAGCGCTCGACGAGCGGTTCGAGCGTTTCTTCTGCGCCTTCGAAGACCACCTCGACCTCGTTGAGCGTCAGCGTCGGCCCGACCGTCGTCTTCGACTCCGACAGCGACGCCTCCCAGTCGTCGCCGACGACCCGCCCCGGTTCGACCTCGCTCCCCCGAGGTTGGTCAGGTAGTGCGTCGCGAGGCGCTGGGAGATGCCGCGGAACGACCGTTCGATCCGCACGCTCATCGACAGCCGCCGGCGACCGGTGGGAAGACGCTCAGCGTGTCGCCGTCTTCGAGTCGCGTCTCGATGCCCTCCATGTGGAGCACCTCGCGGCCGTTCTTCAGGACGTTGATCTGCGGCTTGAGGTCGCCGTCGACGAGGAGTTCGCCCACGAGGTCGTCGTACTCCGATTCGAGGGCCGAGAGCACCTCGCCGACCGTCACTCCCTCCTCGAACTCGCGGTCGACCGTCTTCGAGCCGACGATCTCCCGGAAAGTGGCGAAGAACTTCAGCGTCACGTGCATGCTCGGTGGTTCGCTCCCACGGGTAAAAACGTACGCCGCTCCGGTGTGTGCGTTCCGCCCGAGCGCCACGCCGACGAACCACGGGGGATTTCACGGTCCGGGACGAACCGCGGTCGAACTTGGCACGAATCGGACGGTCTATCGGCCTCCTCCGCAACCGCGAGTTCGTCGCCCTCGCCGGGACGGCGTTCGCCCGCAGTCAGGCGTACTCGACGATTCTCATCGCGCTCGCACTGTACGCCGACCTGTTCGGGACGACCGGCGTCGTCGAGGGACTGTTCGGGACCGCCTTCGCGTTCGTCCAGTTGCTGATCGTGCTCCCGCTCGGCCGGCAGGTCGACACCGGGAACGCGAAGCGGTGGCTCCTCGCCGGTCTCGTCCTCAACGTCTGCGTCTTCGTCGGCTTCGTCTTCGTCGACTCGCCGACGCACGTCATCCTGATGCGCCTCGTCCAGGGCGTCGGCGCAATCGTCCTCTGGATCACGGGGTCGACCGTCGTCGGGACCATCGCACCCGACGACGAGCACGGCCGCTGGCTCGGGGCGTACAACCAGGTCGGCGCGATTTCGAGCCTCGCGGGCGACGTCGTCGGGGGCTACCTGCTGTACACGCGAGGGTTCACCGACACGTATCTGGTCCTCTCGGGCGTGACGCTGCTCGCGTTCGTCACGGTGTTTCTCTACCTCCGCGACGACCCCGGCGGCGGGACCGAACGCGACGACGCGACGCTGGCCGAGAGCGTCGACACCATCCGGACGCTGCTCGCCCGGCCGCTCGTCAGGGCGCTCGTCGTGTTCCGCCTCTCCTTCTCGGTCGGCAAGATGGCCGTGCTGATCTTCCTCCCGATCCTCGCGCGGACGGAGTTCGGCATCACCGCATTCGCCATCGGGTGGATCCTGGCGGGCGGAAAGCTGACCAAGGCGCTCACCCAGGGGTACGTCGGGGACCTGTCCGACCGGGTCGGTCGCAAGCCGCTGTTCGTCGTCTGCGGCGCGGTGTGTTACGGCCTCGGGACCGCGCTCATCCCCCTCTCGTACGCCTTCGAGGGGCGGATCACCCCGGTCCGGATCGACCTGTTCGGCGACCCGCAGGTCCTCGGCGGGGCGTTCTTCGCGCTGTTCGGCGCGTACATGATCCTCGGCGTCGCCGACAGCATCCGGCTTCCGGCCAGCATGGCGCTGTTCGTCGAAGAGGGAGAGCGCCAGGACGCGGTCGCCTCCGCCTTCTCGCTGCGCTCGATATCGTGGAAGATCGGACAGGTGTCCGGTCCGCTCCTGGTCGGTGCGATCATCGATCTCGTCTCCGTGTCGGTCGCGTTCTACACCGCCGCCGGGTTCATCGTCGTCGCCTCGGTCGCCTTCTGGGTACTGGTTCGACGGGCCGGTCTCTCGCGCGGAGCGGACGACGCGCTCGCCGTCGGCGACGACTGAGTGGCGTGGCGGCCGCCGGGTCAGCGCTTCCCGAAGCGGATGCCGTCCTCGACGAGGCGGTGGTTGCGCTCGCGGTCGATGTGGCCCGAGAGCCAGTCGTGCTCGTGTATCTGGAGGATGAGGTCGGCCTGGAGGTTGCGCCAGGCGATGGCGTAGATGGGCGACTGTCCCCACGCCCGCAGTTCGGGGACGAACTCGTCGTACCGTTCGAGGTCGTCCTCCAACCGTTCGAGGACGTCGACGGCGTACCCCGCGGCCTCGGACTCCGACTCGGCCGAGTCGATGGCCCGGTTCAGCCGCGTCTCCAGCCCCGCGACCGCCTGCTTCATGTCCTGTGCGGCGTCCCCCTCGCTGTCGGGCAGCGAGTCGAGTATCTGCTGGGGGACCCCGATTTCGACGTGGTGGTCGACCATGTCCGTCGAAGGGTCGAGAGCGACAAAAAGGTGGGTATCCCGTCCCTCACTCGGGGTCGGTCTCACGCTCGCCGTCGCCGCCCGCGACGAACGCCCGGAGGTCGGTACCGCACTCCCGACAGAGGAGTTCGCGGAGCCGTCCCTCGGCGTCGAGGACGTCGACCGCGCTGTAGACGTCGCCGGGATCGATGGCCGCGCCGCAGCGTCGACAGTAGTGAGTCCGACGGACCACGCCGACGGGAGGGGCGCGGCCGTGAAAAAGAACCACCCCGTTTGCCCCTCGCGCGCGCGTCTACGACGTCAGTCGAGCAGGTCGAGCGCAGCCTCGACGAGGTCGGCTCCGTACTGCGACCGCGCGGCGGATTCGGTCACCTTCCCGAATCTGAGATCGGCCGCCAGCGCAGCCGGGTCGCGCGCGCGCGGCGGGCCGTACCCGCCCGCCCCGGGCGTCCGGAGGCTCACGGTCGTCCCCGGCGAGAGGTCGTGGGTCGACTTCCCCGGCAGGCGCGTCTCCTCGCGCTCGCCGTCGTCCGGGTCGATCCGGTAGGCGGAGCCCGGGTCGCCGCCCCCGCCGCCGGCGAGGCCGTACGGCGCGTGTCGCTGGCGGTCGGCCAGCAGCGAGAACGTCGCCGTGTGGTCCCGTACCGAGATGTCGCGCCGAAGACCGAGACCGCCGCGGAACTGCCCCGCGCCTCCGGAGTCGGGGCGGAGTTCGTACCGCTCCACTCTGAGGGGGTAGGCGGTCTCCAGCACCTCGACGGGCGTGTTCATCGTGTTCGACATGTGGACGTGGACGCCGTCCATCCCGTCCTTTCCCTCCCGCCCGCCGAACCCGCCGCCCTGCGTCTCGTAGAAGGCGTACGGCGAGCCGTCACGGGGGTCCGTCCCCCGAACGTGACGTTGTTCATCGTCCCCTGCGACCCGCGAGGACGCGGGAGACGTCCGCCTCCGCCAGCGCTCCGAGGACGACGTCGGTCACCCGCTGGGAGGTTTCGAGGTTGCCGCCGACGACCGCCGCCGGCGGGTCGGGGTTGACGATGCTCCCCTCGGGCGCCTCGATGGTGATGGGGCGGTAACAGCCGTGATTCGGGGGAATCGAGGGGTCGGTGACGCAGCGGACGGCGTAGTACGTCGCCGATGCGGTGACGGCGAAGACGGCGTTGATGGGGCCGGCGGTTTGGGGGGCAGTTCCCGAGAAATCGACGGTGACCGCGTCGCCGTCGACCGTCACCGCTGCCTTCACCGGGAGGTCCTCGTTCCCCTTCCCGTCGTCGTCGAGGACGTCCTCGAATCTGTACTCCCCATCGGGAAGCGCCTCTATTTCGGCGCGCATCCGCCGCTCGGAGTAGTCTTTGATCTCTTCGAGCGCCGGGCCGAGCGTGGCGCCGTACTTCTCGGCCAGCGCAGCGAAGCGACGGCGGCCGGTCGCGTTGGCCGCCTCCTGCGCGCGGAGGTCGCCGCGGCGCTCGTCGGGGGTCCGGACGTTCGCGAGGATCATCGAGAGGACGTCCTCGTCGACTGTGCCACCCTCCGAAAACTTCACCGGCGGGATGCGGAGGCCCTCCTGGTAGATTTCGGTCGAATCCGCCGCCACGCTTCCCGCACGGGAGCCGCCGATGTCGGCGTGGTGGGCGCGGTTGGCGGCGTACGCGACCACCTCGCCGTCGACGAACACCGGGGAGACGAGCGTGAGGTCCGGGAGGTGTGCGCCTCCCCTGAACGGGTCGTTCAGGAGGACCGAGTCGCCCGGTTCGAGCGTCTCCGGCGGGTAGCGGTCGACCGCCGCCGCCACCGAAAAGGGCATCGCGCCGAGGTGGACGGGCATGTTCTCCGCCTGCGATATCATCTCCCCCTTCGCGTCGAACAGCGCGCACGAGCAGTCGCGCCGCTCCTTGATATTCGGGGAGTAGCCGGTCCGAACGAGGTTGGCGTTCATCTCCTCGGCGACGGCGATGCAGGCGTTGCGGATGACTTCGAGCGTGACCGAATCGACTCCCTCGCTCCCCTCCGAGTGCTCACGCATCGGGCGTCACCTCCACGACGAGGTTGGCGTCGGCGTCCACCTGCACGCGCTGGCCGGGGTGGACGACCGTGGTCGACTCCCGGCCCTCGACGACGGCCGGTCCGTCGAAGCCCGATTCGGGCGGGAGGCGCGTCCGGTCGTAGACGGGGGTGTCGTGTGGCTCCCCGTCGTACACCACGCGCCGTGTCTCGACGCGGGCCTCCGCGACCGACCCCGCCGCGTGCTCGGGTCGGAGGTCGGGCGTCTCGACGACGCCGCGGGCCCGAAGTCGAAGCGTGACGAGTTCGACCGGTTCCTCCCGATAGGCGTGGCCGTACCGCTGTCGGTGCTGGTCGTGAAATCGCTCCCTGACGGTCTCGAGGGCCGCGTCGTCCACGTCGACGGGCGCGGGCACCGAGAGTTCGAACGACTGGCCCGCGTAGCGGAGGTCCATCGACGGCTCGAACTGCATCCGGTCGGGCGAGAGCCCTTCTGCGTCCAGTTGCGCGCGCCCCTCGTCGACGAACGACGCGAACGTCGAGGCGATCTCCTCGGGGTCGACCGTGTCGAGGCGGCGGACCCGCGAGGTCGAGTGGTCGTAGAGGGTGTCGCTGATGAGCAGTCCCAGCGCGGAGAGGACGCCCGCGGTCCGCGGCACCAGGACTCGAGGGATGTCCAGTTCGGCCGCGAGTTTCGGCGCGTGCAACGGGCCCGCACCGCCGAAGGCGACGAGGCCGAACTCCCGGGGGTCGTAGCCGCGCTCGACCGAGACCACCCGGAGCGCGCGTTCCATGTTCGCGTTGGCGACGTCCAGAATCCCCTGTGCGGCCGTCTCGACGTCGACGCCGAGGCCCTCGGCGACGTGGGTCTCGACGGCGCGCTCGACGGCTTCGGACTCGGTGTCGAGTTCGTTCGCGACGAACGCCCCGGGGTCGATCCGGCCGAGGACGGCGTGGGCGTCCGTGATGGTCGGACGCGTGCCGCCGCGGCCGTAACAGACCGGACCGGGGTCCGCCCCGGCCGACGCGGGACCGACGCGGAGCGCTCCACCCGAATCGATCCAGGCGAGAGAGCCGCCGCCGGAGCCGACGGTGTGGATGTCGATGGTCGGCACCGAGACGGGGTACTCGCCCACCTCGACGTCGGTCGAGACGACGGGGTCGCCCCCCTCGACGAGCGAGACGTCGCAGGACGTCCCGCCCATGTCCATCGTGATGACGTCGTCGTCTCCGAGACGAGAGGCGACGTAGGTCGCGCCCTGGACGCCCGCCGCCGGTCCCGACAGGAGCGTGTTCACCGGGCGCTCGCGGGCGGCGTCGGCCGTGATGATGCCGCCGTTCGACTGCATCACCTTCAGCGGGGCCGCGACCCCCTCCGCCCCGATTCGGTCCTCCAGTCGGCCGATGTAGCGGTCCATCACCGGCTTCAGCGCGGCGTTCAGCGCCGTCGTCAGGGTGCGCTCGTACTCGCGAATCTCGGGGAGGACCTTCGACGAGAGCGAGAAGGAGGCGTCGACGCCTTCCTCGCGGAGCAGGTCGCGCACCCGCCGCTCGTGGGTGTCGTCCTCGAACGGGTACAGCAGCGAGACGGCCACGCTGTCGACGTCGGAGAGGTCGGACGCGAGCCGTCGGACGACCGCTTCGTCGAGCGGTTTCACCACGTCGCCTCGCTCGTCGAGACGCTCGGGCACCTCGAACCGCCGGTGGCGCTCGACGATGGGCGTGGGCTTCTCCGCCTGGAAGTCGTAGATGTCCGGACGGGCCTGCCGGCCGATTTCGAGGACGTCGCGGAACCCCTCGGTGGTGACGAGGGCGGTGTCGGCCCACTCCTCCTCCAGGACGGCGTTCGTCGCCACGGTCGTCCCGTGGCCGAAGTAGGTGACCTGCTCGGGAGTGAGGCCGTCGCGCGCCTCGATCTTTCGGAGCCCGTCGATGACGCCTTCCTCGGGCGCGTCCGGCGTCGACGGCGTCTTCGAGACGCGGATTCGCCCGCCCTGGATGGTGACCAGGTCGGTGAACGTCCCGCCGATGTCGACGCCGACGCGAACGTCACCGCTCATCGCCAGGCCCCCGTCTGTCGGCCCGTTCAGTCCGGTACGCCACCCGTCCGACCCCGCAGACCGTGGCGACCGCGCCCACGCGTTCGTGACGAACGATAATCCGCTCGGTTGTCATAGGTTGACAACCGCTGACGCATGTAAATAGTTCACGTCCCCGGTCGGTACGCTCACCTCCTCAGTCGGCGTCGGAAGAGCAGCCCTCCGACGAACGCGAGGACGTTCAACACGCCGAGCGCGAGGAAGCCAACCCCGTAGCCGCCGGTGGCGTCGCGCGCGGCACCCGTCGCCGCGGGGAGGACGATGGAGCCGACGTTGCCGGCGGCGACGACGACAGCGAGGGCGGCCCCGTCGCGCGGTGTCGCTCTGGCCGCCACGGCGTACACCGCGCCGAACGGGAGCGACACCGCGAGCATCGCGACCACGGGAAGCGCGACGACCAGGGACGGGGGGAGCGGCGCCGCGAGCGCGACGAACCCGGCGGCCGCGACGGCCGTCCCCCCGAGGATGACCGTCGCGTCCGTCAGCCACTCGTCCGCGGCGGCCCTCCCGCCGAGCCACCGCCCGAGGGTCGCGACGAGGAGCACCAGCGCGCTCAGCGGGCCGGCGACCCCGAGGTCGGTGTAGTACGCCGTCACGAACGTCGACAGCGTCACGAACGAGCCGATGATGGCGACGTAGACGAACGCCGCGATGAGGACGACCGGGTGGGTGAGCACCGAACTCCGGTCCCCGTCGCCGTCGGACGAGGGCGACCCACCTCCCTCCCGCACGGGCGGCCGCGTCTCCTCGTCGTTCCGACCGCGAGTCAGGAGCGCGAGCGCGGGCAGCGCGAGCAGCGCGCCGGGGGCGTGAATCGGGCCGATACCCGGCGTCGTCGTGGCGACGTCGACCAGTCGGGGCGTGACGAGGAATCCGACGGCACCGCCGAGCGTGAGGAGCCCGCCGTAGAGGCCCTGCTGTCGCGTCGTCGCCGTGCCGGCGTGGAGTCGCGCGAGTTGGGTCGCGCCGACGCTGAGGACGAACCCGCCGACGACGCCCCACACCCCGCGGAGGACGACGAGCGCCGGAAACGAGGAGACGAGGTCGAGACCGACCGCGAAGACGACGTGCAGGACGAGCGCCCACCGGAGCAGCGACGCCGTCGTGTGGGTGTCAGTGAGCCGCGAGGCGAGCGGCTGGGCGACGACGAACGCGCCGAGCGCGGCGCTGGTCAGGAGTCCGAACGAGGCGAAGTCGATTTCCAGTCGGGTGGTGAGCGACACGGGCACCGCGGCGTACGCGAAGATGACGTACCCGAGCGAGACGGCCGCGGCGTGCGGGGCGAGTTCGAGTCGACGCGTCGGCGTCACTCTCGGTCCGTTCCCGTCGTCGGCTTCGTGAGGGCCGAGCCACCGGCAGACGGACGGCGCACCTACGTCTCCTCGACGTGGCGGACCTCGACGGCGATGCCGCGCGTGGAGTCACACATCTCGGGGCCGGACATCTCCGCGCGACCCACGCCGAACGCCTTCGGCCCGCTGACGACGACTTCGTCGCCGACGCGTATCTCGTCGGAGGCGTCGACCACACCGGGCGCGAGCACCGACCCGTGGGGGACGAAGCCGTCGATCTCGACGGTTTTAGTGGGGGCGTCGCTCTCGACCCAGCGCCGCGCGCCCGCGAGCGTGAACGCGAGCATCCCGTACTGCGGGACCATCGTCGCCCACTGCTCGCCGTCGGTGTCCCTGACCTGTAACTTGGGGTAGCGCGCCGTCGTCCGGAACGTCCCCGCTTCGAAGAGTTCGTCGCCGGCACCGTCGCCGAACATGTAATCCGCGATGGCCCGGACGGTGTTGTGCTCCCGCGTCCGCTTCCGGTAGCTCATCTCGCCGTCGAGCGCGTCGCGGAGGTTCGCCAGGGACTCGGTGGTGGTCGGGTGGTCGACGACGGTGTACGTGAAGTCGAGGTCGAGCGCGTCTTCGACGCGTTCGCAGACCGCCCGGTAGCCTTCGTCGGGGACGTGTGCGATTATTTTCGGGTAGGCGTTCCGTTCGAGGTACCGTTCGAGAACCCTGGCGACGAAGCCGATTTCGTCCTCGCTCCACCGTCCCGTCACCACGGAGTCGTAGTGCTGGGCGGGGTAGGTGAGTTCCAGTTCCTGGGGGACGACGCCGATGGGCGACGTCATCGACACCAGGTGCGCGCGGAAGTTGATGGCGTCGTGGAACTGCGCGTGCGACTGGGACTCGCTGTAGGGTTTGCGCGCCGAGCACGGCACCAAGACGAGCGGGCGGTCGAACCGGTTTACATAGCGCGAGGTCACGCGGTCGGCGAAGCGCTGAATCTCGACGCGCCGGAGGGTGTCTTCGGTCGCCGACAGGAGTTCGGCGTCGCGGATGACGGGGGTGTGCTCCTCGACGAAGCCGTACTGCTGATCCAGAAGTCGAAAGGCGGCCGTACACCACGCCTCGTGGCGCGCCTGCCCCTCGACGTAGTCGCGCAGGCGGCCGTCGTGGATTCGGCGGCGGACCCGCGCGAGTTCGGCGGCGAGCGCGTTGACGTTGTGCGTCGCGCAGTCCCCTCTCGTGAACGACTCGCGGCCCCCCTGACAGGCCGGACAGGAGCAGGGGAGTTCGTCGAGGTCTTCGAGGAAGTACTCGTCGTCGGTCGTCAGGTACCGGCCTTGCCGACCCTTGACTCGGGCGAGTTTGCCGTCGACGAGGTCTACACCCGCGTACACTAAGGCCGCGACGTTCGCGGGCGTGGCGACGCCGGCGAGGTAGAGGGCGGTGTCGGCGGGCGTGGCCTCTTTGACCGCGCGAACCGCGTCGACGAACGCCGACGCGTGGCCGACGACGCCAGTCGCGTCGGCGAGAACGTACGCGTCCGCGCCGTAGTCCGCGGCCGTCTCGCTCGTGACGACGGCCGCGCTCGGGAAGTCGACGTCGGGGTAGTCGACGGCGAACGACTCCTGGACCTCCCCCCTGGTGCCGGCGGGGAACGCCCGGTGGGGGAGCACGGTGAGCGCGTCCTCGCTCCCCTCGGGCGTCGTGCGGGCCTCGTTCCAGAGGCTCCCGGCGTCCTCGATCGTATCGTCGGCGAGCGTCGGGGTCGTCACGGGCGTAGAGAGACGGAGTTCGCCGACGCGCGCGGCCCCGTCGCGCGCGTGAACCTCGAAGTAGTCGGTCATAGTCGCCGTCGGATGTGGAGGGAGAACTATCTTTTCTTCTGGTCGTCCGAGGTCGTGGCTCGGCTCTCTGGAGGCCGCGTGGAGACGGTACTGTGATGACGCCGACGGTGTTCACCGCGAACGAGGCCGCGGAGTCGCCAGGGCGGTGAACCCACAGCCTCCCATCGGATTCCTTCGTGACCTCGCTTCGCTCGTTCGGTCCACTCGGTCGTCCCTCGCGCGTTCGCTCGCTCTCACGCGCCACCGCTCACCCGTTCGACGCCATTACGCCGCCTGCCCGCGGTTGAGTTCGACGGTTCCATCCCCCGCGACGAACACGTCCAGTTGGTTGAACCACGTCTCGGGGCGGAACTCCCGCGCGAGTGCCACCTCGCCGTCGACCTGTACCGTCACCCGATACGGGTCGCCGCTCCCGCCGTCGGGTGAGAGGTCGGCCACGCGCTCGAACTCCCCGGCAGCGACGTCGACAGTCTCGGCGACGCGGAGTCGCTCACCGCGCACGACCCACACCGTGACCGTGTGCGAGACGTCGTGTTCGTTGACGGCGAGCATCGTCACCGCGTCGCCAGGGCCGCCGGTACAGCCCGCTGTCGTGACGAGGGCGCAGGCGGCGAGGAATCGTCGGCGGTTCACACCCACACGGTGGTCGCTCGCGGGAGAAAAAATCGGCTCCATCGGGACGCTCCGTGGGGGACGGACGCCGCGGACGCCCACCTCTTTAGGCCCGGAGCGAAACGTACGCCCGATGCCCTCCACAGTCAGCGACGTGCTGTTCAGCGAACCGTCCGGCCGCCGCCACGCAGCAGTCATGTTCTCCGGCGCGCTCGTCTTGCTGAGCCTCTACGTGTATTACACTCTGTTCGGCGAGTCCGCCTCGCTCGGCGGGGTCTTTCTGATGGTCGGCTGTGCGCTGTCCGGCCTCGCCGAGTCGCTGCCGAAGGAACGACGGCGGACCGCCGGCGTCCTCCGACTGACGGCGATGTTCGTGCTGGTGTGTCTGCTCGGTGCCGTCGTCTTCGCTCCCGAACTCGTCGTCTGAAGCCGGGAGGAGATTCACCGAGAGGTACCGTGGTGCGACGAGCGGACCTGTCGAGCGAGGCGCTCGGTTCGTCGGCACCAGAGACTACCCGAGCGCGACCCACCCGAAGTAGAGACCGAATCCGAGCATCGTCCCGCCGAGCGCCTGCACGAGCCGCCGGGTGGGAAGCGAGACGCCCGCGTCGTCGCCGTACTCGCCTCCCCTGTCGGAGGGGAGCCGCCCCGCGGTGTGCACGCGAATCACGCTCTCGGGCGCGGCGACGAGGACGAGGCCGAGTCCGACGCCGAGGACGGCCGCGAGCAGGGTACGGAGGTCCATCGCCGTGTTTCAGGTGCGCAGTCGTTCGATGCGCTTCTCGACCGGGGGGTGCGTCGCGAACAGTTTCGCGAGGCCGCGCCCCTCGCCGAAGATGCAGAGGGCGTTCACCTTCGCGTCGACCGCGCTCTCGTCCACTCGCTCGTTCCGTCGGCTGATCTTCTCCAGCGCCGTCGCCAGCGGTTCGCCGCTGCCGACCTCCTCGGCGGCGTCGGCGTCGGCGACGTACTCCCGATACCGGGAGATGGCGAAGACGAACAGCATCACGAGCAACTGCGTGATCTGACCGACGACGATGGCCAGGAAGAAGTCCGCGAGGTCGTTGTCTCCCGTGAGGAGGACGGCCCACTGAGCGACGATGGCGACGATGGAGGCGACGCCCTGTCCGAGCACCATCATCACGACGTCGCGGTTGCGAATGTGCGCGAGTTCGTGTGCGAGGACCGCCTCGACCTCGTCGGGTTCGAGCCGACGGAGGAGTTCCTCGCTCACGACGACCGTTCCGTTCCCTTTCCGCCCGACTGCGAAGGCGTTCGGGACGCCCATCCGCGCGATCATCAGCCGCGGCTTGTCGATGCCCATCTCCCGCGAGAGCGAGTCGACGCGGCGGTGGATGTCGGAGTAGCGGTCCTCCGGCAGGTCCTCGGCGCCGACGCTCCGCAGCGCCATCCACTTCCCGAGTTTGTACTGGACGGCGACGAAGCCGACGCTCCCGAGGAGGACGAGCCAGACCGGGAACCCGAACGCGCCCATCGCGACGACGGCTGCGACGGCGTAGAACGCGAACAACGCCGAGCCGACGACTGCCATCCGCGCTTTGAGACCGAGGTGTCGCATCTGTGTTCGCCCCTCGCCGATTGTGACACTAAGGTTCGGCGGTCTCTCCCGAGCAGGGATGTCGCGAGAGTGCGCGTCGGAGCGTGGACTCTTGTCGGTCGACGCCCTCTCTCCACCTATGATGCCCCCGCTCCTCCGCCGGTGTCCCGACTGCGGGTTCGTCGGCCTGTCCCGGCGGTTCGTACGGTCTGAACCCGAAGTCGTCACCTGTCCCGTCTGCGGATTCCGGTTCGAGACGGTCGACCGGCCGTGGCTGCAGTGAGTGCGTGGGCGGGTGTGTCGTGTCGCCGTGTGGGAGTGCAGGTGAGGGACGTCGCCAGGAGTTTGTTGGCTGGCGTCCTCGGTCGGTGTGAGGAGAGCGAACACGCCGCACAGTACACGGGCGCGGTGAACCGCAGCCTCGACCCACCCCAACGAGGTACTCGCGCACAGAGGCGCTCGCGACCGCTCGCGCGAGGTCTGCGCGAGAGAACCGAACGAACGGCTCGAAGCGACGCAGTCGCTTCGGTGGACGAGTGAGCGAGTAGCGCGGGACGCGGAGCGTCCCGCTGGCCATGCGGCGCGGGCGCGGCCGCACCGCAGACGCTCACGCCAGTCGATCCTCGACCGCCTCTCGTCCCCCTCGACACGGTCGAGACCCCCACACTGAACACCGGGACCCACACTGAACACCGGGACCCACACTGAACACCGGGACCCACACTGAACACCGGGACCCACACTGAACACCGGGACCCACACTGAACACCGAGACCACCCCCACCGGCGCCCCCGGTGTTTTTGCGCTTCCCACCCAACCACGGGGTATGAAGCTCACGGGGACCTGGGACCGGGAAGCGGTCGACGACTTCCTGACGACGACGGTCCCCGTCCGCCTCTCCTGTCGCACACCCGAGGACCGCCTCTGGATGCTCTCTTTGTGGTATCTCTGGGAGGACGACGCGCTGTGGTGCGCTACCGGGCGGTCGGCGGACGTGGTCCGCTATCTCGAACACCGTGACGAAGTCGCGTTCGAGGTGTCGACGAACGACCCGCCCTATCGTGGCGTTCGGGGGCGAGGCCACGCCACCGTCGACGCCGACGAGGACAAGACGCTCCTCCGTCGTCTCCTCCAGCGGTATCTCGGCGGGACCGACTCGGCGCTCGCAGCGCGACTGCTCGACCCCGAACGCGACGAGGTCCGTATCAGAGTCGACCCTGTCAGGATGCACAGCTGGGACTACTCGGCGCGAATGGACGACCGCTGACACGCCCGGGCCCGCACTCGTCTCGTGCTCACTCGGTGTCGACGACGCGGTTTCGAAGCGTCACGGAGTCGGGAACGAGCACGAGCGCCGCCGCGTCCCAGTCGTCGTGGGCGAGCGTGAACGCGGCGTCGGGGTTCCCCTCGACGAGCCGCGTCACGCCCCGTGCCGCCGCCTCCTGGGCCGCGCTATCCACTCGTTCGGGCGTCTCGGCGGTGAGGGGGTACACGTCGGAGAGTTCCCGCGGGAACGGGCCGAAGGGAGGGAGGACGCGCCAGACGTGGTCGTACGCCTCGGAGCCGCCCTTGCCCTCCGTGAGAAGTACCTCACCGGTCACGGGGAGTCGGTCGAGCCGCGCGTGGTGACGGCGGACCTCGGGTCGGCGGGCACTCTCGGTCGAGAGGTAGAAGAAGGCATCCTTCGAGACGTGGTCCTCTCGCTCTAACTGGTCGGCGTGGGTCAGAAGCGCCCGGTAGCCGTCGAGCATCGCGGGGTGGCCGCGAGCACGCGCCTCGACGAGTTCGAGGAGGTTGCCTCCCCTGATGGCCTGTTTCACCCGTCGCAGTTCGCCGAAGGAGACGTGGAGGTTGTGCTCAGCGAGGAGGCGCTCGCGCTCGGCGTCGTCGCGGGCGCGCAGGTCGGCGGGCGCGTGGGTCGCACAGACCGGACACTCACACGGGAGGTAGTCCAGGTCGGCCAGGTGCTCCGTCCCCCGAACCGTCAGGTAGCGGTCGTCGCGGGCGTAGAGGGCGTACGCCGCGGAGTCGAACAGATCACAGCCCATCGCCGCGGCGAGCGCGAACATCATCGGGTGGCCCGCGCCGAAGAGGTGAACCGGCGCGTCGACGCCGAGGCCGCGCTTCGCGGCGGCGACGACGTCGATCATCTCCGCGTATCTGTAGGAGTTCATCAGCGGCACCACCGCCCCGACGGGGAAGACGTCGAGGTCGGTCGCGTAGGCGTTCCGTGCCGCCTCCTCGCGGAGGTCGGGGTGGGTCGACCCCTGGACGGGCGCGTTGACGAGCATCTCGCCCACGTCGACCGCCTCCGCGTCGGCGAGCGCCTGCTCCGTCTCTCGGAGTTCGCGTTCGGCCTGCTCGCGGGAGACGTCCGGCGGCGTCGGGATGTCGACCGGAGTCCCGATATCCGAGCCGATATCGCGCTGGAACTCGACGATCTCTCGGGTGGTGACGTCGATTTCGCCGTACTCGGCGAGCTGGAACGAGCCCGAATCGGTGACGATGGCACCCGAAAAGTCCAGCATCTCGTGGAGCCCCTCGTCGAGCGCGCGCTCGCGGAGTCCCTCCGTGGAGCGGATGATGTAGGAGTTGGTGATGAGCACCTGCGCGTCGAACTCCTCCTCCAGCCGCGCGGGAGCGACGGTCTCGATGTTCGGGTTGATGACCGGCATGAGCGCCGGCGTCTCGACCGTCACGCCCGCGCGGGGGACGGTCAGTTCGCCGATACGCCCCGCGACGTCGGTGTGGCGGAGTTCGAAGTGCTCGCGCATCTGGTCTCCGGTGGGGTACTGGTGGGTGTAAGGGTTGTGTTTGGCCGGTTCCCCACCCCCTCGACGGCCACCGAGATACCCACGGCTACTCCTCGCGGAGGTCGGTGTACGTGTTCCGGACGGTCACGGGCGTGACGTCGGCGACCGCGGCGGCCTCCGCCTGCGTCACGTCGTCCCCGCGGTCGCGCGCGGCCGTGTACAGACAGGCCGCAGCGACGCCGCTGGGGTTGCGACCCGAATCGAGCCCGCGATTGCGGCACGACGCGGCGTACTCGCGGGCGCGGCGTTCGGTCGCCTGATCGACCCCGAGCGACGTCGCGTACCGCGGGATGTACTCGGCCGGGTCGATCGGTCCGGTCGGCAGGCCGAGTTCGCGATTCAGCGCGTCGTACGCCGCGCGCAACTCGTCGCGTTCTGCCCGTGCCTCGGCGACGATTTCCTCGACCGTCCGAGAGACGCGCTGGGTCCGGCAGGCCGCATAGACGCACGCCGCCGCGAACCCTTCGAGCGACCGCCCGCGGACGATGTCTTCGCCCTGCGCCGAACGGAAGAGCGTCGACGACATCTCGCGGATGTGCGTCGGGAGCGAGAGCCGCGACGTCAGTCGACGGATCTCGGTGAAGACGTACACCTGGTTTCGCTCGCGCTTCGTCGATATCTGCGCCCGGTTGTGCTGGACGCGCATCCGCGCGAGTCGACGCCGCTTGCGTCCCTTGACGCGCGTCGACCGCCCGATTTCGGTCGAGAGGCCGCGGTCGTGCCGCGAGCGCGTCAACGGTGCGCCGGTCCGCTCGCGCGATGGACCGTCCGCGAACGACCGCCACTCCGGCCCGTGATCGATGTGGTCCGCGGCCACGACCAGCCCACACTCCGCACAGACCGTCTCGGTCGCGTCCGTGTTCAGTCGTCCGTCGCACTCGGGGCAGCCCGCCTGGTTTCTCGTGCTCATATTCGAATATCGGGGGCGATCGAATATTTAAACACGGGAGGAAACGCCGTTAAATCCGCTCTGCGCGCCGTTTCAACGTACCGGTGACCGGTACGTACCCTCCAGATTTGAGTATCGAATACGAGAATTTAATACTGGTGCCGAGAGAGAAGGCTCACATGACGTTGTCGGACATCGCGGCCGGCATCGAGGTCACGACGAAACAGCGCGAGCGCGGCGTGCCGACCGTCGACGGGACGGAGACGGACCTCGACGACCGACTCGCGACGTACGCGGACGCCCTTCCCTGCACGCCGGAGGCGGCGGCGACGGTCCTCGAACGGTACGCGAGCGGAACGAGCGTCGGTGACCTCGCCCGCGCGGCGGGCGTCGCCCCGATGACGGCTGCGAAGACGCTCCATCTCTGTGGCGAGGTGGGAATATCGCCGCTCGGCCCGGTCGGGCGAGAGGTCGTGCGCGACTGGCTCGCGGGCGACCTTACACGCGCGGACGCGGTGACTCTCACCGGCGCGACACCGACGGAGTTCGCCCTCACCGCGTACGTCGAGGCACACGACCCCGTCCCCGGACTCGTCGAGGCGGCCGAGGCGGCGCTCTCTCCTGTGACGAACGCGAGCGTCACGAAACGCGAGACGCTCGCCGAGACGATGACTGACGCCGCCGACCTCGTCTGACCCGTCTTCGACGTCGGTCGACCCCGCTTCATCCTCTCTTCGACCTCTCTTCTGCGCCCCCAGTTACCGCCGCACTCGCTCCGTGACCCCGCTGAAGAGGCCGCCCGAGCCGCCGACGCCGGTCACGTCGCGGTCGAGGAGGCGAGAGACGAGCGAGGCGACCGCCCGTCCGTACCGCTCGTCCGAAAGCGCGCCGGGGAGCGGCCGCTCCGTCGACGGGACGAGGATGTCAGCCGCGTTCCGTTCGTCGCTCCCTTCGACGACCGCGACAGTGTCGACCGTCGCGCCGACGTCGGCGACTCGCTCGCGGAGTCGGTTCGTCGCGTCGGCGCCGCGGTCACCACCGGGCGAGACGAGACAGACGCGCTCGCAGGCGGTCGTCGCCGCGACGGCCTGGTTCGCCGCGAGGGGAGGCACGTCGACGAGCACGTGATCGGCAGCCGCCACCGCCTCCTCGATTCGGCGCTCGAACGCCTGTGCGGCCTCGACGCGCTTCGCGCGGGCGAGTCGCTCGAACGGCGCGTCGACGGGACAGCAGGCGACCTCACCGGGTGCATCCACGTCCAGTTCGACCAGTCCGACGTCCAAGGGGCCGTCCGTCCGATCGGTCACCAGCGTCGTGAGGTCGGGGTCGAGCCGTCCCGAGAGGTAGTCGCCGAGCCCCTGCGTCGCGTAGGCCGCGTCGAGAACGATCACGTCCGCGCCGTCGGCCGCGAGCACGACGGCGGCTTCGAGGGTCGTCCGGGTCGTCCCTGCGCCGCCGGTCGCGCCGACGAACGCGGCAGTCGCGTAGGTCATACCGGCGGTGTCGTGGCCGTGGTAAAAAGCGCTCCCTCGCGACTCTCGGCGTTGATATCGGCTCGCGCTCGTGAGCATCTCCCGGACGGGGCGACGCCCTGATACCGGTTCGGCGTGACTCACTCATCAGAGACCGGACCGATGCCTACGACACACGC
Organism: Salinigranum rubrum; assembly: GCF_002906575.1. Taxonomy (NCBI): domain Archaea; kingdom Methanobacteriati; phylum Methanobacteriota; class Halobacteria; order Halobacteriales; family Haloferacaceae; genus Salinigranum; species Salinigranum rubrum. The sequence continues at coordinate 3,881,914 of NZ_CP026309.1, forward strand.
CGTCACGACCGACACTGGGGAGAGACTCGCGGCCGTCCACCACGCGCCCGAAACGGCCGGAACAGAGACGTGGCTCGTCTTCTGTCACGGCTTCGTCAGCGACAAGTCCGGGAGCTACGAGGGGCGCTGTGCGCGCGCCGCGGAGGAGGGATACCACGCGGTTCGCTTCGACTTCCGCGGCTGTGGGGAGTCGGCGGGCGAGTTCGTCGACCAGACCCTGCGTTCGAAAGTCGCGGACCTCCGGGCCGTCCTCGCGCACTTCGACGCGCCCTCGTACGCGCTGGTCGGGTCGAGTTTCGGGGCGAAAACGGCGTTCCACGCCGCGGTCGACTCCGACCGGCGGATACGGGCCGTCGCGGGCCGCGCGCCGCTGACGTACAACCGCACGTTCGACGGGATGCGGGCCGTCGTCGAACGCGAGGGGGAGTTCACGTACGACACCGGGCACACCGTGGACGAGCGGTTCTTCGCGGACTTCGAGCGGTACGCGTTCGACGACGTGACCGACGAACTAACGGTCCCGGTCGCGCTCTTTCACGGGGCCGACGACGAGTCGGTCGCGCCCGGGGACAGCCTCGACGCGACGGCGGCGTTCGACGTCAGCGTGTTGCTCCAGGTCCTCGCGGGGGAGGGCCACCGCTTCTCGCGCCCGGCGGAGGTACGGTTCCGACGGCAACTGTTCGACTGGCTCGCGCTCACACTCGCGGAGCGTGAGTGAGACCGCAACGCCCATCCGTCCGCTCGCGGAAGCGCCGACAGTGAGCGTCGCGACGCAACTCGGCTACATGCTCGGTCTCCTGACGCTCGGTGCCGGCGCGCGGGCGGTCGGACTCTGACGCGGCGTCGGCGCGACGTGCTCACCTCGGCCGCCTTCTACGTCGCGCTCCCCGCGCTCGTCTTCGAGTCGACCATGGGTCGAGAGCTCTCGGACGTGCTCGGCTGGCGACTCGTCGGTACGGTCGCGGGGGTGAAGCTGCTGCTCGCGCCGGTCGTCGCGTGGGCGGTGTTCCTCGCGCTCGCCGCCTCGCCGACGACGCTCCGTGCCGTCGTGCTGATGCTCGCGATGCCGCGGCCGTCTCGACGTACATCTGCTCGAGCGAACTCGGCGGTGACGCCGACCTCGCCTCCGCGACCGTTCTCGTGACCACGGTCGCCGCGGTGGCGACGCTCCTGGGTGTGGTGCGGCTGCTGGGCGTGGTGACTCCGTGACCGTGCGGGCTCGCGTCGGTCCGCAGCGCTCGTGGCGGCGCCGTCCCCTCAGTTCTCGACGAGCGGCGTGAACTGTTCGAGCTGTCGCAGTATCTCGGTGAACGCCACGCCGGTCTCGGTGAGTTCGTACCGGGTCCGCGGCGGCGAGTCCGGTATCAGCTCCCTGTTGACCAGCCCGTACTCGGTCAACTGCGTCAGTCGCCGCGACAGCATCGTCGGCGTCAGGCCGTCGAGTTCGCGCTGAATCTCGTTGAACCCGTACGAGTCGGTCGAGAGGAGCCTGAGTACGTGGAGCGTCCACTTGCAGCCGAGGAGCGACCGGAGTTCGTGCCACTCACGGTGCCACTCGGGGGCGTCGGTGTCACTCATGGCTGGTGGGACCGTTCGACCCGGAAGGAAGGGCTCGCTCGCCGAGTGACGACGCTCGTGTCGGTGGACAGCGGTCGTCTCAGTGCTCGAACACCCCGTCGCCGTGGCGGCCTTCGCCGTCGACGAACCGCTTCGCCCCCTCGCGACCGGTCTCCATCGAGTGCGTCCCCCACCACGATTCGATAGCCAGCCCCGCTCGAAGCGACTCGCCGAGTCCCTCGAAGACGGCCCGCCTGTCCGTGCGGACGGTCTGCTGTGGGAAGGCCGTAATCCCCGACGCCATCTCGACGGCGGCCTCGAGCGCGGTCCCGTCCTCGACGACCCGGTTTACCAGTCCCCAGTCGTGCGCCTCCTCGGCGTCGACCGCGCGCCCGGTGTGAATCATCTCCAACGCTCGGCCGAGACCGACGATGCGTGGCAGGCGCTGCGTCCCGCCGTCGGTCAGCGGAATCCCGAACCGACGCTGGAACAGCCCGAACACCGCACCGTCTCCGGCGACCCGCAGGTCACAGAAGAGCGCGAGTTCGAGGCCGCCGGCCACGCAGTGCCCCTCGACGGCCGCAATCAGGGGCTTGCGGACCTCCAGGTGAGAGTAGCCCATGAACCCGGTGTCGCGGCCTTCGAGCGACGCGCCGGCCGCCAGGTCGTGGAGGTCGACGCCCGCACAGAACGTGCCTCCACTCCCGGTAATGACGCCGACGGCGGCGGCGGCGTCGGCGTCGAACCGCACGAGCGCGTCGCGGAGTTGCTCCCCGGTCTCGCGGTCGACCGCGTTGCGACGCTCGTGGCGGTCGATGGTGAGAACTGCGACCGAGTCGGTGACGTCGTACCGAACGTTCGTTGACATCGGCTCTACTCCGTTGGGCGGGCCGATAACTGAGGGGCCCGACTCACGCCAGCGATACCACGTACCGGTACTCGCACCGACCCGGCCGTCGGTCTCCGGCGTCGGGGCACACGCTCGTTCTCGTGTATCGCCACCTGCGCGTATGCGAGCGTACGGAGTCTAGTGTTCGCCGTCCACACGCCGAGAGAGGGACGTCGAGTGGTCAGCTATCGAACGGTGCGTCGGGGGTGAGGTGCGATGGCAGGCGATAGTCGGTTATCGGTCCGGGTTCCGTCCGGTTTCGCCGTCGATACTCCTCGCTCCGACGCGACTGCATCCGAATCGACGAGGGGCCGGGCGCCCTCAGGAAGTACACGCCAGCACCGCCGGGCAAGCGTTTTGCTCGTCCGGGTCGAGCCTCCCGGACGATGCAACGCATCGACACGGCTTCCATGCGCGGCTTCTTCGACGTCGTCGGCGGCACCGACCGCTCGCAGGCGGCGACGATGGTCCTCGCCCCCGGACAATCGACCGGCGGCCCGGAGAACGCCCACGCCGCGAGCGACCAGTGGCTCTACGTCGTCTCGGGGAGCGGCACGGCCACCGTCGAGGACGAGTCGATCACCCTCGAACCGGGCGCGCTGCTCCTCATCGAACCGGGTGAGACGCACGAAATAACGAATACGGGGTCGGCGCCGCTGGAGACGGTCAACGTGTACGCGCCGCCGGATTACTGACCGGGAAACCGTCCGTCAGCGTCGCCGGTCGGCGCGGTCGAACAGGTCGAGCGATCAGTGCTGGCGCAGGTAGATGTGGTCCTCGTCGGACCGGTCGACGTGTTCGTCGCGAATCTCGTTGGCGTCGTCGTCGTCCCAGCCGAGCATCCCCTTGATCTTGTCGGTGAGACTGTCGCTCTCGCTTCGGTCGACCCGTGCGCGGGCACCGTCGATCGTCTGGACCGACCCGACGTGGTGGCCCTCGGCGGTAACGACTCGCTTGTTACGGTCGTCTTCTGTGAACTGATATGCCATTGCACACGTGACAACGGCCCGTTCGGAGGAGTCGCTGATGCTTGCTCGTGCGTGCCGACCCTCGCTGGAGGACCCACGGCGCATCCAGGGTGCCGACCTCAGTGGAGGTCGGGGGGACACCGACCAGAAGCGTGTCCTCGATCAACGACTTGGTCCCCCGTCGAAGGCGTTCCGAGAGGGCCTGGTGAGAGACGTCGAGGTCCGCGGCGATTTCCTTGAGCGTCTCCCCCGCGGGACGTCGTAGTACCCCCGTCGGACCGCCTCCACGAGCGCCCGATACTGCGCGTCGGTGAGGCCGTACCGTCCGGAGGGTTCGCCCTCCATGTCGCGGATCGACTCGATGTCGAACGTGAGTCCGTGTTCGTGACAGAAGTCGTGGGTGCCCGAGAAGCTATCGCGGGTGGGAAACAGCACCCGCAGTCGCCACGCTCCGTCCCGTCCGTACGCTTCGAGGATGGTGGCGTCCGAGTGGGTGAGCATCTGCAGGAGGAGGCGAACGTGTCGAATCCAGTCCATCCGGTAGAGGCGCTCGTCTTCGAACGCGGCGAGTTGCGTGACGGCGCCGACGCTCGGGTCCTCCTCGAAGGCCTGTTCGAGCAGGTCCTCGTCCGCGTTTCGCACCCACAGCAACGGCATGATCGCGTCGTCACCGCTCTCGATGATGCGCTCGCACTCGAAACTCACCTCCGGAACCGACTCCAGCGTGTGGTTCAAAGCGAACTCTTCGGCCGGAATCGAGCCGATGACGATAGTTGTCATGGACTGGCTGGTCGACAAGCGTGGCGGTAGCTCTTTCGGTCGGGGGAGCGTCGTCGCACGCCCCCGTCGCGTACGCCGTGCTCGCGGTGTCGAACGGCGTCGCGTCCGATCTCCGCGCGAGCGGTCCTCGTGTCTCCCCGAGCGTCTCTGGCGTCGAGCCTGGCTTTGCAAGCAGAGAGGATAGACGGCGCGACTGTCGTTGATACGGTGAGTCACGAACGAACATGTCATACGCAACAGGGACTTCCGGTCGGGGCGGTAGACCCCGACGCGGGTGGATCACTCATGCCCGAGCGTGAGGGTCACTCGGCTGACCGGGGCCGATCGGTCGACCGCCGACAGGTGCTGAAGGCGGTCGGTTCGGCCGGTGCCGCCGTCGGCGGCAGCCTCACGGGCTGTCTGGCGCGCGGGCAGACCCCGCCGAGTACGGTTCAGATCGCGGCGAACACCGACGTGAAGAACAACCTCGACGCGATCCAGTCGAAACTGCACGAGGTCGGACTCTCGAAGGACGTCGAACTGAGTGCCATCGCGGGCGCCGCCTCGACTGGCGCTCGCAAGCAGCAGTACAACCGGTGGCTGTCCGCGAACCTCGAACAGCCCTCGCTGTTCATGATGGACAGCGGGTGGACGATTCCGTTCATCGTCCGGAACCAACTCGCGAACGTCTCGGAACTCAGACCCGACCTGGCGAAGACCGTCCAGGACGAGTACTTCGAGACGTTCGTCCAGTCGCTGGAGGACCGTAACGGCGACGTCTACGGCGTTCCGCTCTTTCCGACGACCGGTTCCATCCTCTACCGGAAGGACCTCGTAGAGGAGGCCGGGTTCGCCCCCGAAGACGAAGAGTGGGCGACCACGCCCATGTCGTGGGAACGGTTCTCGAAGGTGACGAAGCGGACCCAAGAGCAGACGGACACGACGTACGGGTTCACCTTTCAGGCGAAAGCCTACGAGGGACTCTCCTGCTGTGACTTCAAGGAGTTCATCGGGACCTGGGGCGGGTCGTACTTCGGGCCGAAGGAGAACCTCTTCGGCCCGGTCGACGGGCGGCCCGTGACGGTGAACAGCGACCCCGTCATCAAGGCGACGAAGATGGTCCGCTCGTTCATCCACGGAGACGCGCCAAACACGCTCGACGCCATCGCCGGGAACATCGCACCCCGGGCCGTCCTCCAGTGGACGGAGGAACCCTCGCGGAAGCCGTTCACGGGCGGTCGCGCCGTGATGCACCGCAACTGGCCGTACGCCATCGCCATCAACGGTGCCGAGGGGGAGTTCGGCGAGGACCTCGGCGTCATGCCCATTCCCTACGGCGTCCGGGAGGACGAGGCGGAAATCGAGGGGTACGGCGGCACCATGTCCTCCCTCGGCGGGTGGCACGTCTGTCTCAATCCGAAGGCACAGAACAAACAACGGGCGCTGGAGGTCATGGAGGCGATGGTCAGCGAGGAGTTCCAGCTGTTCCTCTTCGAGACGCTGGGCTGGCTCCCGCCGCGGCCCGACCTGTTCGAGTCCGAACGCGCGAAGCAGGTGCCGGTCGTCGGGCGGTATCTCGACACGCTGCGGCTGACCGTCGAGAACGCCGTCCCCCGTCCCGTGACCGTCGCCTGGCCGCAGGAGTCGACGAAGATCGCACAGCAAGCGAACGCCGCGTTCAGCGGCGACGCCACGCCGACGCAGGCAATGAAGACGCTCGAACGACAGCTCAACGTCATCGAGGCGGCATCGGACCGGACGAACACGGCTGGGCAGGGCGGGACGTCCCAGAACGGCACCGCCGGCGGAGGGTCGTGAGATGTCGACCGACACCGGCAGCCGTTTCTCGGGGTCGCTCCCCAGTCCGCGGCGGTGGGTCGAGAACCTGAGCGACACGCAGTTCGCGTACCTCCTCCTCCTGCCGGGACTCGTCGTCTTCGGTATCGTCGCGTTCTGGCCGCTGTTCCGGACGTTCCAGATGTCGCTGCACGCGGACGTCCTCTACGGCTCCGAGCGTCTCGGCGCGTTCGTCGGCCTCCAGAACTACGTCGACCTGCTGTTGGGGAACCGCAACGCCGCCCTCCCCCGGCCCTTCTTCGACCTGAGCCAGCCCTTTACGAGCGCGGTGACCGTGACGGTGCTCTTCACCGTCGTCAGCGTCCTCTTCGAGACGCTGCTCGGGTTCGGACAGGCGCTCGTGCTGAATCAGGAGTTCAGGGGGCGCCGCTGGGCGCGCGTGGCCATCATCCTCCCGTGGGCGGTGCCCATCGCCATCCAGGGGATGATCTTCTACCTCCTGTTCCAGCCGACGGTCGGCTTCCTCGTCGAACCGCTGCACCAACTCGGCCTCTTCTCGGCGACGCCACAGTCGAGTAGCTTCGACTCGCTCGTCATCGTCATCGTCGCCGACGTCTGGAAGACCTCCGCGTTCATGGCGCTCATCATCCTCGCGGGCCTGCAGAGCATCGACCGGTCGCTGTACGACGTCGCGGACGTCGCGGGCGCGTCGAAGATAGAACGCTTCCGGACGGTCACGCTCCCGCTCGTGCTCCCGTCGGTCCTGGTCGCGATGCTGTTCCGGACCATCGGCGCGATGCGGGTCTACGGACTCATCGACACCGTCTCGTCGTGTAGCACGGTCCCGTCGCTGTCGTGTCTGGTCGTCCAGTCGTTCAGCGCGAGTCGGTACGCCTCCGCGGCGACCGTCGCGTTCGTCACCGCCGGCATCATCGCCGTCGTGGTGTCCATCTACATCGTCAAGTTCGCCGACGTCGAGGGCGGCGGAGGTGGGTTCTGATGGCGACGAGCGACGCCGAGAACGACCGGAACGCCCTCCAGCGGTGGGCGAGCGGGGCGATGCAGAACCCCGATCGAACCTACCGGGCGCTGTTCTACGTCGTCACCCTCTCGTTCCTGGTGACGACGCTGTTCCCCTTCTACTGGCTTCTCGTCCTGGCGTTGACGCCGAGCAGTCGACTCACCGACGTCGGTCTGCTGCCGAACGGGTTCAACCCCGAGGCGTTCGTGACGGTGTTCACGAAGGTGCCGTTCCACCTCTACATGTTCAACAGCATCGTCATCGGGCTGTTCACCACCGCGCTCGTGCTGGTGCTCGCGAGCCTCGCCGGCTACGCGTTCGGCCGGTTCGACTTCCCCGGCCGGACGCCGCTGATGCTCATTTTCCTCGCCATCAGCTACTTCCCGCCGGCGGCGTTCCTCCTCCCGCTGTTCCAGCTGTTCACGGCGAACATCACGTTCTTCACCCTCCCCGGGGGTCGACCGTGACCAGTCCGATGCTGTTCAACGGGCCGGGGTCGATGGTGCTCCCGTACACCGCGCTGTTCCTCCCGCTGTCGATATTCATCCTCACCACCTTTTACAGCCAGATTCCCGACGGGCTGGAGGACGCCGCGCGCGTCGAGGGGAACTCGCGGCTCGGGGCGCTGGTCAAGGTCATCATGCCCCTGTCGGCACCGGGGGTCGCGACCGCGGGCGTGCTGACGTTCATCGCGGTGTACAACGAGTACTTCTTCGCGTTCTTGATGACCGACGGTCGGGTGCAGAACTGGGCGACAATCGTCTGGGGCCTCCTCAGCTACCAGGGGCGGTTCCAGACCTCGTACAACCTCATGGCGGCCGCGAGCCTCGTCGGGGTCATCCCCATCGCGATCATCGTGGTCGTCGCGCAGGAGAAGATCGTCAGCGGGCTCACCGCCGGCGGACTCAAGGAGTGACACCATGGGAGACGTAACATACGACGACATCACGAAAGAGTACGGAGACGAAACGGCAGTCAGAAACCTGAACCTCGACATCGAGGACGGCGAGTTCGTCACGCTCGTCGGTCCATCGGGCTGTGGGAAGTCCACGTCGCTGGAGATGGTCGCCGGGCTCACCGACCCGACGTCCGGTTCCGTCTACATCGACGACGAGGACGTCACGGACCTCCCCCGAAGGAACGGGACATCGCGATGGTGTTCCAGAACATCGCGCTGTTCCCGCACATGGACGTCTACGACAACATCAGCTACGGGCTCCGCCTCCGCAACGTCGACAAAGACGAGGTCGACCGCCGGGTCGACGAGGCCGCGGAGATGGTCCAGATGGGCGGCATGCTCGACCGGATGCCCGACGAGATGAGCGGCGGGCAGCAACAGCGCGTCGCCATCGCGCGGGCCATCATCCGCGACCCCGCGGTGTTCCTGATGGACGAGCCGCTGGCGAACCTCGACGCCAAACTCCGGGTCCACATGCGGACACAGCTCCAGCAACTCCACCGCGAACTCGACGCGACCATCGTCTACGTCACGCACAACCAGGAGGAGGCGATGACGATGTCGAACCGCATCGCGGTGATGGACGAGGGGGAACTCCAGCAGTTCGCCGAGCCGTTGACGTGTTACTATCGCCCGACGAACCGGTTCGTCGCCGGCTTCATCGGGTCGCCCTCGATGAACTTCGTCGAGGGGACGCTCACCGACTCCGGCGTCGAGACGGCGTATTTCACGCTCGACGTCGAGCGGGACCTCCCGGACACGGAACCGGGACAGGACGTGACGGTCGGCGTCCGTCCGGAGGACGTCACCATCGCCGCGGACGCCACGTTCGAGACCGACTCCGGGCCCGTCGGTGCCGCGGACGCGTCGGACATGGACGGCACTCCCTCCCGGTCCATCCCGGTCGAGACGGACGTGCTCGAACCCGTCGGCGACGACATCTACGTCTACACCGTGCTGGTCGACGAGCGCCCCACCGCGACGTCCGGGCAGTCGCGCGCCACCGCCGACGGCGGGACGGCCACCGATCAGTCCGGCATGGAGGACGTCGAGTCGAACGACGACGCCGAGGCGGGCGCGATGGAGTCCGAAGAGCGCCTGCTGATGAGCATCCCGCCCATGCCCGACATGGACACCTACGAGGCGGCGGGCCAGCGGACGGAGATCGTCCTGAACCGCGAGATGGTCCACCTGTTCGACGCCGAGACGGGCGAGGCAATCACTCACGACCTCACCGCCTCGGGCGAGAGCGGCGACGACACGGACGAGAGCCGCTCACGGTAGCGCAACGACGACCCGGCAGTCGCAGGGCCTCGGCTGAAGCCTGTTCGTCGCCAATAAATCGTTATGGATACGCGACAGCTGGCGTCGCGGGTCGAAGCGATCTGCGCGCGTGACCCGGCACCGTTCGACGCGCGGGTGCGCGAGGAAAGCGAGTGGTTGCTCGACGCGGTGTCCGAGGGGGAGTTCGACAGCGACGTCCGCACCGTCGGGCTGGAGCACGAGTGTTACGCCGTCGACGAGGCCGGCGCGCTCACGACGGTCTCGTCGCCCCCCGACGACCTCCCGGGCTGTGAGGAGGAGATCGGTCGCCACCAGCTGGAGTTTCAGGTCAGCCCACAGCCGCTCTCCGACAACGGACTCGACGCAGTCGAGGCGGAACTGCGGGCGCGGTTCGAGGCGGCGAGCGACCGTCTCCTCGGGTCGGGCGAGCGGCTGGTGAGCGACGGGATGTGGACGATTCCCGCCGACCAAGGCTCCGTCGCGTACCTCACCGACTGCGAGCGGAACGACACGACGGCGCTGGCGACGAACATGGTCGACGCCGCCCGCTACCACGCACAGGGGCGGGCGGCGGACACGAAACTCGACGCGCCACACGTCACCTATCACGGCGAGACGGCGCTGTTGAACAGCCTCACGACGTCGATCCAGCCGCACTGCGTCGTCCCGACGGCGACCGACCTCCCCGAGTACTTCGGGTACGCGCTGCGGGTCGCGGGGCCGCTGCTCGCGCTCGGCGTCAACTCCCCGCTGTTCCCCCCGGACCTCTACGACGACGCGGACGCGGAGACGATTCTCGCCGACTGTCGCATGGAGAACCGCATCGGCGTCTTCGAGAGCGTCATGAACAGCGAGGGCGCGCCGCCGAAAGTCGCCTTCCCCGAGGACGTCGACTCGGTCGCGGACGCGGTCGACGCCATCGTCGACGACCCGACGCTCCTCCCGGTCCAGTCCGACGACGCCGGCCGGCTCACGCACTTCACCCACAAACACGGCTGCTACTGGCGCTGGGTTCGTCCCGTCTTCGACGAGGGAGGCGACGGAACCGCGAACGTCCGCATCGAGTTTCGGCCGTTACCGGGACAGCCGACAATCCGCGACGGCGTCGCGTTTCTCGGGCTGTTCGCCGGCCTCATGACCGACCTGCCGTCCCGGGACCACCCGGTCGCGGCGCTCGACTGGACCGACGCGCGCGACAACTTCTACGCGGCCGCGGCCGACGGTCTGGCGGCCGACCTCCGGTGGATCGACCGCACGGGCGAGCGAACGACCTCGACCGAAGAGCTGTTCGACGACCTGTTCGCGTGTGCACGCGACGGACTGGAGGCGGCCGGGTTCGAAGCCGGCCGCGCGACCGAGATCCTCGCGCCGCTCACTGCACGCGTCGCGCGTGAGCGGACGCCCGCGCGGTGGACGCTCGACCGGGTCCACGACCGTCTCGACGGCGGAGCCTCGTTCGAGCGCGCCGTCTCCGCCACGCAGCGTGAGTACCTGCGTCTGCAGCGTGTGACGTTCGACCACGGACGGTTCGACTCGTGGTAGAGACGGTCCACGCCTCGGGAGCAGGACGGCGCTGAGCCGCCCGACCCACCGGAGGGGAGAACGTCGGCGTCGAGCCACCTCCGCCCCGTCGGTGGTCGACCGGGATGTCGCGGGACGTGTCTCGTTCGAGCGGCGGTGACAGAGGGTCGGCAGAAGGAGTCGGCGAGTCGGGAGCGAGTGGTCCGGCCCACCGCACACGGACGTTCTCGCCCAAACGGGTCAGTCGTCGGCCGTCTCGCTCTGTCTGGGGACGTCCCCGACGGGTTCGCCCCGGTCGGGGACGTCTTCGACGTCCTCACCCTGGTCGGGAACGTCCTCGCGCTCCTCTCGGGGGTTCGTCCCCGGGTCGGTGTCGACCAACACCGACGGGCGGGGTCGATCGCCGCGCAGCAGTTCCGGCAGGACGAGACGGACCGCTTCGAGCAGGAGAATCATCAGAATCGGCAGGAGGAAGAAGCCGTACCAGCCGAACACCATCGGCCCGATGATGAACGAGAAGAGGAGAAGCGTCGTGTCGAGGCGACGCCCCGAGAGGTACGGCTGGACGAGCGCCTGCGGAACGAGGTCGAGAACGAGGACGTACACGACGCCGACGGCACCGACGAACGCGAGTTCCGTGCCCCCCGACCGGAGCGCCTGGACGCCGAGATACGCGAGGACGGGGACGTAGACGAGTTTGCCCACGACGATCGGGACGAGGCTCGCGATGCCCGTCAAGAGTCCGAGCGCGAGTACCATCGGGACGGCCATCTCGTCCGGGGCGAGGAGGTTCGTCGCCCAGTAGACGACCACCGCGACGACCGCCATGAGCATCGCGAACAGGAAGTTACCGAAGAACACCGACTCGAGGTCCTCGTCGACGGCGGCGGCGTACGCGTACACCGTCGTGTCGCGCCCGCCGACGAGGTCGACGAACGTCGACGACAGCCCGTGGTCTCTGGCGAGCAAGACGTACGAGAGCGTCACGGCGAGCGCAAGCAGCATCAAGAGCCCGGTGACCGCCCCCACGACCTGGGTGACGAGGTCGACGTTCGAGAACAGCGCGCCTCCCGACCCACTGAGCACCGCCGTCGGGTCGGAGAGGAGCGTCTGCACCTGCTGGCGCTGTTCGGGTGTGAGCGAGCCGAGGACGTTCAGTCGGTCGACTAACGAAGCGGGCGTGAGCGGGTGAGACATCCGCTGGAGCCGACTGAGGGCCCGGACGCCCAGGTAGAACACGAGCAGGACGACCGGAACGAGCACGGCCAAGACCGTCGCGACGGCCGCGACCTGCCGCGACTCCACGACGGACTCGACCCGGTCGCGGATCGGCCGCATCGCGTAGTACCCGAACACGCCGAGGACGACCATTCCGACGACGTGCCAGGCGACGAACGCGGCGCTCGCGACGAGACCGACGACGAACAGCAACCATCCGAGGTGGGCGTACGTCGTCGAGGAGTCTCGGAGTCGGTCTGAGTCAGGCATTGTGGGCGACGCGGAGGACCAGCGCAGGGCGCGAGAGCACAGTCGGACTCGGTGTCAGCCACTGTGTCCTCTTAGTCGGCAGCGCTCGGTCTTGGTTTCGAGCGCGTCGTGTCACGTTCAACACGACTTGGTCAGTAAGGCGTTCCGCCTTCAGGTGCAGGGTTGACCCGGGCGGCCGCGCCCCACCACGCGCGTCACCCGGTCCGCTGGTCTTCGAACCCAGGGGGGAGTCCGAGGTGTTTCAGCCCCGTTCGCTCCTCGATATCGAAGCAGTACAGGCGGGTCGCCTCGACCCGACTGGCGCGCTCGAACACGTCGGGGCGCCACGCGTCGGTCAGGACTTCTTCGGCGCGTTCGACGTCCGCCTCGGGCACCTCGGTCAGTCGACCGGTGAGGAGGACGCTCCGCCAGTTGAACGGCGTCTCGGCGCTGTAGACGAGAAAGCGCGCGTACTCGGCCGCCGCGCTCAGTTCGGCTTTGCGGCTCTCCTCCCCGAGGACGTACAGGAGGTACAGCCGCGAGTCGCCGTCGAACCCGAAGGACATCGGACGCAGACTCGGCGCGCGCTCGGCGGGGAGACCGAGCACGCCGACGCGCTGGCTCGCGAGGTAGCCCGCGACCTCCTCGTCCGTCATCCGAACCATCCCGTAGTCGTCGAGTTCGTCGAGTGTCATGGGTGCAGAGAGGTCGGCGAGCGTCATAGGTTCACCCGGCGATTCTCCGCGTGCGGGAACCGGGGCCGGATGAGCGTGGACCGCCCGGCGACCGCGTCGCTCGGACGACGGTATCACTCGGGCGGCGACCGCCTCACACCTCCACGTCTCGAATCGCGGCCGCGATATCGTCCAGTTCCGCGTCGGAGAGCGACGGACGCGCGGAGAACAGCCGATGGATCGGTCCGTTGCCGTCGCCTTCGAACCGTGGGACGACGTGGACGTGCGTGTGGGGGACCTCCTGTCCCGCGGCCTCGCCGTTGTTCACCGCGACGGTCGTGGCGTCGGCGTCGACCGCCGCCTCGACCCGGGGCGTGACGGCGCTGACCGCCTCGAACACCGCGCCCGCCGCCTCGGGTGGGAGGTCGCCGACCGTCTCGTAGTGGTCTTTCGGAACGACGAGCGTGTGTCCCTTCGTGAGCGGGTTCGCGTCGAGGAACGCGAGCGCCTCGCTGCTCTCGTACACCGTTCGACTCGGGAGGTCGCCGTCGACGATGCGACAGAAGATACAGCTCATGGTTCGAAGGCCGGGTGCGTGGTGGAAAAATCCCCACGCTCTCTCGTCCCCGGACCGGAGACACCCGCCGACGGCCGCGAGCGCGAAGTCACCGCGACGCGTTCGCTCCCGTCGTCAGCGGCTTGCGGTCGACCCCGCAGCGGGGTCACCGTTCGTCCCGTACACCGTCGTCGCGAGGCGCTCCCGACCCAGGTACCGGCGGCCGACCGTGACGGCGACGAGGAGCGAGACGAGGACGAACACGACGTCCTGCGCGAGCGGCACGGTCGTCGTCGACTCCCAGGGGTACGCGAGGTTCGTCAACCAGTGAAAGCCCACGGCGAGCGGGACGCTCCCCTCCGAGCCGTTGTAGACGACGGTGACGACGACGGAGGTGGCGACGAGCGTGACGAAGAGGCGGACCAGACCCGGGAGGAGCGGCCCGCCGCGGGCGAACTCCGCCGTCGCGATGACGAGCGCGGGCGCGTGCCACAGCGCCCAGACCAGCCCCAGGAGGACGCCCGCGACGAGGCCGCTGTAGCGTCGTTGCAGGAGCGGGAGCGCGAACCCGCGCCAACCGAGTTCCTCGACGGGGCCCTGGGTCAGTCGGAGGAACGACACGGTCACGAACGCCCCGAGCCACCCGGGTTCGAGTCGCAACGGCGGGCCGCCGGTCGCACTCGCGACGACGGCCGCGAGGAGGTACGTCAGGGGGACGCCGACGAGGACGGCACCGTACCACCGTCGTCCGCCTCGAACCTCGGTGACACGACGGGCGTACGCCCGGACGCCCGCCCGGCCGTCAACGAGGCCGACGACGACGAACGCCGAGATGGCCGGCGACCAGACGGCGAGGAACGCGAGCGGGGAGTAGCCCGAGACGGTCGCCTCCCTGCCCACGAGCGGGGCGATGGCGAGGACGAGGAGGGGAACACCCCACGAGAGTGCGAACGTCAGGAGAAAGAAGCCCGCGAGGCGGTGTCGACGGAGCCAGGCGGCGGCGCGGGTCCGACCGGACGTGGCCATACCCGGTGTACGGCGCGGACCGCACAAAAACCGGTGGTCGTTCTCACCGGTCGAGCGCGACCGGCAAGCCGATAGTCGACCGACCAGCACGCTGGCGGCGCTGAGCAGCGCCGCCAAGAGGAGTGGACCAAACGTCCGTGTCCGCTCGACGGGCCACGGCTGTTCACCCCCAGGAAACTGCCGGAGTCGCCTCCGCTGTCAGTCGAGTCATACGAGGCCAGAGTTGGTTCACGATCACGGGGAGATTCTCTCGGAATACCTCGTTATAACACCTAATATACTGAGTACAGCGTAACACAGAAATTTTAACACACATCACCCATCCATTCGACACGATGACCGAGTTCGGAAGGAGGTGGTGGACGAACTGCCGCTGAACGTCCCGCCAGCCGTCTCCACACCACCCTGTCAGCCATGTGTGGTGCCGTGTCGGTTCACGGCACCGTCCGTTGTTCCTGTTCCTCTCGCTGTCGGACGTCTCTCGTCCCGTCGGTCACGCTTTCGTATAGGTACCAGGTACGCTACGACGTAACACCGACGTGCCGGCGTCGAATCGTCCGCAGAGACACGGGCGACGAACCACACCGACTCCTTCGGTGCGTCCGCGGCACCGACGATACCGGCGCTCTGATCGTCCGCCTGTCGAACCGGATAGAGGGTCTGATGAGGCCTCCGTCGGCCGTACTGACGTTCGTCTCAACCAGAACGTATTTTCGGAACAGCGCAGACACGGCAGTCCTACCGCAGAGTCGACCAGGCCTCCATGCGTACCACATCCACCGCGGTGGTCGTTGCGTTGCTCGTCTTCGCGCCCAGCCTCGCGCCTGCTACGCCCGACGCGCCGACTGACCACGCCGACCAGTTCACACCGGTCGTCTCTGACCGAGCGAACGACCTGACCGAACGACGCTGAGTCGCTGCGTCGTCGGATCGCTTCACCCGGCCGTGAACCCCCTGTTCCGGCGTTTAATCCGATGTTAACACCACCCACGCCGGACACCCTCCCTTCGAAACAGTTCCGTTTCCCGTTCGAAACGGTCGACACGGTTGAGACGAACGCCCCGGTTTTTGGGGCTCTCGGCCCTCCGAGTCGACAGCGAAGGGAGACCGGACGGCGCTCGCACGACCCTCACCGCCGACGGTGGAATAATCGGTGATTAGCGCAGCGGCTGACTCGGGCAGTGCCGACGCCGCCGATCGAGGTTCAACTCATGAACGCGAACGCACGACCCGCCGACATCACGCACGAGACGCGAGCATCGCTCTACGATCACCTTCGGGCGAAACCCGGGACGTACCTCGCGGCACTGAGCGACGTCGCGGCGATCGACGCCCCGAGGCCGACGGTTCGGTACCACCTCAAGGTACTCGAACGCCGGGGACTGGTCACGTCCGAGAAACGGCGGGGGAAGCGTCGCTTCTTTCCGGTCGGTACCGCCCCGGATGCGCTGGAACTCGCCATGGAATCAGCGCCGGCACGGGCCGTACTGGAGGCACTCGCGGAGTCGGCCGACACCGTGTCCGGCCTCGCCGAACGCGTCGACCGTGACCCGAGTACGGTCACGTACCACCTCTCCAGGCTGGAGGACGACGGCCTGGTCAACCGAGAGCGGCAGGGACAGGCGGTCGTCAATCGACTCACGCCGGGGGCTCGGACTGTTCTCGGACAGGGGCCGCTCACGTCCGCCGAGGAGCGGGCGGCGGCCAGCAACTGATCCCGCGCGGGTCGAGCGACACCCGTCCACGCCGGTGTCGAGGGATGGGAGGAGAACCGAACGACGGAGTCGTCCCGTGGGGCTACGCTTTTCACCCGACCCGTCGAAGCCCCGTTCATGTCAATCGAATTCGAGCGCTCGGTACAGGAGGCGACGTTCTACAGTCCGCTCGCGGACTTCGAGCAGACGACCGTCGAGACCGAAGTCCGAGTGGACCCGCTGACGGGTCGCACGGCACGAGTCGTCACGGACAACTTCCTCATGCCCGAGTCGCCCCACATCGACGACTCGGTGACCGACAGCGAGGGCTGTTTCTTCTGCCCCGGCACCGTCGAGGAGGCCACCCCGAAGTACCCCGACTGGGTCGGTCCCGAACGGGGAAAGAGCGGCGAGGCGACGTCGTTCCCGAACCTGAACCCCTACGGCGCGTACTCGAACGTGGTGGCGCTCACCGAGGAGCACTTCGTCCCCATCGACGAGTTCACCACGGAGCAGTTCGCCGACGGCCTCTGTGCGGCGTTCCAGTACGTCCGTGACGTCTTCGAGCACGACGACGACGCGCGCTACGCCTCGGTGAACATGAACTACCTCCGACCGGCGGGGTCGAGCCTCATCCACCCGCACATGCAGACGCTCGTCGACGACCGCGGGACGAACGAACAGCGACGAGTCGCGGAGGCCGCCCGCGACTTTCATCGGGAGAACGACGAGGTGTACTGGTCCGACCTCGCGATCCAAGAGCGCGGCGGCGACCGCTACGTCGCCGAAATCGGCAACGTCCACTGGCTCGCCCCGTTCGCCCCGAAACACCATCGCCACCTCGTCGGCGTCGCCGCCCAGATTCACTCCGGCGTTCCGGAGCCCCGGGGCGACGTGACCCACGACTTCGCCGAGGGACTCGTGAACGTGCTCTCGTACTACGCCTCGCTCGGCCTGAACAGCTTCAACGTCGCGCTCTTCGTCGAGCGCGACGACCCCGCGCTCCCGCCCCTGCTGAACGTCACCGCCCGGTCGGTGTTCGACGAGTACTACTGGAGCGACGCGACGTTCTTCACGTCGCTCCACGACGAGGGTGTCGTCGACGTCGCGCCCGAGGTGTACGGCGACGAGGCCCACGACTTCTTCTGAGCGAGCCACGACCGACCCCGACCGTCCTATTCGCGTTCGTCCGCGGCGTAGAACGCGACGACGGCTCCCTCGACCCCTCCCGCGTCGTCCCACAGCGGCGAGCCGTAGACGACGACCCGACGCTCCCGACCGTCGCTCGTCCGCAGTCGGTACCGTTCGCGGTCGAGTTGCGACCCCGTGTCGACGACGCGGCGATACGGCAACTCCGCCCGCGGTACCGGCGTGCCGTCCTCCGTCAGGAGCGTCCATCCGGCGTCGGGGTACGCGCGCCCGTCGAGTTCCTCGACCGACGCGGCGAGAATTTCGGCCGCGCGGTCGTTCGAGAACCGGACGTCACCGGAGCGGTCGTGACCGACGATGCCGAACGGGGCGGCCTCGACGATCCAGTCGCGGATGCGGCGTTCGCGTTCGGCCTCCTGCTTCGCCCGGTGGCTCTCGACCGCGTTCCGCACCCGGTTCACCAGGAGGTCGTACCGGTCGGGCCCGCGTTTCTGGAGGTAGTCGGTGACGCCCGCGGAGATCGCGTCGCTCGCGATGGCTTCGCTCCCCTGCCCGGTGAAGAGGACGAACGGGAGGTCCGGATGCGACTCGCGGACGCGTTCGAGGAGTTCGAGTCCGTCCATGTCGGGCATCCGGTAGTCGCTGACCACCGCGTCGACTGCGGGCGTTCCCGCGCGGAGCGTCGACAGCGCCTCGCGTGGGTCGGTCTCGGCGGAGACCGCGAACCCGTCGACCCTCGACAGCCACGCCCGTGTCAGGTCGAGGAACGCCGAGTCGTCGTCGACACAGAGGACGCGAATCCGAGACGGACCATCGTTCACGATACCGACGTTCAGAGACGTTCGGTCGATATAAGAGACGTGTGTGTCACCCGTGACTGGGTCCGTCACTCTCGACGTGAATCACCGGTTTCGGGCCGATACGCACCCGTGCCGACCGAAGGGACGTGCTCGTCGCGGAGTGGACGTGTTCGGCACGGTGTGGCGTGTCCGACGCGGAAGTCGTGGTAACGACCGTCGCGTCCCGCTCACCCCGAGACGAGCGACGAGAGCGCCTCACCGATCGCCGCTTCGTACTCGTCGAGGTCGTATCCGAGCCGTGAGAGCCACACCTCCTGGTACGACGGATGCAGGAGAGGGAGCACGCTGACGTCGTACGCCGACAGCCGAACCGGGTCGAGCACGCGGTCGAGAAAGCTTTCGACGACCCTCCCGTCGAGCGCGAGCACCGTCGTCGTCGCGTGCTTGCCCGTCGTGACGACGACGCTGGGGTCGACCTGCTGGAGTTCGCGTTCGAGGTGGCTCCGGCAGTTCGACCGCTCCTCGGCGGTGGGTTCTCGGTTCGTTCCCCCCTCCTCGGGGAAGCACTTCACCGCGTTCGTGTAGTATGGGTCGTACCCTAGTCGGGCGAACAGCCCTCTGATGCGACGGCCCGAGTGTCGCGTGGTGTAGGCCATGCCGGTGTGGTTGCCGCCCTGCCACCGGTCGGCGGAGGGGTCGCCCGCGCCCGGTGCCTCGCCCACCACGACGACGTCGGCGTCGGTCGGGCCGGTGCCCCACGAGATTTCGGTCCGCGAGTCGACGAGCGCCGGACAGCGTCGGCAGTCGGGGTCGAGGACGTTCCGACTCGACGGGAAGTGCGAGTCGGCCACGGCGGCGTTACTCCGTCAGCGGCAGCGCGATGCCGAAGACGAACGGCACCAGGAGTAAGAGCACGATGCCGAGCGCCTCCAGGTCGAAGAAGAGGGTGTGTTCCCACGCGGGGAGCGGGCCGAACAGCGCCGAGCCGACGACCTCGCCGAGCACGCCGAGCGCGAACAGCGTCGCGCCGAGGAGCATCCCGCGTTTCGTCGTCCGTGGGTAGTCGATGTCTCCGTAACGTCCAGGCATACTCGATACGTCCTGTATCGACCGTCATAACCTTTCTCGTCCGTTCGCAGTCGTGATAGTCGGTGCCGAACGTTTATTCTCCCCTCTCGCATCGGACCACGCCAGATGCTCGGCCGAGTGAACTACAGCGGCCTCGTCGTCGCCGGCGTCGGGTTCTTCCTCACGCGCTTCACCGTGACGCTCGCGGTGTACG
Source organism: Salinigranum rubrum (assembly GCF_002906575.1). Classification (NCBI taxonomy): domain Archaea; kingdom Methanobacteriati; phylum Methanobacteriota; class Halobacteria; order Halobacteriales; family Haloferacaceae; genus Salinigranum; species Salinigranum rubrum. Next base: position 3,901,316 of record NZ_CP026309.1, read on the forward strand.
ACGACCCCGTCCAGTTCTACCTGGCGGGCGTCGTCCCGCTCGCGCTCGGACTCGGGTTGGCCGCGTTCGGCGTGGCGCTCACCGTCGCCGACGTCGAGCCGTCGCTGGTCCGGACGACGGCCCGCTGGTGTGTCGTCGGGGCCGGCGCGATGTTCGTCCTCGTCGTGCTCACGCTCTTGGGGTCGACGGGGGGCGACGTCGACCTCGCGTCGGCGGGGTCGCAAACCTACTTCGCGAACTTCCTCATCGGCGGGAGCGTCGGCGGCACGTTCACCGGCCTCTACGCCGCGCGAACACACGGACACCGCGACGAACTCGTCCGCCAGACGAACCGGCTCGAACTGCTGAATCGGCTCCTCCGACACGAGGTGCTCAACGCCGTAGCCGTCATCCGGGGGTACGCGACGCTCCAGGGGGACGACCACCCGACCGCCGGAGCGGTGATCGAGCGGCGCTCCGACGCCATCGAACGCACCATCAGGGAGGTGAAGTACCTCACCCGGACCGAGACGCGGGGTCGGGCGGCGGACGGGTCGGTCGCGCTCGAACCGTGTCTGACGGCGAGCGTCGACGGGGTCCGAACGCGACATCCGCACGCCGATATCTCGGTCACGGCGGACGACGAGGCGCTCGCCGCGCGCGTCCGTGCGGGCGACCGACTGCAACACGTCTTCGACAACCTCGTCGAGAACGCCGTCGTCCACACGTCGCGGGAGGCACCGACCGTCGAGGTGTCCGTCTCCGTGACGGGCACGGCCGTCCGCGTGAGCGTCGCGGACGACGGTCCCGGCCTCCCCGAACGCCAGCGAGAACTCGTCGAGACCGGCGATATCGGCGAGTTCGACGACCCCCGCTCGGGGTTCGGCCTGACCGTCTCGCGCTTTCTCGTCGAGAGCTACGGCGGGACCATGGGGGTCGACGTCGATAGAGAGGGAACGACGATCACGGTCGTGTTGCGCCGTGTCGACGTCGACGAGACTGGACTGGGCGCGCTCCAGGCCGACGCGGGCGTCCGACCGGCAATCCCACATCTGGTCGTCACGCTCGTCGCCGCGCTCGTCGCGGGCGGGCTCTACGGAGTCGCGGCGGAACTCCTCGGGGGTCGGTCGCCGCAATCGGCGTGTTCTACGGCATCACCGACCCGGTCGTGGGGTGGTACACCCACCAGTTCCACAGCGTCGTGTTCGCGTTCGGGTTCGCCGGCCTCGTCTCGGTGCTCCCGGCGCGCGTTCGCAACCACGTCCCGACGTACGCCGCGGTCGGTGTCGCGTGGGGCGTGGTCATCTGGCTGGTCGCCGCGGGCGTCGTCGCGCCCGTCTGGCTCCGCCTCATCGGCGTCCCGGCACCCGTCCCGAACCTCTCCGTCACGACTCTCGCGACACACCTCGTCTGGGGCGCGTCGCTCGGCGTGTGCACCGCGTGGGGCTACGCGAACCTCACGTCCCGGCTGGCCCGACTCGGTCGGTGGGCGTCCGACCTCCCGGGACGGGCGTAGGTCTACAGCACGCTCGCGACGACGGGGGCGGCGCTGACCGCGCTCACGTCGCGTTCGAGCGTGTCGGTCCCGTACACTCGCTCGACGCCGGCCGCTTCGAGTTTCGTCCGGGCGGCGCGCGCCAAGAGCGGGTGGACGCAGGCGGTGAAGATGCGCTCGGCGTCGCGTTCGCGGAGGACGGCGACGGACTCGGCCATCGTCGACCCCGTCGCGATGATGTCGTCGGTGATGACGACGTCCCTCCCTTCGACGGGGGCGTCGGACGGTTCGACGCTCACTTCGGTGCCCGAGTGTCGCGTCTTCTCGAAGTAGTCGGTGTCGCCCTCGCCGTACGCGTCGCGGACAGTGCGTGCGATGTCGACTGCGCCCTCGTCGGGCGAGAGGAAGAGCGGCTCTCTCAGTCGTGTTTCGAGCCCAGCGAGGGGCACCGCGAGCCTGCCGGCGGCGTCGACGACGTCGACGGGCACGTCGAAGAACTCCCGAACCGCGGCTTCGTGCGGCGTGACGAGGACGACCCGGTCGGTGCCGGTCGAGACCGCCCGCGCCATCGCGCGCGCAGAGACGGGGTCACCCGACTCGAACGCCCGGTCCTGCCGTGCGTACCCCATGTAGGGGACGACGGTCACGACCTCTCCGACCCCCGCCTCGCGGAGGGCGTCCTGAAGCTGGAGCAGTTCGACGTAGGCGTCGTTCGAGGGTGTCGCGGCGACGACCACCGCGCGCTCGGGCGCGTCCGCGCCGGCCGCGGGGACGGCCGCGAACGTCTCCCCGTCGGGGAACCGGTCGAACTCGGGGATAGCGAGGGTGTCGTCACACTCCCCCGCGAGCGACGACGCCAGCGCCTGCGACCCCGAACCTGGCACTATCATACCCGACGGTCACTCCGCGGTGGGTTAAACCCGTTTTCGTCTCCCCGCCTGGACAGCGTCGCTCGGACGCACTGTGGGTCCGGGGCGTCGGAGTCGACGAGGCACGTCACCCGTCGACACGCGGTCACGGCTCGTACGGACCGTGACACTGGTGCTCGCCACCGGTTGCGTGTCGCTGACGAAGCGAGTCGCCCGGGCTTCGTGGGGTCGCTACACGCAGCCAATCCCTCCGTCGCCGTGGCGCAGCGGTGTCCGCATCAGGGAATCGCGACGCCGCCGACGTCCCGAAGGCCGAGCGTCTGCGTCCGAAGCCCGTCGCCCGCGTCGACGAGGAACGTCCCCTCGTCGGTGACGGCGCAGACGACGTCCTCGCCGTACGCGAACTCGACGAACGCCTCGTCGTCGGCGAGGTCGTCGGCGCGGTCGACGGCGCGCCACGTCCCCCCGTCCGTCTCGGTTCGCCGTCTGATGCCCGCCGCCCCCACGGCGTGGGCGCGCCCGTCGGGTGCCGCGTCGACGACGTCCCACTCCCCGTCTTCGATCTCCATCCAGCCGTTCCCGAGGTAGAACAGCCCCGACCCGGTCGCCGCGAACGGTCCGGCCGCGGCGACGTCCCGGACGTCGTCGAGTCCCGCGTGCCGGAGGTCCCTATCGGTGACGCGAAAGACGCCCTCCTCGGCCGCGACGAGTCGCCCGTCGACCGCCCGCGGCCCGTCGACGCCGCCGACGGTCCGCCACCCATTCCCGGCGTCGAACGCGAGTCTGCCGATGGAACCGTCCTCCCCGACGGCGACGACTTCGTCTTCGGTGAGACCGACCGCCATCGCGGGACCGAACCCCAGCGCCTCGTATCCCGGCGCGAGCAGGACGTCCTCGTCGGTTGCGACGACGATTCTCCCGCCCCGTCCGGCGACGTCGCGGGCGGTACAGTGGTGGTCGACGCGGAAGCCACCGACCCGGTCGCCCGAGACGTCGACCACGACGCAGCCGACGCCCGCAGCGACGAACACCTCGGTCTTGCCGGCCTTCGACGAGAAGACGCGCTTTTCCTCGATGGAGAGGTCGTCGTCGGTCATAGCTCTACGTGGCAGTCGCTTGTCGGGGGTCAAAGCGCTTCCGCCCGTCTCTTCGGTGAATCGTCGTCGAGTCGCGTGGCGAGGACAGCGGATGCGTATCGGTGGGAGCGGTGTCCGAGAGAGCGTCGAGAGGAGCAACGACGAGCGGTGACCGCACGACACACGGGCGCGGTGGACCGCAGCCTCGTCCCTCCCCACCCGGATACTCGTGCGAGGGATGAGCGAGTGAGCGAAGCGAATCGGCTGGGGAGGCTGTGGCCTCACCCTCCTGGCGTTCGCGCGGTTCTCGTGCTGTCGGCTCTACCCGTATCGCTCGTGCACATCTCCGTTCGATAGTCCGTCACCTGACCTCGCCAGAGCGGAAAGCCCACGACTGAACACGGTATCACAGGAACTCCCTGACCTCCGAGTACCACATGTCGTGGTAGTCGATTTCGCCCAACGCCTCGGCGATGTCGACCGCCAGCGAGTGCCAGCAGCGCTCGGTGGGGTCGGACTGGTCGAGGTTGTACTCGGCGTCCTTGCAGGTGCACTGACCCTCCTCGACGATGTACTCGTCGTCGTACCCCACCACCACGGTGAAGTCGCGGTAGCGTTTCACCCGGCCCTCGGAGACGGCCTCGATGGCTCGTTGCCCCCGCTTTCGGTGCGTCGAGACGATGGCGTCGACGATGGCCGGCGTGAGTCGTCCCGCGGCCGCGAGCGCCGCTCGCCAGTCCTCCGCCGGGTCGGCCGCCGCGTCGGGGGCAGGGTCGCGAGTAGAGTCGCGGTCCGCCCCGGTGGCGTCGCTCGCGTCGGACGACGACGGCGAGACGGACGCGCCGGCGGCGTCGCTTGCCTCGCTCTCGCCCTCGCTCTCGTCGTCGTCGACGCCAGTCACGGCACGCGGTTTGCCCGATGCGGACAAAAGGTGTTCGGTCGTCCCGGTTCTCTCCCGCCGGGGGAACAGAGCCGAAACCCTCTCTCCTTGCCCCGCGAAGCGCCGGGTATGGAGTCACGCGGGCCCGTTCGGGGGCGGGGCGACGCTGACCTCGCAGTCGAGACGAGCGAGGACGACGAGACGGTCGAGTATCTCGCTGACGAGGACGTCGTTCGGTACGTCGCCGGATGGGTCGCACCCGACGCCTCCTCCCGCGGTCAGGACGGACCACGCGAGCGGGTCCCGCGATACGAGACGACCCCGCGTGAGCGGTGGGTCGAGACCCAGTGTCTCACCGCCGCGGCACGCGCGGCGGCGGAGCACGTGAGCGCCGAACTGGAACAGAGCGGCGAGACGATTTCCGGTGGCATGACCGCGGACGTCGAGGGCGTCGAGCGGGCGGCGGTCGTCGCGCGCGAGACGGTGCTGGACCGGTCTGGCAGGGTCGTCTCGGAGCCGTCGGCCGGGTTCTCGGCGCTCGTCGAGGAGACGCCCGCGACTGTGTCGGTGTGCTATCGACTCGGCGGTAGCGTGTACGAACGGCGGGTCCCGGTCTACGCGCGGTCGGACGTCGTCCGGTTGGAATGACAGGACCGACGCGACACCCCACTGGCGCACCGGCGGGCGGTCGCAGGCGTACCAGAACCGATTTGGCCGACGCTCGGGGAGAGGTGATATGCTCGTCAGTGAAGGCGGCGCCGAGATAGAGGTGCCCGAGGCCCGCGACGGAGCGAGCGACGGCAGCGGCGACGGCGTCTTCTTCAACCCGACGCAGGAACTCAACCGCGACGTCACCGTCGCGGTCCTCCGCGCGTACCGAGACCGTGACCCGCGCGCGTCGTCGTACCTCGACGCGATGGCGGCCTCGGGCATCAGGGGCGTCCGCGCGGGCCTCGACGGCTACGACGTGACCTGCGCGGACGTGGACAGCGAGGCGGTCGACCTCGCGCGGGAGAACCTCGCGCGCAACGACGTCGCGGGCGAGGCGGTCCACCGGGACGTCAACGCCCTCCTCCACGACGAGGGGCCGTTCGACGTCGTCGACGTCGACCCGTTCGGGACGCCCATACCCTTCGTCGACAGCGCCTTCGCCAACACCCGCGACCTCGTCTGCGTGACGGCGACGGACACCGCGCCGCTCTGTGGCGCGCACCTCAACTCGGGGGTGAGAAAGTACGCGACGGTGCCGCAGAACACCGAGTACCACGCCGAGATGGGCCTCCGGGTGCTCGTCTCGGCGCTCGTCCGAACCGCGGCCCGGTACGACACCGCCGCCGTGCCGATACTGTCGCACGTCACCCGCCACTACGCGCGGACGTACCTCGAACTCGACCACCGCGCGACCAGCGCCGACGCCGCCGTCGACGAGTTGGGCTACGTCCACCACTGCGACGACTGCCTCCATCGGGTTTCGGAACGGGGCCTCGTCGCCCACCCTCCCGAGGAGTGCCCGCACTGCGGGGCCTCCCTTCGAACGGCCGGCCCCATCTGGCTGGGACCCGTCCGCGACGCCGAGTTCGCCCGCGCCGTGCGCGAGGAGGTCACGGACGACATGGGCGAGGCGAAGGCCGCGCGGTCGCTCCTGGAGACGCTGGAGCACGAGATCGAGGCCCCGACCCACTACGACCAGCACAAACTCTGCAAGCGGTGGGGCGTCCCGGCACCGGGCATGGACGACTTCGTCGCGGCGCTCGAAGACGCCGGGTACGAGGCCGCTCGGGCGCACTACCACGGTACCGCGCTCAAGACGAGCGCGACGGTCGCGGAGATGCGGACGGCGACCGAGGACCTGTTCTGAGTTCGCATCCCTCGTCTTCTTGTATCGGCAGGCTGAAACCTCCCGCGATGGCCACACGTTCTTCGATGGGCACTGCCCGCACCGTCCTGAACACGGTTCGTGAGAAGGAGGTGACGTTCCTCGCCGCGAGCATCTCGTACTACATCCTCGTCTCGCTCGTCCCGCTGCTCGTGTTGGCGCTCGTCGCCGCCGTCCTCGTCGGGGGCGACCCGCTCCGAGCGCAGATCATGGAACAGGTGAACGCCAGCCTGCCCGCCGGGGAAGCGCTCGTCGGACAGGCGCTCGCGGACCGAACCTCCCAGGGCGGTCTCGGCGTCGTGAGCCTGCTCCTGACCGTCTGGGGGCGCTGAAGGTGTTCCGCGGCCTCGACACGGCGTTCGGTCGGATCTACTCCGTCCCCGGGCGCGGCATCGTAGACCAGCTAAAGGACGGCACCGCGGCGCTCGTCTCCATCGGCGTCGGCGTCGCCGGCGTCGTCATCCTCGGGAGTGTCATCGCCGTCGTCGGCTCGACGCTCGTCGCCCTCGCCGGACCACTCTTGCTCATCGGGACGCTCACCGTCGCGTTCCTCCCGCTGTACTACATCCTCCCCGACGCCGACGTCACCGTCCGCGAAGTGCTGCCGGGGACGGTGTTCGCGGCGCTCGGCTGGGCCGCCCTCGGGACGCTGTTCGGCATCTACGCCCAGCAGGCCGGCGGGAGCGTCGCGGGCGCGCTCGGGGCCATCCTCCTGTTGATGACGTGGTTCTACCTCTCGGGCATTCTCATCCTCACCGGCGCGGTCATCAACGCCGTCACCGGCGGCCGGGCGGGGGACGAAGACGACCGGGACCGGCAGCTACAACACGCGGGAAGCCGACGTGACGAACCAGCAGAAATGAGCGAGGGCGACGAATTCGAAGGCGGAGTCGAACCGAGCGGTGCGCCCGACATCTCCGAGCTCGAACACCGCGTCGAGGAGCTTCGCGCCGACCTCGACGACTTCGAACGCGACGTCGACGACCGAACGCTCCCCAAAGCGGACATCGAGGCCGAGCTGAAACGCTACGTCCGACGGCGGGTTCGGAGGGGGAAAGCGCGCGGCTGGGGTCCCTACCTCGTGTTGCTGTACGGGACCGTGATGACGCTCGGGGCGTTCTTCTTCCTCGACGGCCTCTGGGCCATCCTCGCCATGCTCGTCCTCTTCCTGTCGACGCTCGGGCTGTACACCCTCTTCATCATCGTCGGCATCGGGTTCAACGCCCTCTCGGTTCCCGCTCGCGCCGCCGACGCCGTGCGCGACCGCCGAAGCTGAGCGACTGGAACCAACGGTCGGCCCGCCTCAGCCCATACGCGCCGGCGTCACCGTCACCGATAGCACGTCCGCGACCCCGGGGTAGGCGAAGCCGTCGTCGACGTCCGAGACGAGGCGGACGGTGCCGTTCTCGGCCTCGCCCGTGTCCGGCCCCGACTGTCGCGGTGCCTGGTGCGGCCCGGCTCCCGGCTCCTCGTTTACCTCCGTGCCGGCGTCCCACAGCGCCACCCGGTCGGTGACGTCGCCGCTAACGGGGTCACCGTCCGAGAAGAGCGCGATTCCCGTCGGGTCCGGCGCGAAGAAGAGGTCGTTCGACTCGACGAACATCGTGGCGAACGACAGGCGGGCGTCGGCCCCGCCCTCGAACTCGAACTCGTAGGCGTCGCCGGGCGTGAGCGGACCGGGCGAAGAAGCGCCCACGGGCGTATCGAACGCGCCGCCGTGGACCATCCCCATCTCCCTTTCCTCGAACGAGGCGGCGAGCGTCCCGGGCGTGCCGTCCTCCGCGAGACGTTCGAGTCCCTCGTTGGCGGCCTCCCCTTCCTCGAATAGCGCGCCGGACTCGGCGTGGACGACGTACGCCCCCGGCGAGAGCGGGACGGCCGTGGCCCCGTCCATCGTCTGCAGCGTGCTCCCGGTCGAGACGTTCTCGATGCGGACCCGGAACCGCTGGGCCATCGAGCCGTCCATGGACTCGTCGGTCATCTCCGAGTCCGTCATCTCGTCGTCCATCGACCCCTCGGTCATCTCCGAGTCCGTCATCCCGTCGTCCATCGCCTCCTCGGTCATCGCCGAGTCCGTCATGGACTCGTCGGTCATCTCTCCCTCCATCGACCCGTCGGTCGTCTCCGCGTCGTCCGTCTCGGCTCCACTGCCGCCCTGTCCGGTGCACCCGGCCAGGCCCACGGCGAGTACGCCGCCGCCGAGTTGGAGGAACCGTCGCCTGTTCGTCGTGTCGAGTGGGTTGTCGGTCATCGGTGGTTCACGGTCGACGGGTCGCGAGAGACGCGGATGAATATTTTTCACAGTGCGTACAGGTTGTGCACAGGGTCCGGCTCGACTCTCTTCCAAATTCGACACGAGTGTCGGTCGACTGCGCTCGGGACTCACGGTCACGACGGCCACGAACAGCGCGAGGTAGCCGTCGGTCTGCACGAAGCCGACGAGCGCCCCGGTGAACGCGTCGACCGAGGCAACTGACCCGAGCAAGGAACCATCGTGTTATATGTCTCCTGTCTCGTCCCTTTCGGTATGCGCGGACTCGGTACGCTCGACGCCGTCTCCGGACTCCCTCCGGCGGTCGTCGACCTGTTCGGACTTCTCACGCTGCTCGGCGACCCGTGGCTGCTCCTCGGTGGCCTCGCCGCCCTCTACGCCGTCTCCGACCGCCTCGGCCTCGACCGCCGCCGCGTCGGGTTCGTCCTGGCCACCGCCTTCCTCTCGCTCGGGGTGACGCTCGCGCTGAAGACCGCCTTCGCGCTCCCGCGGCCGCCCGGGGCAGGGATCGAGGGCTACGGCTTCCCGAGCGGGCACGCGCTCGGGGCGACGGTCGTCTGGGTCACCGCCGCGCTCGCGCTCGATGCCGGGCGGCGGCGCGTCCGAGTGGCCGTCGCGGGCGTCGTCGTCCCCGTGGTCGCCGCCTCCCGCGTCGTCATCGGCGTTCACTACCTCGTCGACGTCGTCGTCGGTGTCGCCGTCGGCGTCGCCCTCGTCGGCCTCGTGTTCTGGGGGCTGTGGCGCGACCGGTGGAAGCCGCCGACGCACGCCGCCGTCGACCGCGTGTTCGCCCTCGCCGCGGGCGCGGCGCTCGTCGCCCTCTTCCTCTCGAACGGCGTCGACACGCTCCTCACCGTCGGCGCGGCGCTCGGCGGCTGGGTCGGGTGGCGCGCCGTCGAGCCCGCGGTCGAACCGCCCGCTCCAGCGCTCCCCCCACGCGGGACGGCCCTCGCCGTCGCCGGACTTCCACCCCTCCTCGGCGGCCTCCTCGCGCTCGACGCCGCCGCCGAGGCCGCGACCATCCCCGACACGCTGACGATGGGGCTCGCCGGCGGGTGTATCGCGCTGCTGTTCGCGCTGCCGCGACTCGTCCAGCGAGTCGTCGGGTGACCTGACGGCCGTCTACTCCTCCGGTGCGTCCGCGTTCCGACCACGTCTGCGGATGGAGACGAGTCCGGCGACCGCGACGACGCCGACGAGAGCGACGAGCACGGCGGTCACCCACCCGCCGAGGACGCCGGCGACGTCGCGGAGCAGTCGAACGAGGAGGAGGCCGACCACGACGAACAGGAGCCGTTCGATTCTGGACAGTCGCGTCCGGAGGGCAGCGTCGTCCATGCCCACGACGGCGGAGCGTGAACGGAAAGCGGTTCGTGCGGCGACGTCGACGACGCTCGTCGACTCCGCGGACGGGTCTCCGTTCGAGGTCGAGACGGCCGACTACCGGTCCGAGAACGCGAAAGAAAAGTGGGTCGTGGGGCGCGCGCTCAGAACTTCTCGAGGTACTGGTCGAGTTCCCACTGGGAGACGTCGACGCGGAACTCGTCGTACTCGTGGGTCTTGGCCTCGATGAACTTCTCGGTGACGTGGTCACCGAGCGCCGACTGGACGACTTCGTCGGCTTCGAGCGCGTCGAGCGCCTCGCCGAGGTTCGATGGCAGCGTGGTGATACCGTACTCCTCGCGCTTGGCTTCGTCGAACTCGTAGATGTTCTCGCGGATCGGGTCGGGGGCGTCGAGCCCCTCCTCGATGCCGTCGAGACCGGCGTGAATCAGCGCGGCGAGTGCGAGGTACGGGTTACACGACGGGTCGGGGAAGCGCGCCTCGATACGCGAGGCGGCCGGGACGCGCGCGGCCGGCTTGCGGATGAGCGCCGAGCGGTTGCGGTCGGACCAGGCGACGTAGACGGGTGCCTCGTAGCCGGGGACGAGCCGCTTGTAGCTGTTGACCGTCGGGTTGGTGACGGCGGCGAGCGCCTCGGCGTGTTCGAGGATGCCCGCGAGGAACGAGTGGGCAGTGGAACTCAGGTTGAACTCGTCGTCGTCGTCGTGGAACGCGTTCTCGCCGTCTTTGAACAGCGAGATGTGCGTGTGCATCCCGGAGCCGTTGATGCGCGGGATGGGCTTCGGCATGAACGTCGCGTGGAGGTCGTGCTGAGCCGCGATGGCGCGGACGACCATCCGGAACGTGGCGACGTTGTCCGCCGTCGAGAGTGCGTCGTCGTACTTGAAGTTGATCTCGTGCTGCCCTTCGGCGACCTCGTGGTGGCTGGCTTCCATCTCGAAGCCCATGCTCTCGAGGCCGTAGATGATGTCGCGACGGACGTCCGACGCGAGGTCCTTGGGGGCAACGTCGAAGTAGCCACCGTGGTCAGCGGTCTTCGTCGTCGCGCGGCCCTCTTCGTCCTCTTCGAACAGGAAGAACTCCGGCTCGGGCGCGGCGTTGACCTCGTAGCCCATCTCTTCGGCGCGGGCGATCGCCTGCTTGAGAACGTACCGCGGGTCACCCTCGAACGGTTCGCCCGTCGAGGTGTCGATGACGTCGCACATGAGTCGTGCGGACCGACCGTCCCGCCACGGGAGAACGGCGAACGTCGCCGGGTCGGGCTTGAGCCGCATGTCCGACTCCTGAATCCGGACGAACCCCTCGATGGAGGAGCCGTCGAAGTAGATCCCCTCGGTGAACGCCTTCTCGGCCTGCGAGGCCGGGACCGCGACGTTCTTTACGGTTCCGAGGATGTCCGTGAACTGCAATCGGAGGAAGTCGACGCCCTTCTCTTCGATTTCGTCCAAAACCGCTTGTGCTTCGTCAGTCAGACCGCCGTCTGGTGCTGTGTGTTCGTCCGTCATCTTCTGGACAATCTACGCCTATACAGCCAGTATAAAGACATTGTCGCTTAGTGCAAGGTCATCTGGCACCGGTAGAGAACTGGTCATTCGTAAAATTCTAAACCCCCGGGCGTGTTTTGAAGTGTAATGACGTACGAAAACCTCGACGCCAAACTCATCAACGAACTGCTCGGAGACGGCAGAGCCAGCCTTCGAAGCCTCGCAGAAGACCTCGACGTCTCCGTAACGACGGTCTCGAACCACCTCCGCGACCTCGAAGAGGAAGGGGTCATCGAGGGGTACACGCCCATCGTCAACTACGATGCGCTCGGATACGACGTCACGGCCGTCATCCAGTTGAAGGTCGAGGGGAGCGCCCTCCCCGAGATCACGGAGCGACTGAAAGACCAGAGCCAGATGATCTCCGTGTACGAGGTCACCGGCGACTACGACATCATCGCCATCGGGAAGTTCAAGGACACCGACGGCATGAACCGGCAGATCAAAGCGCTCCTGACCGACGCGGACATCCGCGAGTCGAACACCTCGGTCGTGCTCAACGCCGTCGTCGAGAACGAGCAGTTCGAACTCGACGTCGAGGAGTAATCCGAGAAGCGCTCAGCCGAAGTTCTCGGCGACATCGTCGAGCCCCTCGTGGCAGAACGGGCACCGATAACGGGTGGTGAAGCCCTCGCGCCGCGTGACGGTCTTCGCTTCGAGTTCGTGCATCGCGACGTCGCGCCCACACGCCTCACAGCGAACGGTCACCATGTATGGGAAGGACGGCTGGACCGACAAAAACCTCATCCCACCCGCGGGGTGCTGTTCGGAGCCACGGCGACGACGGGACGCGCTCGCGATGCGGCCCCGACACTCATCACCCCGACGGGAGTAGTGAGCGTATGGTCCCCCTCCCTCCCCTCTCGCCGCTCGCGGTGACGACGCTGGGCGTTCGCTGGCTCCACGTCCTCGCGGCGACGGTTGCGGTCGGCGGCAGCGTCCTGACGTGGGTCCGGTTGCGTCTCGAATCGACCGGTGGAAACGTCCCGATAGACGAGAGCGCGCTCGTCCTCGCCCGCGGCTACGAGTGGCTCTTCTGGGCCGCCGTCGGGGCGCTCGTGATGACCGGCGTCGGCAACCTCGGCGCGTTCGCGCCGACCCTCCCCGGGGGTCGCTGGCGGACGACGCTCGACGTGAAACTCGGACTGTTGACGCTCGTGCTCGTCGGTTCCGCCGTCCGGACGCGGCTGCTCGCGCGAGTCGCTGGCTCGTCGGCCGAGGTTCCGACGGGACTGCTCCGGCGAGCCTACGGCGCGACGGCGCTCGGACTGGTCGCGCTCCTCACGCTCGCGGTGGTGCTCGCCCATGGCTGAGGAAGGACAGGACGGGGCGGGCAGCGGAGCCGACGGGACGCGGGACGGAGCCGACGGGACGGGAGACGCGGACGCGCTCTCCGCGTGGGCGTTCGCGTCGTTCCACGCCGCACTCCTCCTCGTCGTACCGCTCGCGCTCGCCCACGCTGTCGCGCCGAACGCGGTCGGCGGACTCCTCGCCGGCCTCGACACGCTCGTCGGCGTCGCGCTCTACCTCGTCCTCTGGGGGTCGACGTGGTGGTCGAACCGCCGCTACCTCGCCGCCTGCGAGTTCGACGATTCGCGGGGGTCCTCGGGGCGGGCGCGCGGTGGGGTGCCGTGACCGGCCTGCCGCTCTTCGGCTGCGTCGTCGTCGCGGCGTTCGTCGCGACGAACCCCACGTTCACGCTGCTCCTGCTCGTCGTGGGCGGCCTCGTCGCGCTGCTCGTCGGCGCGGTGGTCGGGGCCCTTCTCGCCGCGCTCGACGTAGCGCTCGACCGGGTGGCCGTGCGACTCGTGTCCTGAGCCCGAAGAAGGGATGGCGGGCGGGGAACGGTTTTCCCGCTCGCTTTCGACGAACGAGTATGACACACACGGTCGTCATCAGCGGTGTCGGTCCGGGGCTCGGGGAGTCGCTCGCTCGACGGTTCGTCGCCGAGGGCTGTCGGGTCGCGCTGCTCGCACGAACCGCCTCGTTCATCGAGGGACTCGCCGACGACCTCGGCGCGGGCGTGGTCGCCGTCCGGACGGACCTTACGAACTCGAACGATATCGAAGCGGCGTTCGAGACGGTCCGGTCGGAACTGGGTCCCGTCGACGTTCTCGTCAACCACGCCAGCGGCGGGTCGTGGAAGGGCGTCCGGGAGGTCTCGCTCGACGAGTTCGAACACGCTTGGCAGGTCGGCGCCCGCGCGGGGCTACAGTGCTCGCAGGAGGCGCTCGACGACATGCTCGGCGACGAGGAGGGACAGGGAGGCGAGGGAGGGACCATCCTCTTCACCGGCGCGACCTCGTCCATCAGAGGGCGAGGCGGGGCGGCCGCCTTCTCCAGCGCGAAGTTCGCCGTGCGGGGGCTGGCGGAGTCGATGGCGCGGGAGTTCGGGCCACGAGGGGTGCACGTCGCCCACGTCGTCATCGACGGCGGCATCCTGCCTCCGGGTCGGGAGGTGGAGAACCCGGAGGAGTATCTCGACCCCGACGCCATCGCCGACTCGTACTGGCACCTCGTCCAGCAGGACGAGAGCGCGTGGACGCTGGAACTGGACCTCCGGCCGCACGTCGAGGAGTTCTGAGCGGGAGCGTTCGACACGGAGGGGGTGTCAGCGGAACGAGAGGGAGTGGCAGCGGAACGAGAGGGGGTGTCAGCGGACCTAGTAGGACGCACAACACGGGAGGCGGCCGCCGGGGCGGTGACGCCACGGACCTCCCCAGCCGACTGCGGTGCTCGCTCGTTTCACTCGCTGTGCTCTTGTCCCTCGCGTGTGGTCGCGGCCGCCGCCGCGACCGTCGCGCCGCCGCGGGACCGTGCAATCGCGTCAGAGCCGCTCTTTCACCGCGTCGGCGTCGTACGTGAGCGTGAGCGACCGCGACCGACCTCTGCCGTCGACCTCCGCGTACTCGGCGTCGATGAGGCCGAGTTGGTCGAGTTTGTTGACGATTTCGGAGTACCTCGTGTACCCGAGGTCGGTCTCCTCGTGGAACACCTCGTAGACGGTGCCGGCCTGCTCGCCGGAGTGGTCGGCGATGACGCGGACGAGCGCGCGCTCCGAGTCCGACAGGCCCCGAAGCGACCGCGAGAGGTGGACGTGTTTCGACTTGTCGTACGCGGCCTCGATGTCCTCGCTCTCGATGGTCCGGGAGGCGCGCATCTCGGCGTGGAGGCCGGCCCGCCTGAGCAAGTCGATGCCGACTCTCAGATCGCCGCTCTCGGCGGTGAGTTCGGCGACTCTATCGAGGCCGATGGAGTCGAGGACGCCGTCGTGAAAGCCGCGCGTGGCGCGCTCGCCGAGGATGTCGACTATCTCGCTCTGGTCGTAGCGGGGGAAGAACACCTCCTCGGGGCGGAACACCGACTGGACGCGGCTGTCGAGTTCGTCGATGACGTCGAGCGAGAGGTCCGAGGAGATGACGATGACGCCGATGCGCGCACCGACGTGGGTCTCGTGCGCCCGCAACAGCGAGTAGAGCACGTCGGACGCCTCGTTCTCGTAGAAGAGGTAGTTCACGTCGTCGAGCGCCACCACCAGGACCTCGTCGTCCTCGATCAGTCGATCGGAGATCTGTGAGAAGAGCTTCTTGAACGAGATGCCCGACGAGGGCGGTTCGTACTCGAAGAGGTCCTCGAACACGCGGGAGAAGACCGCGTAGCGGGTCGAGTTCATCTGGCAGTTGACGTGGACGGCGCGGACGCTCGACTGGCCGTGGAGTTCGCCGAACAACTTCTGGACGGCGGTCGTCTTTCCGGTCCCCGGGGGACCGCGGACGATGGTGTTCAGCGGGCGCGACCCTCGAACCGCGGGCCGGAGCGCGTACTTGAGGCTCTCCAGTTGGCTCTCGCGGTGGTCGAACGTCTCCGGGACGTGGTCGATCTCGAACACGTGTTCGTCGCGGAACACCGTCTCGTCCCACGACAGCATCCCCTCCTCGGGGTCGTCCCTCATCACTTTCACCTCGCTTCGGTGGATACTTAACCGTTTGCCAGGGTGTGACAGTGAACGGCGGCGTCGGGCGTTCCGACGACCAGTCTCGGGCGGACCGGCGGCGAGTGAACCTCCGAGTCGGACTCAGAACTTCTCCAGCAGACGCGCGTAAAAACCCGTCTCGTCGTCGCCAGCGAGTTTCTCGACGATGAGTTCCGGCGTGGACCGCGCGAGGTGGTCCTTCACGGGTGAGCGGTTCACCACCAGGTCGCCGTCGACGAGGCCGACCGCCTCGATACCGTCGACGGCGACGTCGAAGGCGGCGGCGGCGCGAATCTCGCTCGCCAGGTGAGAGACGAAGACGGCCGTCGCACCCTGTTCGTCGAGGGCTTCGAGGATGCCGGCGATGATCTTCGCGGACGCGCCGGGTTCGGTGATCGATTCGAGTTCGTCCACGAGCACCAGCCTGTCGGAGGCGCCGTCGACCACGCCGGCGAAGTCGCGGAGCGTCGACTCGAACGCCCCCGCGTCGAGCGTCCCCTGCGACTTGGCGTAGTAGTGGAGTTCCGAGAAGCGGGAGAGTCGCACGGATTCGGCGGGGACGGGAAAGCCCATCTGGGCGAGGACGACGACGAGCGCCACCAGATCGAGCGTCGACGTCTTGCCGCCGGAGTTCACCCCCGAGAGGAGCGTCACGCCGTCGACGCCGTAGTCGACGGGGTCGACCTCGTCGAACGGGACGTCGAGGAGGGGCGACCGGCCGCCCTCGATGTGGAAGCCCGCCCCCTCGCTGTCGACGAACGCGGGGACCGTGCAGTCGAAGTCGCGGGCGAACCGGGAGACGGCGAGTTCGACGTCGAGTTCGAGCGCGTCTCGCACGAGCGTCTCGACGGGGCTGCGGAGGTCCGAAAGCTCCCCGGAGAGGTCGCGTTTCAGTCGCTCGGCGCGCTGGTCGCGGGCGGCCGTCAGTTCGGTTCGGAGCCGCGAGACGGCGTCGTCGCGCCGTTCGACGGGAAACGTTGGGTCGCCGCCGAAGACGCGCCGGGCGAGTTCCGCCTCGTTCTCGTCGAGGGCGAGCGCGTCGACGAGGTGGTCGCGGGCGGCGGCGACGGCGTCGTCGTACTCGTCGGCCAGCTCTCGGGAGAGCAGCGAGTCGATGCGGGCGCCCTGTTCGACGAGCGAGAGGAAGTCGGTCCCCTCAATGGTGACGTCGCGCTCGCGGATGGCGTCTCGGAGGCGGTCGTTGGCGACCGATTTTGCGGTGGAGGCGGCCGCGTCGAGGTCGTCGACGGCGCGAACGAGACGGTCGAGTTCCGCGTCGCCGGCGGGCGTGCCGTCGTCGTCGAGGCGGTCCAGCGCCCCGCGGAGTCGGTCAAGGTCGCAGGGAGGGGTCTCACCCGCGGCCTCGTGGACGGCCGCGGCGGCCAGAATCGACTCGCGGTTCGCCGCGAAGACGGCGAGGACGCGCTCGGGGACGATTTCGTCGGGCTGTTCGAACGCGTCGGGGCGGACGCGGACGTCGCCGGTGACGTCGACGCCGGCGAACGTCTCGTCGAGAGCGACGACGGTGGAGTACGAGCGTGCGAGTTCCGCGAGGCCGCGGGCGTCGTCGACGACTTCGACGGAGAGTTCGGGGAACGCCTCGTTCGCCTCGGCGTACCGCTCGGCGTCCATCGTCGCGAGGCAGCGTTCGCGGACGCGAACCGGCGGAGGGGACGTGAGCGGTCGAACACCGCCGAGCGCGTCCAGCACGGCCTCGTCGGGACTGCGCTCGACCGCCCGCTCGACGAAGCCACGGACCTCGTCGATGCGGGACCGAGAGGACGTGGGGAAGAACGTCTCGACGCGCTTCCCGGCGTAGTCGGTCACCGTTCGGTGCTTCAGAAGCGAGAGGACGTCGCGGTAGACGTCGACGGCGTTGTCGGTCGCGAGAAAGCCGCCGTCGTCGCCGTGTTCGTGGCGAATCGCGGCGCGGGCGATTCGGGCGGCACGCCCCTCCGAGATGCCCGGAGCCTCGGCGAGCGTGGCGACGTCGCCGGCGCGGAGGGCTCGCTCCGGGTCGTCGAGTTCGGCGAGTGCCGTCGCGGTCTTCTCGCCGATGCCCGAAATCGCCGTGAGGTCCATTCGCGTGCTGGTATCGCCTCGGCCGACAAAACCTTGCGGGTCGCTTCGGTGAGAACGAGTCGCGCCGCTTTTGACGCTCGGCCGGGTACGGGTGTGCATGACAACGGCCGCGACTGAAGCGAAGGCCGACGCGGTCCGCGCCGCCCTCGCGAAGCGAGAGGGTGTCCTCGTCGCCTTCTCCGGCGGTGTCGACTCCAGCGTAGTCGCCGCACTCGCACACGACGCACTCGGAGACGACGCCGTGGCGTGTACGGCCAAGAGCGAGACGCTCCCCGACGCCGAACTGGACGAGGCACGGCGGGTGGCCGACGAAATCGGTATCCGCCACGAGGTCGTGGAGTTCTCCGAACTCGACAACCCCGACTTCGTGAAGAACGACGGCGACCGCTGTTACCACTGCCGGACGATGCGCCTCGGACGGATGTACGACGCCGCCCGCGACCTCGGTATCGAGACCGTTTGCGACGGGACGAACGCCTCCGACCCCGGCGAGGGACACCGGCCGGGGCTCCGCGCGGTCGAAGAGTTGGAAGTGTTCTCGCCGCTGCTCGCCCAGGACGTCACCAAGGAGGAGGTCCGGGCAATCGCCGACACCTACGGGCTTTCCGTCGCGGACAAGCCCGCGATGGCCTGTCTCTCCTCGCGCATCCCCACCGGACTCGAAGTCACCGAGGAACGGCTCACCCGCGTCGAGCGCGCCGAGTCGCTCCTGCGAGACTGGGGGTTCACGCAGTTCCGCGTCCGCGACCACGACGGTCTCGCCCGGGTCGAAATCGGACGTGACGAGTTGGAGCGAGCGCTCGACGCCGAGTTCGCCCGGGCGGCGAACGAGCACCTCTCGGAGCTCGGGTTCGACCACGTAACGCTCGACCTCGACGGGTA
Source organism: Salinigranum rubrum (assembly GCF_002906575.1). Lineage (NCBI taxonomy): Archaea > Methanobacteriati > Methanobacteriota > Halobacteria > Halobacteriales > Haloferacaceae > Salinigranum > Salinigranum rubrum. The sequence continues at coordinate 3,919,588 of NZ_CP026309.1, forward strand.
TCGAACGGGGAGTGTGAGTCCCGCTGACGAGGACGAGGACGACGAACCGCTCGTCGAGGACGTCTTCGCGCAGGAGTACCCGTCCGACGACTGAGCGCAGGAGAGGACGCTACGCGACCGTCTCGGAGTCGACCGTCAGGTCGTCGGGGAGGTACCGGGTGTCGTTCCGTCGGACCACGCGCGGCTCCGAGGCACGGATCTCGTTGAGCGCGCAGTTGTCCTGGTCGAGTTCGAGAATCGAGTCGACGACGTCGTAGCGCAGAAGCGAACCGAGGAGCAGTCGGTTCGGCCCGCCGTGGGCGACGATCACGACCGTCTCGTCCGGGGAGAGGTCGGCCAGAAGTCGCTCCCAGCCGTCGAGGACGCGGTCGCGCACCTCGACGAGCGTCTCGCCGCTGTCGGGGCGGGCCGTCGCCGCGGCAGCGCCCGAAACGGAGAGGGCGTACTCGGGGAACTCCTCGAAGACCTCCCCGGAGGAGAACCCCTGCAGACAGCCGAAGTCGCGCTCGCGCCAGGCGGCGTCGGTCGTCAGTTCGCTCCCGGTCTCGCGGGCGACGTGCCGTGCGGTTTCCTGGGCTCGTCGGAGGTCAGACGAGACGAGGGAGTCGACGTCGACCGTCGAGGCGAGGTGCGCTCCGAGCGCGGCCGCCTGCTCGCGTCCCCGGTCCGTGAGCGGCGTCGGTGCCCACCCCTGGATGCGCCCGCTCCGGTTCCAGGTCGTCTCGCCGTGTCGGACGAGGAGTGCCGTGGCCATGCGACGGGCTACGCGACCCGGGCCGATGAGCGTTCCGTGCGACGACGCGGCGTGACAGAGACGTCCACGACGGCAGCTTCACGTCCTGAGACGACGACACAGTGGCATGGAACTCTCCACACACATCGACATCGACGCCCCACCCGAACACGTGTGGGACGTCCTCACCGACTTCGACCGCTACCACGAGTGGAACCCGTTCGCGCGGGTGGCGGGCCGTCCGACACGGGACGCCCGGCTCCACGTCGAACTCACCCCTCCCGGCGGACGGACGATGCGATTCCGACCGACCGTGACGTGCGTCGAGGAGGACCACGAACTCCGGTGGCTCGGCCACCTCTGGCGACCGGGCGTCTTCGACGGCGAACACCGGTTCGTCCTCGAACCGCTCGACGGGGGCGCTCGGACGTCCGTGACTCACGCGGAGGTGTTCACGGGCGCGCTCTCGCCGCTCGTCTGGCGATTCATCGGGACGAGGACCGAGCGCGGGTTCGAGGCGATGAACGCGGCGCTGAAACGTCGCGTCGAAGGGGTGACCGACGAGACCGAGGCGGGCGCGAGGGCGAGCTAGGAACGCGAGTCGGGAGGCTCTGACCAGGCAGAGGCGGGAGTGGCGGACAGGCGGCACGCGGGAGCGACACGGAGTGGTGTACCGCACGACCGCTGGACACTCCGCGGTGACGGTCAGCGCACGCACGGCGGTGGCCGCGTGTTCGGATATGAACTTTCGCCCGGCAGAGTGAGACGGTTCGCCCGGCAGAATGAGAAGGGACCGCCGACTAGCGGTTGACCCATCGCAGGAGCAGGAGCGTCCCCTCGAACAGCACGATCATCGTCGCAGCGATGATGATGGGTGCCATCCCGGTCGGGTCGGGCGAGACGAGGAACGAGAGACCGAGGAACGCCCCCCAGAACAGCAGGCGCTTCTCCGTGAGCCACTGCCGCGTGACGAGGTTCATCATGATGGCGAGCATGATGAACAGCGGAATCTGGAAGACGAGCGCCATGTAGCCCATCAGGACGAGGATTAGCCCAAAGGTCTCCTTGAGGCCGAACGCGATGACGGCGGTGCCGATGGTGTAGGAGGTGAAGTACGCGAAGATGGCGGGGAGGACGACGAAGTGGGCGAAGGCGACGCCGACGAACGCGAGGATGAGACTCGTCGGGACGGCCGCGAGGTAGTACTTCCGTTCCTTGGGGTAGAGCCCGGGTCGCATGAACCGGTACGTCTGGTAGACGAACACCGGGAGGCCGACGATGAAGCCGGCGAGGCCGGCGACCTTCAGTTCGGTGAGGATGAGTTCGAGCGGGCCGTACAGCCGCGGGCGGCGCGACTCGATGGTCGTCGCACCGGGGATGTGGGTGTTCCAGAGGAAGTTGACCAGGTCGTCCGCGATGGGGAAGACGACGACGCCGACGACGCCCGCGATGAGGAAGACGGCGCCGAGTCGGCGGACCATCTCCTCGATGTGGTCCGCCAGCGGCATCTCGACGTCCGACTCGGGACCGTCGAAGAAACCGTCGTCCTCGTCGGCGAGGGTCGGATCGTAGGCGGGGTCCTCCTCGACGACTTCCGAACTCGTCGCCGGAGCGTCCCGGGCATCGGCAGGTGCATCGTCCGTCGATTCCGGTTCGACGACCGGGGTCGACGCGGACGTCTCGGTGGGCGCCGCACTCGCCGTCGTGTCGTCAGCGTCGCTCGTCTCGACCGGGTCGTCCGTGCGTGGCTCGCCGAAGTCGAAGTCGGTGTCGGCGTCGCTGTCGGTCGAGTCGGTATCGGCGCCACTGCCGGTCGAGTCCGTGTCCGTGTCACCGTCCTCGACGGGGGACGACGGCGGAGGGTCGTCCGCGTCAGCGTCAGCAGCATCGGTCGGCGACTCGTCGGTCGCATCCGACCGCCCGTCGGTCGCGTCCGACTGCTCGTCGACCGCGGCCGACGCGAACGCGGTGTCCTCGTTGTCGTCGCTGTCGGTGCTTTCCGGGTCCGGGTCGTCTCCCGCGACACTCGTCGGCGGCGGAGTCGGGTTCGGAACGCCGTCGTCGTCCCGGTCGCCGGCGGCGTACGTCGTCCAGTCGATGTCGTCCGGGGCGCCCGGAGCCTCGTCCGTATCCGAGGAGTCGACGTCGGCAGCGACGTCCGGTCCGTCGGTATCGGCACCAGCAGGCCCGTCGCCATCGGGAGTGGAGGTGCCGTCGACGGCGTCTGTGGAGTCGGCGGTGTCGGCGTCCGAATCGGAGCCAGCGTCGGGGTCGGCGTCCGCGTCCGCGTCAGTGTCAGTGTCAGTATCGGAGTCGGAGCCGGCGCCAGGAGTGGAATCAGCTCCCGAGGCCGGGCGCTCGGCGTCCGACGGGCGTTCGGCCTCGACCACCGCGTCGGCGTCGGCCGAGTCGTCCGCGTCGTCGGGTCGGGACCCGTCCGGCTCCGAATCGTCACCCATTGGTTCGGAGTAGGCCACCCGGCGGTTATAGGCCTTTTTCCATCGACTCGCATGCGAGCCACCGCCGACGAAGGAGAGAACGAAGATGAAAAAGGTTGATAACGACCAACTGACTTCCATCAGGTATGTCTAGCGCGCTCGACGAGGACACTCGCCAGACCATCGCACAGGGACGGGAGACGGCGGGTGCGATGCTGCGAGCGGCGCAGAAGGACCTCCAGAAGGTGTTCATCGTCTTCCTCGTCGGCTTCCTCGGGACGTTCTACGCGCTTCGGCTGTACGTCTGGGACTTCTTCAAGGGCATCACCGAGGCGAAGATGAACTCGCTGACGGCCGAAAGCGTCCAAATCATCGCCCAGACGCCGTTCGACGTCATCCTCCTGCAGGCAAAGATCGGACTGGTCGTCGGCGTCCTCTTCGCCGTCCCGCCGTTCATCTACTTCTCGAGGGACGCGCTGCGAGCGCGGAACCTCTGGCCGTCCTCACCGATTCCCGTCTGGAAGCTCGTCGTCATCGTCGCGACGATGGTCGTCCTGTTCGTCCTCGGCGTCGCGTACGGCTATCTGGTGTTCTTCCCCTTCACGTTCGCGTTCCTCGCGAACAACGCCATCGCGGCGGGCTTCGCCCCGACGTACTCCATCGTCAAGTGGGCGCAGTTCATCTTCCTCCTCACAGTCTCGTTCGGCCTCGCCACCCAGCTCCCGCTGGTGATGACGGCGCTCTCGTACACCGAAATCGTCCCCTACGAGACGTTCCGCGAGAAGTGGCGCCACGCCATCGCCGGCATCTTCCTCGCCGGGGCGCTGTTCACCCCGCCGGACCCCTTCACGCAGGTGCTGTGGGCGACTCCCGTCATCGTGCTGTACGCGTTCTCGCTGTACCTCGCGCGGGTCGTCACGACCGCCCGCCGCGGCTCGGACCGCCTCGACCTCAAACGGACGCTCACGACCCGGTGGAACCTCCTCGCGGGCGTGGCCGTCCTGGGCGGGGTCGCCGCCTACGGCTTCTTCACCTACGGTGGCGTCGCCGCAGCGAACGACCTCCTCGCGGCGGCGGGCTCCGACTACCGGGCCGTCGCCCCCGGAGAGTCGCTGCTGTACGCGTACGTCGCCGTCGCGGGCCTCGTCGCGCTCGTCTTCGCCGCGATGTACTTCGTCTACACCGACATCGTCGCGCTCGCCGGGAGCGCCACCCCTGGAACGGTCGGCGACCCGGCCGACATCGACCTCTCGGAACTCGACGCGATGGGCGTCAAGGCCGCCCCGCCGGAGGCGTTCGCCGAGATGGAGGAGTCGGAGGCGCTCCGGCTGTCGAGCCAGGCGATGGAAGTCGGCGACAAGGACAAAGCGCGCGCTATCCTCGACCGGTTCGACGCCGCCGAGGAGGAACGCGACGCCCGGGAAGCGGCCGAGGAGCAGGACCCCGTCGAGGACGTGACCGACCGCACCGAACGGGCGACGGGGACGTTCCTCTCCGAACTGACCGAGGGGGAGAAGGACGAGGACGACGTCGGCGGCTACTACGACGAAATCGCGTTCGTCTTCGACTCGGTGACCTCGAAGTCGTTCCGCATCGCCGCCGTCTTCGGAATCACGCTCGCGGGGGTGTTCGGCTGGCTCTACACCGGCGGCATCGGCGACGTCTTCGACCAGTTCCTCTCGCAACTCCCGGCGGAGGTGACGCCGGACCAGAACATCACCGTCGTCGCCCTCCACCCGATGGAGGCGCTCATCTTCGAGGTGAAGTTCTCCACGCTCATCGCCGCGCTGGTGACGCTGCCCGTCATCGCGTACTACGCGTGGCCCGCGCTGCGCGAACGAAACATCGTCCGGCAGCGTCGGCGGGCCGTCTTTGGCTGGGCCGGCGCGCTCACCGCGGGCCTCCTGGGCGGGTTCGCGCTCGGCTACGGCTACGTCGCCCCGACCATCATCTCGTTCCTCGTGGCCGACGCCGTCCAGTCGAACATGATCATCGCCTACCGCATCACCAACTTCTTCTGGCTCATCTTCTTCACCACCGCCGGTATTGGCCTCCTCGCCGACATCCCCGTCCTCATGGTGCTTCTGAACACCGCCGGCATCAGCTACCGGACGATGCGGGAGCGGTGGCGCGAGGTGACGGTGGGCATCCTCGCCTTCGCGGCGCTCTTTACCCCGGCGGACGTCATCACGATGTTCCTCGTTACTGTCCCGCTCATGGCCGCGTACGGCGCGGGGCTGGGAATCCTGTACGTCATCACCCTCGGCGGACGGCGGAACCTCGCGAAGCCGCGGACGGCGGACGTGTGAGGGAGTCGGCTGGGGAGGGTGTGGCCGCACCGCGCCCGTACACCGCGCGCTCTCTACTGTCGCCTGTCGCCGTTCCGCTCCCCGTCCCTCTCGTCTAACCCTCCAGCGTCGGAGAAAACGACACTCGGCCGTCGAGTCCCCCCCGAGTGAGCACGGAGAAAGCCGGCCTCGAACCCGACGAACTCACGGCGGACCCCTCGTCGTGTGCGAAAGCGTAAGCGTAAGTATTCTCGTGAGAATCCTCGGGTATGGCCAAGATAAGCGTCGAAGTGCCCGACGAGTTGCTCGCCGACCTGGACGAACACGTCGGCGACGACAAGAAGTTCGTCAACCGCTCCGACGCCATCCGGGCGTCGATCCGCAAGACGCTCGATCTCCTCGACGAGATAGACAAACGACACGGTCGCATCGAGGATGAGTAGGCGCGAGACCGCTCGCACAGCGCTGATCGCGCTGTTCGTCACGGCGCTCGTCACCGCCCAACTCACCGCGGCGAAGGTGCTCGCGATTCCGCTCCCCGCCTCGCTTCCCGTCGTCGGGGCGACGGCCACCCTCCCGGGCGCGGCGCTCGCGTACGCGCTCACCTACTTCGCCTCCGACTGTTACGCCGAACTGTACGGTCGCCGCCCGGCACAGGTCATGGTCAACGTCGGCTTCGTCATGAACTTCGTCCTCCTCGCGCTGGTGTGGAGCACCATCCTCGCGCCCGCGGCACCGGCGAGCGTCGACCCCGGCCAGTTTGCGACGGTGCTCGGCGCGAGCACGAACATCGTCCTCGGGAGCCTCGTCGCCTACGTGGTCAGTCAGAACTGGGACGTCCTCGTGTTCCACGCGCTCCGCGACCGCACGGACGGGGCCCACCTCTGGCTCCGCAACATCGGCTCCACCGCGACCTCACAGGCTATCGACACCGTCCTGTTCGTCGGCGTCGGCTTCTACGTCGCCCCCCGTCTCCTCGGAGTCGGGTTCGCGCTCTCGGGAACCGCGCTCCTCGCGCTCGCCGTCGGCCAGTACCTCCTGAAACTGCTCATCGCGGTGGTCGACACGCCGTTCGTCTACGGGGTGGTGCGGTTCGTACGCAGTGACCCCGACGACCCGACGTCGGGGTCGTGGACGACCGAGTGATTTGGCGAAAGAGAACCGGACAACTGCGGAGTTCTGTCGATACAACGCGGACGAAAATTTCGGTCTAGTTTATCATCCGTGCTAACGTAGCCCACGTATGCCCGACCGCCGCAGGATCCGTCTCTCCGAGGACGACGCGATGGAACGGGGAGTACGGTGCCCGAACTGCGGGAGTTACACGTCGTTCACCGACATCGTCGCGACCGGTCGGTGTCGGGGCGCGTGGCGGGGCGACTGTACCATCCGGCTGGGACTCGACCTCATCGTCGAACGCGCCACCCGGGGGCAGCGCCGCGCGGACGGCGAGGACTAGTCCAGCCGTTCGGCGAACCCGAACCGCGGTTTCACGTCCGTCACCCGGACGCGGACCGTCTCTCCCGTCTCGGTGCCGGGGACGAACAGCGTGAAGCCCTCGACCTTGGCGATGCCGTCGCCCTCGCCGCCGACGTCCTCGATTTCGACGTCGAGTTCGTCGCCGGTGCGGACGGGCGCCGTGATGCGGTGCTTGCCGACGAGATACAGTTCGGAAGAGGCGTCGCGGGAGGCGTCGGGTCGGATCGACCGGACGTACTGGAACTCGCCTTCCATCTCCTCGCGGAGGTCCGCGAGGTCACGGCCGTCGAACACCTTCACCGCGAGGTCGCCGCCGGTCGCGAGCACCACCATCGCCGTCTCGAACGCCTGCCGCGCCAGATGGACCGAACGGGCGTGGTCCAGCGAGTACTCGCCGGTCATGTTCGGCGCCATGTCGGAGACGACCACGTCCGCGCCCTCCTCGCCGACGAGTTCGGTGATGCGAGCGCGGGTCTCCTCGTCGGTCATGTCGCCCCGGATGGTCTCGACGACGTCGTGGTCATCCAGCGGTTTGATGCGCTGGAGGTCGACGCCGACGACCCGCCCCTGCGGGCCGACGGCCTCCGCGGCCACCTGGAGCCACCCGCCCGGCGCGGCACCGAGGTCGACGACGGTGTTGCCGGGGCCGAACAGCCCCGCCTCCTCGTCCAACTGTTTGAGCTTGTACGCCGAGCGAGCGCGGTATCCTTCCTGCTTGGACCGGTTGTAGTACTCGTCTCGGCCAGTCATGTGTTCCTCACCGAGTTCTCTGCCGTCGTCCACGCGGAGGCGACCGGCGAATCTGCGTTCATGTCCCGAGAAACGCCGTCGACTCGGAAAGGCACATCGGATGGTGTCGACGGCGCGCTTACCGTGTCACCGACGGAGCCACCACCACCCGGCACCGAGCACGAGCACCACGGCGAGCGCACCGAGGCCGAGCAACGTCGTGTTGCCCGGACCGCTCGGTTCGGTGACGCGCGTCTCGACGAAGTAGGGCCCGTCGCGTATCCGGTCGCCGTCGGGTTCGCGCGCCGCCACGGTGACTTCGACCGCCGTCGTCGTCGTGACGGCGTCCTCGGAGACGGTTACCTCGAAGGCCAACAGTGCAGATTCGCCGGGCGCCAGTTCGTCGACGTAGGCGGTGTCGGACTCGCTGGTGAAGGGGGGCGTCGCGTTGATGCGCGCGCGGACGTCGCGCAGAGCGACGGACTCCCGGTTCGTGATGCGAACGACGAACCGGTTGTCGGAGTCGATCTCGAACGTGGCGTTCACCGGCGTGATCTCGAATCGGTCGCGTTCGGGCGCCACTTCGATAGTCCGTTCGAGCGGGTCGCTCACGCGGCGCTGTCCTCGCTGGTTTCGGTACTCGACGGAGAAATCGGCCTGGTGCGTCGTCGCCGTCGCGTCGTCGGCGACGTCGACTTCGAAGGAGAACGTCGCCGTGTCGCCCGGGTCGAGGCCCGACACCGCGACGCGTCTCGGCTGGGCGACGAGGGCGGGAGAGTCCGTCGAGAACACGACGACGGCGTTTCCGACCGGCGTCTCCCCCGTGTTGACGACGGTTCCCGAGACGGTTCCGGTTCGACCGACGCGGAGGTCCGTCCGGACGTCTTCGAGCGCGAACGACTGCTCCGGGGTGGGCCGGACGCCGAACGAGAGCGGCCGCGACGTGCGGGTGACGCCGTCGGTGTCCTCGTACTCGACGCGGGCACGAAACGCGAGCGACTCGGCGTCGACGTCCTCGTCGACGGCGACGGTGTACGTCGCCGCGTGCGCCTCGCCGGGAGCCCACTCGCCGACGTAGACGGCGGTCTCGGCCGCTGAAACTTCCGCGACGGTCGTCGCCTCGCTGATGTTTCCGCCGACGTTCCCGGTGATTCGAGCGTTCGTCGACGCCGAGACGAGCGAGACGCGGGCGTCCCGGGCCGTCTCGGACCCGACGTTCGCGAGCGTGACCGCCACGGTGCCGGTGTCGCCGACCTGGAGCGTCGAGCGCGTCTCGCGGACCTCGAATCGGGGGCGAGAGTCGACGCGGACGGTCACCTCGCCGTCGACGGTTCGTCGCCCCTCGGAGTAGCTGACGCGCTGGTCGTCGTACGACACCAGTCGGGTGTACGAGTACGTCACGTCGACGGGAATCTCGTACGTCCCCGGGGACGCCGATTGGGGGACGGTGACGGTCACCGGCGGCACCGTCGTCTTCCCGGGCGGGACCTCCCCGACCGCCACCGACGGCTGGCGGACGTCGAACGGGAGGCCGCTGTCGTCGATGTCGAGCGTCACGGCGCGCGCCGTCGTGACGCGGGTCTCGTACCGCTCCGGCCCCGTCTGCCGGAGGTCCGGGTCGTTCAGAATCTCCAGCGTGAGCGACTGGTCGCCGCCGGGCGTCAGGACGGGCGTCGACGTCGTCACCGACAGGTCGGGTCGGCCGAGCACCTGTCCGTCGGTCGTCGACTGTGCGGGCACCGCCGGTGCGAGGACGCTCGCCGCGACGAGGACGGTGACGCATGCGACGAGCCAGTATCGTGTGTTCATTGCTGTGAGGTCGGGTGAGATGGGGTCGGGTGGGGGGTAGTGGCGTCTCGATTCGGTACGGTGGCTGGGTGGTCGCTGGGGGCGATAACGTGTCGAGGAGCGGAACCGAGCGGCGGAAGGGGCGTCTCGCGGCGTCGGACACGGGACGGAGCCATCAGATATCCCTCCGCTGGAAGAGCGCCAGTCCGACCACGAGGAGGACGGCGGCGACGAGGAGCAACAGGAGCGTCCCTTCGAGGTCGAGCGTCTCCTCTAAGAGGATTTCTGTGGGGTCGAAGTACCGGGTCGGACTCACGGTACCGAGCCACTCGAAGTCGGTCTCGACGGTGACCGAGTCGAGCATGAACAGCAAGAACACGAGGGCGATGCCGCTCCGCTGGGCGACGTCGCCGCGGTCGACGACGGCCGACAGCACGAGCCCGATACCCGAACAGACCAGCAGGTACGGAACCGACAGCACGTGGACCAAGAACAGGTGCCACGGGTCGACGACGTAGCCGATGGCGATGGAGGCACCGAAGACGAACAGCGGAATCACCGTGTTGAGGGTGACGAGCGGGACGACGAGCGAGAGGAACTTCTCCAGCGCCAGTCGCGTCCGCGAGACGGGCGTCGCGAGCACCATGTAGAGCCGCCCGGTCTCGATGTCGGTCGCGAGGAGGCCGCCGCCGGCGTACGTGAAGTACAGCCCCAGAAGGAGCACCCAGAGGAACTGGTACACCTCCGCCGACAGGAACCCCTCGATGGTCGCGTACGACGCGGCCCCGAAGCCCTCGCGGAAGGCCTGGGGGAGGCTTTCGAGGAGCGCGTCTATCTCGGCCGTCGACTCGGCGAACGAGGGGTAGATGTAGATGACGAGGCCGATGAACGCCGCCAGGAGCACCGTGAGCGCGGCCGTCCCCTTGACGCGTCGCCGCGACTCGTACCGCATCGTCTCAAACATCGCGGGGGCCTCCGGGTTCGTCGGACGGTGTCGACCCTTCCGACTCAGCGTCCGTCTCACCGTAAAAGTGCATGAACACCTCTTCGATGGGCGGCTCTTCGATTTCGAGGTCGACGACGACGTGGTCGCTCAGCGCGGCCAGAAGGTCGTTGTAGTCACCCGCGAACGTGAACCGCACCTCGCGGTCGACCTGTTCGAAGGAGACGACGCCGTCGAGCGCCAAGTCGCGCTCGTCGAGTGGCTCCGCGGTGTGAAGGTGGACGCGCTTGCCGCCGCGCTCCAGCAGGGTGTCGACGTCCTCGACGGTGACGAGTCGCCCGTCGCGGATGATGCCGACGCGGTCACAGACGCGTCTGACCTCGCCGAGGATGTGCGAGGAGAAGAACACCGTCTTGCCCGCGTCGCGCTCGTCACGGACGAACCGGTTGAACGCCGCCTGTTTGAGCGGGTCCAGTCCCGACGTCGGTTCGTCCATGATGAGCAGGTCGGGGTCGTGCATGAACGCCTGGACGATGCCGAGCATCTGCTTGTTCCCCGTCGAGTACTCCCGGATCCGTTTCTCCAGCGGCGGCGTGAACAGGTCGAGGAGTTCGTCGCGTCGGCTGTCACCCTTCAGTGCCGCCTGATAGTCGAGGAACTCCTCGCCGGTGACGCTGCCGTCGAAGGCGGGTTCGCCGGGGAGGTAGCCGATGTGTGCTTTCGCTCGGCGGAGCTCTCTCGGCTCTCGAACGTCGTGGCCGAGCACGGTCGCAGAGCCCGCAGTGGGCGACTGGAACCCGAGGAGCGTCCGGATGGTCGTACTCTTGCCCGCCCCGTTCGGGCCGAGGTAGCCGAACACTTCCCCCGTCTCGACGGTGAACGTCAGGTCGTCGTTAGCGAGGACCCCGTCGTACGATTTGCTCAACCCTGATACCTCGATAGCCGTCATCTCTCTGGGAGTTCGTGCCGCTGTGTCCGTCCCGAACCGCTCGTACGAACGGTCCTAAGAGCAACGGCCTCACACATAAAGGCGGGGTGAGACCGGGACGCCCGCTCGGCGACGGTGCGTCTACCAGGGAAACAGTAGTATACGCATATCGATACGTTTCCTCCGAGCACAGGAAGGAAAGGGGAGACCCGGTGGGTCTTCATCCGGGGAGGGGGGATGAAATCGAAGCCATCCGGGGCGTCCTGCACGCCACAGGACACCGACTGTTCGGAGGCGTATCACTTCAAATTATCTGTAATATATTTTGGTATTCTCTGAACATGTACGATAACCGGGGAGACGTGAGCGAGGGCTCGATCCGAGTGGGATGGTCGGCGTCACGGACACGGCACGCACGAGAGACGCCGAATCAGGAGTATTTTTAAGACTGCTGTCCTACCTGCGGGTACATGTTCAACGCCATCGTGAGCGCCGCGACGCTCCGCGACGCGCTCGACTCAGTGAGCGTCCTCGTCGAGGAGTGCAAGATCCGGTTGAACGAAGACGACCTCTCGATCACCGCCGTGGACCCCGCGAACGTCGGGATGGTCGACCTCACCCTGGAGGCGGCCGCGTTCGAGTCGTACGAGGCCGACGGTGGGGTCATCGGCGTCAACCTCAACCGACTCGAAGAGATCGCGAAGATGGCGAACGCCGACGACCTCGTCCACCTCGAACTCAACGAGGAGACCCGCAAACTCCACATCCAGATCGACACGGCGGACTCGCAACTGTCGTACACGCTGGCGCTCATCGACCCCGATTCGATTCGGAAGGAGCCGGACATTCCCGACCTCGACCTCCCCGCCAGCATCGTCCTCGAAGGCGCCCAGCTCGACCGCGGTATCAAGGCCGCCGACATGGTCTCGGACCACATCTCGCTGCGCGTCGACGAGGAGGAGGAGACGTTCCACATCGAAGCCGAGGGCGACACCGACGACGTCGACCTCACGCTCACGAAGGCCGACCTCATTTCGCTCTCTGCGGGCCCGGCGAACTCGCTGTTCTCGCTCGACTACCTCAAAGACATGAACAAGGCGATTCCGAAAGACGCCGAGGTGACGGTCGACCTCGGCGAGGAGTTCCCGGTCAAACTCCACTACAGTATCGCCGAGGGGCAGGGGCAGGTCACGTACATGCTCGCACCGCGCATCCAGAGCAACTGAGCGGGCGTTCACCCGAAGGCGTGGCGACCGGAAGCGGCCGTGGCCTCCCGAACCGAACGCGCTGATTCTCCGACGCGCGCCCGCTCCCGTCCGGACGCGAGCGTCGGCGCCGGAGTCGAACCGTACTTTCATACTGAGCGACCGAGTACGTCTCCGAGAATGACAGACTCGGGTCCGAACGAGACGGACGAGCGGCTCGTCGCGGCCGTCGGCCAGTACGCCCTCGGCGAGTTGACGCTCGGGCAGGCGGCGGAGCGAGCGAACTGTTCGCGGTTCGAGTTGGCCGAGACGCTCCGGGCGTCGAGCGTCGAACTCCGACTCGGGAGCGAAGCGACGGGGACGGCGCGGGGAGAACTCGACGTCGCTCGCGCGGTCAGATGACCGCCGACAGCGAGTCACGAGCGTCGTACGACCGGCTCTACCTCGACGCGACGGTCCTCGCGAACCTCGCAGTCGCCGACCTCGTCGGGGTCGTTCCCGAGACGGTCGACAACCCCCGCACCTCCTACGCGGTTCGCGCCGAACTCGACGCGGGCGTCGTGGCGGGGTTCGAACCCCTCACGCGGGCGCTCGCCGGTCTCTCGGATCCGCTCGACGAGTCGTCGACCGGCGACATCACCGTGGCGGGGTCGCTCGTCCGGCAACGCAAGCCCGAGTTCTTGGACCGGCTCTCGCGGAGCGAGGCGTCGGTTCTGTACCAGGCGTGGGCCGCCGGCGTCCCCCTGGCGACGGACGACCGGGACGTCCGAGCGGTCGCCGCCACCTACGGCGTCCCGACGACGGGGTCCGTCGGCCTCGTCGCCCGCGCCGTCGAGCGAGGCGTGCTCTCGGTCGAAGCGGCCGACGGAGCGCTCGCGACGTGGCGTGACGCGGGCGTCTCGGTTCCCGTCGACTCCGTCCGTGAACTCACAACGGACGACACGGACTGACGAGAACGCCCCGGTCTCAGAGCCGGAACCGGACCGTCGTTCCGTTCTCGGTCACCTCGAATTCGGGGTCGGGACCCAGCCAGCGGCACCCCCACTGAACGAGCCACAGGCCGAGCCCGCTGCCGTGCGTGAGCGGCGTCTCCTCCCCCTCGGTGACGACCCCGAGTTCGTCGTCAGGGATGCCCGGCCCGTCGTCCTCGACCTCGATGACGACGTCGTCCACGCGACTGTCGCCGTCGCCGCCGTCGGTGGTCGCCGTCCGAGCCGTCACCGAGACCGAGGGAGAGGGACCGTCGTTGTGTGTGACGGCGTTGTCGACGACGGCGGAGAGGACGGTTGTGAGGACCTGTTCGTTGGTCTCGACGGTCAGTTCGGAGGGCACGTCCAGGCTCACATCTGGGTCCGCGTCAGGGGCGTCGTCGACGACGTCCGTGACGACTTCCGCGACGACGTCGTCGAGGGCGACCGACGTCGTGACGTCGGCGGAGTCGAGCATCTCCTCGAAGCCGCGAGCCTTCTCGCCGAGGTCCGCGAGCGCCGTCGAGCGCTCGTGAATCGTCCGGGCGTAGCGCGCTTCCTCGTCGGAGAGCGACTCGGCGAGCAGTTCGGCGTAGCCCAAGACGACAGTCATCTCGTTTCGGAGGTTGTGTCTGAGGACTCGATTGAACACGTCGAGCCGCTGGCGGCGGGCCTCGCGCTCGGTGATGTCGTTGAGGACGATGGTCCGACCGACCGGGCTTCCGCGGGGGTCGTCGATGGTGGAGGGGACGGCCTCGAGCGTGCGTCGGTGTCCGTCGACATCGAGGTCGAACGTCCCGCCGTCGCCCGTACGCATCTCCGCGTCGACGTCGGAGGGGAGGAACGCCGCGAGGGGGTCGCCGACGGCGGCGTCGGTGCCGCCGAACAGCCGTTTCGCCTCCTCGTTGAGTTCGACGACGCGGTCGTCGTTCGCGACGATGACCACGCCGACGCCGAGGTCGTCGATGGCCCCCCGACGACCGCGGTAACTGGTCGCGGGGACGAGGTCGAACAGGTCGAAACGGAACAGCGCGTAGCCGAACGTGAGCCCCGTCACCGAAAGCGCCATCGGCGTGAAGTCGACGGCGACGAGCGGGCCGAACTGGAAGGTGCGCTTGACGTGTGCGACCGTCGGAAAGAGGGAACCGACGACGAGCGCGAGCGTCTGTCTGCGGTACAGCCTGGTGTGTGAGGCGAGCGCGTCGACGAGGAGCGCCATCCCCGCGCCGACGAGGACGTAGCCGTAAGCGGCGTGGGCGTAGTGCCAGAGCGTCGGGTCGTACGAGACCGTCGCCGCGCCGAGCGTGGGCGTGACGCGGTAGTTCGTCCAGATGAGCGGCCGCAGTGCGGGGAGGGAAACGACGACGAGCGTCGCCGCCGGGAACGCCACGAGGCCGGCGACGGTACGCCGGGTGAGGTACTCCCCGCGGCCGGTGTAGCCGAGGGCGAACGCCAGCCAGGCGGGGGCGACGAGCGCCTTTCCGACCTCGATGGGAACCTCCATCAACACCCGCGTTCCCGGGTCGAAGGCCGTGAGCGCGACGGCGTACGAGAGCGACCACACCGTCGACCCGACCATCAGGAGCGCGAAGGCGGTCGACCCCGGTTCCGTCCGCTCGCGCCAGGCGTACAGTGCGAGCGCGAGTGAGGTGCCGCCGGCCAGGAGCGACCCGAAGGCCAGCGGCGAGAACCCCGGGAGCATCAGTCGTCGTTCGTGCGCGTCGACCAAAAATTTACGCAAAAATGAGAGTCAGTAAGAGAGAACAGTATCTGCAACGACACTGAGGAGGCTCACGCTGTCGGTGTCGGGTCACGGGCCGACCGCGCGAGGATGTACACGATGGGAGCGAGGATGACCGCGCCGACGACGAACGGGAGCGGGAAGCCGACGACGTAGAGCGCAGCCATCGCGGGCGGGCCGACCGTGCGCCCGAGGCTTCCCGCACCCTGAGTGACGCCGAAGGCGTTGCCCTGACGGTCGGCGCTTGCGCGCGTCGAGACGAGGGTGGACAGGGAGACGTTCAGGAGGCTGTTCCCGAACGAGAGCAACGCGCCGTCGACGAGCAGCACGAACAGTTCGCGGGTGAACCACGCGGGGCCGCCCAGCGTCGGGAGGAGTCGGCCCACGTCCGGGGAGAACGGGAGGAGGACGAGCGAGACGAGGAGCACGGACGCGCCGACGACGGCGAGCCGTGTCCCCTCGTAGCGCGCGGAGAGTCGACCGACGAGGACGCCCTGGTTCACCGCGCCCAGGAAGCCGATGTAGGTGAGGAAGAAGGCGGTCTGGGTGGCGTCGTAACCGTAGACGTCGGCCGCGAACGGGATGAACATCACCTGCACGCCCGAAAACGCCAGCGAGAGCAGGAAGAAGGAGACGACGAGGGCTCTGAGCCGGAGGTTCGAGAGCGCCTCGACGAAGCCGCCGACGATCGTCACCCGCTCCGCCGGTCCGCGCGTGCGCTCGGGTTCGGGGAGGAACAGCGCCGCCGAACAGAGCGCGAGGAGGCTGAGCGTCGCCGCGCCGAACGAGGGGAGCGAGAACCGGGAGGCAGGGACGACAGCGGGGAACGCGTCGCGGGCGAGGGCGACGACGGCGTCACTGGCGAGGACGCCACCCAGTGCCGGGCCGAAGATGAAGCCGAGGCTGAACGAGGCGCCGATGAGTCCGAGCGCGGCGGCGCGACGCTCGACGGGCGTCACGTCCGCGACGTACGCCTGGGCCGTCGCGATGTTGCCGCCCATCGCCCCGGCGAGCATCCGCGAGGCGAACAGCGTCGTGACGCCGGCGACGACGCCCAGGGTCGAAAGCACCTCGCCGGCGAGCCCGAACACGGTCCAGGCGACGACGCTCCCCGCGAGCGAGAGCATGAGCACCGGGCGTCGCCCCCGGGAGTCGGAGATCCGACCGAGGAGCGGAGCGAAGACGAACTGCATGAGCGAGTACGACGCCGCGAGGAGTCCGATGAAGACGTCGCTGACGCCGAAGCTCCGGACGTAGAAGGGGAGGATGGGGATGACGACGCCGAAGCCCACGAGGTCCAAGAAGACGACGAAGATGACGGTAGCGAGCGCACGGCGCGGGGTGAGAGAGGCCGTGGACGCCTCGGGGACAGCCATACCAGTCGGAGCAGGGGGAGGTGCTTCGGCCTGTCGGTTTTTTCCCTCAGCCCCGATGACGGTCGATGACCCGTTTCGCCGACTCGGCCTTCTCCTTCCAGCCGTAGCCGGCCTCGTAGACGTGGCGTTTCTTCTCGACGAGTTCCCCGGGGTCGGTCTCCTCGAAGCCGCCGCGGCCCCACGTTCCGCTCTCATGGAGCCACGCGACGACGTTCTCCTTCGTCTCGGCCCACGAGAGACCGACCATCTCGTACCAGGCGATCATCGCGAAGACGGCGTTGTCGTGACAGCCCGGGACCGACCCGTACTCGTAGATGGTCCGGAGCGGTTCGACCGCCGGTTCCGACACCTCCTCGCGGTACTCCTCGGCCGTGCGGAGGCGGAGGACGCCGTTGCGCTCGGTGAGGCGGTCCTCGTGTTTCAACTGTCGGAGGGCCGCCTCGTGGAGCGCCGACCACTCGACTTCCCCCCTGAGGGCGTCCTCGCGGAGCGGCGACGCCGACAGGCGGGCGAGGAGGTCGATGTACGCGCGTTCCACCTCGGCCCACGGCGTCCCCTCGAACCGGCAGTCGGTGCCGTGGAGGCTGTTCGTGCTCCGACAGGCCGGACAGGGGTAGCTGAACCGCGGCACGCCCCCCGCTTGGCAGTCACCCGTAATAGGTGCCGTGGTCGACGGCACGGAGGACGAAACGCGGGTGGCGAACAGGCGGCACGTCGGCTTCGGAAGGTGGTGTGCCGCACGACCGTGAGTCACCCCCCGCGACGGTCAACGCACACCGGGGAGTGGCTTCGGTATCGTACTTGAGGGTACGGGGAGGACTCGGTGAGGCGGCGCGGCGCGAGCGGCGTCAGCCAGGCAGCAGTGCGGGACCCCCAGTCACGAGCGCGGCCCCGAGGACGACCAACAGCGCGCCGACCACGACCCCGCGGGTGACCCGTTCGAGGTCCCCGAGGAGTCGCCAGGAGAACACGACGGTGAAGAGCGGGGCCGTCGCGATGAGCGGGTCGACGACGGCGATTCTCCCTTCGGGGTGCGACAGCGCCGTGAACATCGAGAGCAGCGCGACGGCGGTGATGAGGCCGCTGACGGCGAACACCAGATACGACCGTCGGGGGCGGCCAAGCACCCGGTTCCGACCGGCGACGGCGACGTACGCTCCGAGCGTGACGAGCGCGGCGAGTTCGTTGACGGCGACGGCTTCGAGCGGCGTGGCCTCGGCGGCCGAGAGCCCCCACCGTCGGGCGACGTTACCGACGGCGAAGGCGGCCGCGGCGACCAGCGGGACGAGGAGGTCCCTCCCCGACCAGCCGCCGAGGTCCCCGCCCTTGGCGACCGAGAGGACGCCGAGACCGAGGACGAGAACGAGAATGCCGAGGCCGGTCGGGAGCGTGAGCGGTTCGCCGAGGAAGCCGACCGCGAGCGCCGTGGCGAACAGCGGGCGGGCGCTGACGACCGCACTCGAGATGCTCGCGCCGACGCGGGCGTTGCCGGCGAAGATGGCGAGGCGGCCCAGGGCGGTTCCGACGGCACCGGCGGCGGCGAAGACGGCGAGCGTCCCGAGCGTGAGGTCGCCGAACGGGTCGTCCTGGAGGACGGCGAGCGCGACCAGATAGACCGAGGAGTCGACGACGACGACTGTGAACGCCGCCTGGAGCGGCGTCCCGCCGTCCGAGAGCGCCCGTTTCTCGATGACGGGAGTGAAGCCCCACATGAGCGCCGGGAGGAACGCGAGGAGGAGGACGGCGGGCGGAGCCGAGAGGTCCATACGGAACGTCGCGCACACACGGAAATAGACCACACGGAAGCGGACGAACAGGGGGCGGGAAACGAAAAGCGGTGAGGGGACGAGTGGGGGGAACCGCCGTGTTTATTCGACGCGGCCCGCAACGCACATCAGATGTCACGGGAGGTGCGTCACGCGCGGTACCCGTTCTTCAGCGCGGCGAGAGAGGCCGTGCGAGAGGCGGACCTGTCGCTCATCGGGCTGGTGGAGCGCGACGCACCGGCCGTCGGGCGGGCCCGCGAGCGCGTCGAGCGGGCGCTCACGGCTGGAACGACCGCTCCCGAAGAGCCCGACCGGTGGGACCCCAGGGACGAACTGCTCTCGTACCCCATCGCGCGCATCCTCGTCTCACTGGTGGAAGACAGCACGGCCGTCGAGAAGTACGCGGCCGCGGAGGCGGCGACGGCGGCCGAACGGTTCGAGACGGACTTCGCGTCCGACGACGACGGCCTGCGGAGCGTCGAACGCGCGGGCGTCACCCGCGAGGAGGTGCTCGCGGAGTTCGGCATCGACGCCGAGCCCGAATCCGGGCGGGAGCGGAGCGGTCGCGGCTGGTACTGGGTCGGGCTGACGACGTACCTCACGTTCTCTGACCCCGACTGGGGCGACGACTGGCGGCTCGTCAACCGCGAGGTCCGGGAGGGGAGGGTCCGCGTCGAGCGGGCGGAACTCGACCGCCTCGTAGAGGAGGCCGTCCACCGGCGGGTCGCCGAGGGCCTCCCGTTCGACGTCCGCGAGCGCAACCCGGACCTCGCCGCGGGTCTCGAACCCGCCCTGGCCTCGGTTCGACAGTTGCTCACGGCGGGCCACGCGCCGACGTCGGGCGTGAGCGTCGTCGAACCCTCGCTGTTCCCGCCGTGCGTCAAGGCGCTCCTCGAACGGAGTCGCGGGGGCGAGACGCTCCCGCCGGAGTCGCGCTTCTCGCTCACGGCGTTTCTGGTCGCCATCGGCCTCGACGGCGACACCATCGCGTCGGTCGCGGGCTTCGACGAGGAACCGACGACCACGCAGGCCGAGTTCCTCCGCGACCGGGAGGGGGTGCAGTACCCCTCGCCGTCGTGTGCGACGATGCAGGCGTACGGCGACTGCGTGAACCGCGACGAACGCTGTGAGCGCATCACGCACCCGCTGTCGTACTACAAGCACGCCGTCGAGGCGCAGGCGGGTGCTGGCGTCGAAGCGGTCGGCGTCGCGGACGCGGGAGACGAGAACTGAGGCGTCGGTCCGTCGGCGACGAAGCGGCGGAACGAGCCCAAGCGAGAACGAGGCGAGAACGAAAAGCGAGAACGAGGCGAGGACGGAGAGAACGCGATTACTGCGAGAGGAAGAGGCCGACCCCGGCCATCAGGAGGACGAACAGGACGATGCTCCCGATGAGAGCGAGGCCGCCGGTGCTGCCGAGGCCGCCGTCGTTGAACGTCACGCCGATCCCGATGATGATGCCGATGAAGACGAGGACGGTGACGATGGAGACGACGATCTTCCGACGCATCTCCGCTTCGAGGGCCATTGTCTGCTGACGCTTCCCCCGACGGTCTGAAAAGTGCTTCGAAGCGAGGGCGAACAGGGGTCGAGAGCGGCAGAATCGGCCGATACGGGCCGACGAGACGAAGACTTACGCCCGTCGGGGACCTATCTCGAAACGAGAAACCGGTCCCCGATCGGTTCTCACCACCATGACGCACCCAGCACACACACCCGCGTCACAGCACACACAGCACACGCGACTCCCACCGGCGGGCGCGACGGGCCGCGCGCTCCGCGCCCGCACCGAACCGATGACCGTCCGCCCCCTCCGCGACCGCCGGTACGTCGTCGAAACCGAGGGCGGAACGTACGTCGTCGACCTCGACCGGCGCACCTGTACCTGTCCGGACCACGCGATT
Source organism: Salinigranum rubrum (assembly GCF_002906575.1). Classification (NCBI taxonomy): domain Archaea; kingdom Methanobacteriati; phylum Methanobacteriota; class Halobacteria; order Halobacteriales; family Haloferacaceae; genus Salinigranum; species Salinigranum rubrum. The sequence continues at coordinate 3,939,874 of NZ_CP026309.1, forward strand.
CGCGGCTCCAGATGCAAGCACCTCCGCCGGGTCGCCATCGAAGTCACCGAGCGACGCGTCCCCGCGCCGGACGAGCGACCGTCCGTCTGTGCGGTCTGTGGCCGCGAGGCGTTCGTCCCGTTCGATTCGACGGGCGCACAGCTCTGTGACCGCCACGCACACCGACCGGGCGACGTCGTCACCGACCGCGAGACCGGTTCCGCGCTGCTCGTCGTCGGCGTCACCACGGAGCGAGCGGACGCCGTCGAGACCCAGGAGGGCCGGTTCGTCGCCGACTACGAGTCCAATCGACACTACGGCGGGCACGAACCCGTCGTCGACGCGGTCTATCTCGAAGACGACGAGCCGCGGAAACGGTACCGGTTCCCGGCCTCCCGACTCCGGGCAGAGAGCGAGGGTGACGGAACGGGGCCGCAGGCTCGCCGTGCTAGAGCCCTCCCCGTCGACGGCGAGACCGACGAAACGTCGGGAGCCACCGGGGAATCCGAGCGCGCCGCGAGCGACACCGAAGGGACGCCCCGGTACGAGGTGGAGTCGCCCACGGGGTTCGAGTCCGCCGCCTGAGGCGCCGGGACGTTCGGTTCTCCCCTCCCGAACTCGATTCCACTGACCGAGGTACGGGTTGAATCCCGAACGCCGTTGTCGTCGGGTACGAGGCAGAAGGCGGCCGAGCGGCCGCGTTCCGTGCCCGCTAGTCCAGGTCGTCGAGCGTCGTCTTCTGTGAACGGCCGACGAACTCGTCGAAGTCCTCGCCCTCGGCGAGCGCCGTCTCCTTCTTCACCCGGTAGTTGCCGCCGTCGGTGACGTAGAGGTCGCCCGGGTGGAAGAAGTACCAGTCCTCGCGGTCGAAGCGGACGGCGATGCGGGCCTTGGCACCGAAGTTCTGTGCGAAGTAGATGAGCGCCTCGACCTCCTCGCCGGTGAGATAGATGGGGTCGCCGGCGCTCGATTTGGCCTCGATAGCGTAGAACACCTCGCCGTTGCCGGCGAGCACGTCGGGGAGTTCGCGCGTGGTTGCACTCCCGGACGCGGGCGCGCGCATCACGGCGAAGCCAGCCTCGTCGAGACGGTTGACGAGTTCCCGCTCTCGGCGGTCGCCCTTGCGGTTCGCGGACATCGTCGGAGTTGGTTCTCGGGCGGACTTAAATGGGACGACCCGGTCGAGAGCGAGCACCGAAACCGTCGGTGGCGAGTCCGCCCCGCCCTCGTCGAAGGAACTGCCTTGCCGTCCGTGACGTGAAGCGGACGGAGGTATCCGACAGTCCCCGGTGTGTGGTGATGTTCCTCACACCACCATCCGGTCGCTCGGTCCCGCGCGCCGACCGCCTTCGGATCGGACCGCGGTGCGGGTGGCGCGTGGCGTCGCGCTCTCCGTGAGCGCGACTCGCGCGCGAGGGATGACTGAGTGACCGACTGAAAGGAGGTTCACGAAGGAATCGGCTGGGGAGGACGTGGCCACACCGCTCTGGCGACCGCACGGTCGTCGCGCTTGTCTCACTCGGCGTCCAGACAGTCTCGTTCGGGCCCTGCTATCGGTTCGTCTCCCGATCGATACGTTCCACACTCACCGTCTACGTCCCGTGGTCCCACGAGTCCATGTACTCCGCCTGCTCGTCGGTCAGGGAGTCGTACTCGACGCCCTCGGCGGCGAGTTTGATCTCGGCCACCTCGCGGTCGAGGTCGTCGGGGACGTCGTGGACGCCCGCGCCGTACTCCTCGCCGTGTTCGACGAGTTCGCGCACGCAGACCGCCTGAACCCCGAACGACTGGTCCATCACCTCAACCGGGTGTCCGAGCGCGATGGGTGCGGCGAGGTTCACCAGTCGGCCCTCGGCGAGGACGTTCAGCCGTCTTCCATCTTTTAACTCGTACGCGTCGACGCCGTCGCGCGCCTCGTACTGGTCGACCGCCATGTCCGAGAGGTGGTCGAGGTTGACCTCGACGTCGAAGTGGCCGGCGTTGGCGAGGAGGACGCCGTCCTGCATGACCTCGAAGTGCTCGCGGGTGATGACGTCGCGGTTGCCGGTGGTGGTGATGAAGACGTCGCCCACCTCCGCCGCGTCGGCCATCGGCATGACGTCGTACCCCTCCATGTGCGCCTCCAGCGCGCGTCGGGGCTCGACTTCGGTGACGACGACGTTCGCGTTCTGACCGGCGGCCTTCTTCGCTACCCCCTTGCCACAGTAGCCGTAGCCGGCGACGACGACGGTCTTCGACGCCCACGAGAGGTTGGTCGTCATCGCGATGGTCGCCAGCGCCGACTCGCCCGTGCCGTGAACGTTGTCGAACAGCGTCTTCATCGGGGTGTCGTTGACGGCGAACACGGGGTATTTCAACTCCCCGTCGGCGTCCATCGCACGGAGGCGGTGCACACCGGTCGTCGTCTCCTCACAGCCGCCGACGATGGTGTCGATCAGTTCAGGAAACGACTCGTGGATGGCCGCGACCATGTCCATCCCGTCGTCGACGGTGATGGTCGGTTCGTGTCCGATGACCGCCTCGATGTCGGCGTAGTACTGCTCGTCGTCGACGCCGCGCTCGGCGTAGGAGGTGATTCGAGGGTGGGCGTCGAGCGCCGCGCTCACGTCGTCGTGCGTCGACAGGGGGTTACAGCCCGTGATGGCCACCTCGGCGCCGCCCTCGGCGAGGAGTTCGACGAGGTTCGCCGTCTTCGCCTCGACGTGCATCGCCATCCCGACGACCTCTCCGTCGAGCGGTTCTTCGCTCGCGAACTCCCCGGAGAGCGACTGCAGGATGGGCATGTGCTGCATCGCCCAGTCCATCTTGCGGCGGCCCTCCTCGCGTGCGGTCTCGGGGTCACCGAGACGGTCGGTGATAGACGGCTGACTCATGCGTAGCGATTACGGGAGGGCTGGGAAAACGCTACCGAAGCGAAGGCATCGGGGCAGCGTCCGGTGAATATCACCGTTGAAAACCCGGACGAAATCGTTAACCGACGACGAGGGAACCGTGCCGTAATGAGTCGCGGCCAGTCGACCACCGTCGCCACCGTCTTCCTCGTCGCGGTCCTCCTCGTGGTCGGAGGAACCGTCGCGTACGCGACGAGTGGGGTCCTCGAAGAGGCACAGCGGGAACCCGTCTCGGCGGCCGTGGCCACGGACGTGGACGGACGGAACGTCAGCGTGACCCACGAGTCGGGAGACGAACTGGCCGCGGCGGACGTCGGCCTGGTTATCAGCGGCGACGACGGGACGACCCGCCTCTCGCTGGACGGGGCGACCCGGCGGGGGAACGGCGACGGCGCGTTCACCGCGGGCGAGACGTTCGTCGTCGGCCACGGACTGACCGGCGAGACGGCCACGGTTCGGGTGGTCCACCGACCCAGCGGGAGCGTCCTCGCCCGCGACGAGTTCTCGGTGCCGGTGGTCGGAACGGTCCCCGACCCCTCGGCGTCGGTCAGTAGCTACTCGACCGACGGACAGGACGGCGGCGGGTCGCTGACGGCGTCGGGAGGGAGCTATCGACTCGAAGGGAACACGTGGAAGGAAGTCGACTTCGACTACACGGTCACGGCCGACACCGTGCTCGTCTTCGAGTTCAAGAGCACCGACCAGGGCGAGATTCACGCCATCGGGCTCGGAACCGACAACACGGGGACACAGCCGCTGTACAAGCTCTACGGGACGCAGGCCGTCGGTGACACCGGCGCGTACAACTTCGACGGAACGTACGCCACCTACACCGACGGCGACGGCTGGGTGCGATACGAGATTCCCGTCGGCGAGGCGTTCCAGGGTGACGTTTCGAAGCTCGTCTTCGTCAACGACCACGACGCCGGCGGCACCGTCGTCTCGACGTACCGGAACGTTCGCGTCGAGGAGCGGTGACCCGCAGTATCGCACGACGTGCGGCAGGCAGAACGACTAACAGGCGCGCTGGCGACGGTCCGGACATGGACCTCCAGGCCGCGCTGGACGCGCTCGACGGCTACCCGGTGCTGTGTGCGTACAACGCGAACGTCGACGGCATCCGGCGCGTCGACGCCGACCTCGAATCGGTTCTCGGTCCCCCCGGCGACGACCCCGACGGTCGACTCGACTCCCGGAGCGAACTCGCGGCGGCCATCGCGGCGACCATGAATCGAGGAAGCGGCGACGAGCGCGCCATGACCGACGCGTTCGCGGCCGACCTCGAATCGTCGCTCGCCGCGGACGAACAGCGTCTCGGGGGACAGGCCGGCATCATGGCCGACGTGCTGTCGTCGCTCGGCGGGAGCCCCGTCTTCTACACGTATCTGCTCTCCGGACGGCAACGCGCGCAGTTCACCCATCCCGACGGCATCCGGTTCCCGGTCGCAGAAGGGGACGAGGAGGGTGGCGAGGGGGAACTCGTGCTCCGTCGACTCGAAGACGCTCCGCCCGCCGAGAAGACGAAGCTCAACTGGATCTTCGAGTTCGACGCGGGCGACACGTTCTTCGGGACGACCGCGGCCGACGCCTCGCGCTTCATCGCGGCGTCCCGTCCCGACGAGTTCGACCTCCACACCTCCGTCGACGGCCACGCCGAAACCCTCGGCGAGCGGGTCGGCTGTGCGGTCCTCTCGGGCTTTCACAGCGTCAACCGCGAGTACGAGAGCGGGGAGACGTTCGAGACGTGTCTCGACAACGCCGCGTCGTTCGTCCGGGGCGTCGGCGACCACGCGCGGGTGCAGGTCGAACTCGGGGTGACGCACGACCCCGCCATCAGGGAGAAGATGCGCGAGGCAATCGTCCCCGAGGCCGACGTGGTGAGCCTCGACGGCCGCGAACTCGACCAGTTGCGCGACGACCTCGGCGTCTCGGTGCCGACGACCGAAGACGGAATCGTCCGCCGGTACGAGACGCTCGAAGCCGTCCGCGAGCAGTTAGAAATCGGCGCGCTGTCGTTCCACGCGAAGTCGTACTTCCTCGCGACGTTCGACGACCGCTACCTCCCGCCCGCGGCCGTCCGGGACGGCTTCGACGTCGCGGCGTACGTCGCGGCCGCGAAGGCGGAAGACGGACTGGTGACCGGCGCGGACGACCTCGGAGCCGCGACGCGGTTCGAGCGATCCGCGAAGGGAATCGACGCCGTCGACCGACTCGCTGACGCCCTCGACGTCCCGTGTGAGGACGGCGTCGTCGCGTCGCCCGGCGTGGTGGCGGTCCCGAACCGCGTCGTCGAAACGCCCGCGAGCACCGTCGGTATCGGCGATTCGGTCTCGGTGACGAGTTTCGCGCTGGCGAACGCGGTGGCCGAGGAGAGATAGAACGCGCGGGCGAGGAGAGAGTCAGTCGGCGCGCTCGGCCATCGCTGCCGCTTTCTCTCGTGCGTCTGTTTTGACCCGCTCTTCGTCCATCGTCAGCACCTCGCGGTCGCGCATCAACACCTGTCCGTCACAGACGGTGTGGCGGACGTCGGAGCCGCGGGCGGCGTACACCAGGTGCGAGATAACGTCGTGGACCGGGGTGAGGTGGGGCGCGTCGAGGTCGACGACGGCGATGTCCGCGGCTTCGCCGGGCGCGATGCGGCCGCCCGGGAGGCCGAGCGCGTCGGCACCGCCCGCCGTCGCCATCTCTACCACGTCGGGCGCGGCGACGGCGTCGGCGCGGTCGGCGGCGAGTTTGCCGAGCATCGCCGCGTCGCGCATCTCGTCGAAGAGGTCGAGGTCGTTGTTCGAGGCCGCGCCGTCGGTCCCGAGCGCGACGTTCACGCCCGCGTCGAGGTAGCGCTGGACGGGCGCCATCCCCGACGCGAGCTTCATGTTCGACGCCGGGCAGTGGACGACGCTGCTTCCCCGCTCGGCGAGGAGGTCGATCTCCGCCTCGGAGACGTGGACGCCGTGGGCGAGGAACGTCGTCGAGTCGAGGACGCCGAGGCCGTCGGCGTACTGCAGCGGGTCCTGTCCGCGTTCGTCGACGATGGGGTCCACCTCGTCGCGCGTCTCGTTCGCGTGGAGGTGAAGCGGCACCCCGACGTCGCGAGCGGTCTCGACGCAGCGCTCGAACGCCTCGTCCGAGACGGTGGTGAGCGAGTGCGGCATCACGGCCGTTCGAACCCTCCCCCGGCGGCACCGTCGTACTCGCGGGCCACGGCGAGGCTCTCGTCGACGTCGTCGTGTGCCGTCTCGGTGTCCTTGCCGACGGTGACGATTCCGTGGCCGAGGCGAGCACGAAGGCCGGCGTCGGCGACGCTCTCGACGACCTGGGGAACGTGAAAGTACATGTCGCCGAAGGCGGTCGTCCCCGAGCGGATCATCTCCAGGAGGGCGAGGTCGGTCCCGGCGCGAACATCGGAAGAGTCGAGGGCGGCCTCGGCCGGCCAGATGTCCTCGCGGAGCCACGTTTCGAGCGGCTTGTCGTCCGCGTAGCCTCGCAGGAGCGTCATCGCGGCGTGGGTGTGGGCGTTGACGAGCCCCGGCATCACCACCGACCCGCTCGCGTCGAGCACCTGGTCGGCTTCCTCACTCGGGTCGGGGCCGACGTCGACGATTTCGCCCCGGTCCTGGTCGACGAGCACGTCCGCCGCCGTCACGGAGCCGTCGGGGTGGACGACCCGCCCGCCGGCGACACAGAGGACTGTCATGTGCGCGGGTGCGTTCGCCCCGGCGAAAACCCCGTCGGTCCCGCGAGGGTTCGGTGGTCGTGTCCCTCGCTCGCACACGGGTTCAACGCGTATTTCGACTCGCGCGCTCCCCCGACCGCCGTGTTGGGACTCTACCGGTCGGAAGGCTGTCCCCCACTGCGGGGAAGCCCGCGACAAACGCAGCGACCGCGGCGTGTCGTACGTCGTCCACGACCCTCGACTCCCGGGGGGTGACGGCGGCGACGGCGGCGACGCCGGTGTCGTCCGTTTTCGGCGCGGAGCGCACGAACCGAACGGCTCAGTCGTCGCGTCTCCCGAGGTAGAGGTCGCGGACCGCGTCGCTGGCGAGTAATTCGTCGGCCGGGCCCTCGAAGCGGTTCTCGCCCATGTCGAGGACGTACCCCCGGTCGGCGACGCCGAGCGCCGCGCGGACGTTCTGCTCGACCATCAGCACGGCCGTCCCCTCCTCGCGGACCCGCTGGACGTGGTCGAACGCGCGGTCGACCAACTGCGG